>JBHENH010000158.1:6007-6313 GCA_046262135.1 Pyrinomonadaceae bacterium
ATCAGCTGGGAACTCAGCAATTGCCTGAGGCCATCATCGCTTCAGTAGCCGTATCAGACGGTCGGGTCTATGTTGTGAGCGATGCAAATCTGTATGCCATTGGCAAGAAGTCAAAGTCGCCGGCAGTTGCAATCTCTCCCAGCATAGCCTCTGCCGCGGGAAGTGCGGTAACACACGTTCAGGTGGTTCCCACAGAACTGATGCTGCGGCCGGGATCAAACGCGAAGTTTCGGGTGAGACTGTTCGACAATCTCGGTCTACTGATTCGGGAAGAACCGGCGGCCGCAGCTTCGTGGAGTCTTGAAG
>JBHENH010000159.1:0-6294 GCA_046262135.1 Pyrinomonadaceae bacterium
CACCCGTCGAGTTTGAGCGGTCCTTGCCTCGGCCAAAACTTGCTTAACTGTTTGTCTCATTTCGTCAGTCCACTACAGTTCAATGTCCAATGTCCAAGGTCCAAAGTCCAATGTCTATGCAGCTAACATCTTTAGTTCATCCATTCATGTCTCGCTGTAAAGACATTGGACATTGGACATTGGACTACTGCGCGAGTTCCTCAACGATCTCCCGCATTATAGTTCTGCCTTTTTCAACTTCATCAGGCTTTAGGGAGATGGCACCGACCACCGCGTGGCCGCCGCCGCCGTAACGTTCGCAAATCTTCGCAATGTTGTGAGTGCGCGCATGTGCTGACCAGGGATTCGAACCCACAGAAATCTTTGTTCGTTGTGATCCGCGTGTTAAAGCGACCGTATAAGTCGTGTCCGGATAGAGATAATAAGGAATGAATTTATTGAAACCTTCGTAACCCTCATCAACCAGATCAAATGAAACCACAGCCCTGGAAAAGATTGCCTTGCGACGGATTGCTTCCAGAGTTTCCAGATGTTGCGCACGAATGGGCTTAAACCGGCGCTGAACCTCTTCGCTGGTAGCAACCTCTTCAAGAGATTTCACGGTCAGATCGCGAATAACCTGTTCTACAAACCTGTCATCCGGATCCGCTTCAATCACCTGCATCAGTTGCAGCGCCGGTTCCTTCAATTCCACACACTGGGCCGCCGATTCGTAAAGGGCACCGTCAATGATATGGGCCCAATGAACAAGAGATGTTATTGGGGCGTCGTTGAATCCAAATTTGGTCCGAGCAACGTCGGCGATAAATTCGGTGCAGGATTTACGTCCCGCATCGACGAACTTTTTTCCCGATTTGTCAGCACGAAAGTGAGCTTCATCGGCTGGAGTTAAAAATGCCGACTCGTGATGGTCAAACCACCAGGTCAGTTGTTCAGACGGCGCGTACTTGAAGTCGACAATCGCATTTTCGTCGCCATCAAACATCGACAGATCAAATAAGTTCCCCGGGCGATGCAATAGGCCGCCGTAGCTCACTTCCGCTTCGGGGTGAATGCGTTCTTTGTAAAAGCGGGTAAAGGTGGCAGCCGACGCCACGCCATCGAAGCAGTGGCCGTGGTAAAGCAAACGAAGTTTCATAGGGTCATCGTGGATAACTTCAAGAAGTTCAGAGTCAACCTTTAGGTTGCTTAGTGTTCTCAGTAGCTGACTATCGCTTGTACCTTGAACTCTGAACGGACTTTTTGGTCAAAAGAGCTGCAAATCTTACCAGTGAAATGCTCTAAATAGGAATCGTGAAGAGCAAGTGGTGAGGTTGGATTTGGGGTGAGTTGGTTAATCAAAGTACCTTCCGCCGCACAGCAGGCTAAACTCTGTACTCTGAACTTTCGACGTTGATGTGGTCGGATGCCTCGATACAGAACCGTTGGCGGTGGCCAATGGATGCTCACAATCGAGCCAGGTCCACTATCTCTTCCAAATCGCATCTTTACCGTTGCGTCCAAAGATTAGACGAGCGCTGGCACCCATTGGCTACCGCCAACGGTTCTGTATAGGGTGGCGTATATTGGAATTTGGTAACGGGCGCTTATGGCTTCGTCCGCTTCTGTATTTGCTAAACCAGTGAGGTTCCCAGGACTTGTATCAATCCCTGCAGGGTTCGATAGCGCCGGTTTTTGCGTTGAGACGCTCAGCGATAAACTTGTCTACCTCAACTTCGATCAATTCACCATTTACCACCCATGCCTTTTCGGTGAGTACATCGTCGGTCTTCGCCAGTAAGTCCGGTTCGAGAAAAATGTTCCAGGGCGAGCCCCACTTGCGTGCGTCGCCGGTCAGTCTTCGGTAGCCGAAATGTGGCGTCTTCTCGCGATCTTCCCGGGATTCTGATTCGCTGACCACCGGATAGGGCGCCCCGGTTGGTGCAAAATATTTCCGCACGTCTTCGCGCGAGCCGTACTCGCTAACGCCTATAACCCCGAATCTCTGGTCCTTATACTTTTCATAAAGTCTTGCTGCCACTGGCGCTTCGTTACGCCAGTTAGGACACCAGGGCGCAAAGTAAACGACCATGACCAGCTTTTTGCCCTTCATCAGCGAGCGCAGATCTGCAGGCTTGTTGTCCTTCAGATCATTGAGCGTCCAGGTCTTGTAGTTTACGACTTTCTCGACTAGTGGTGAGTATTCATGACCGTCCTGAGCGAAAGCGGCAACGGGTAAGAGCGCGAGCGCCAGGATTATCAGCCCAAATAATTTGTTCATCGCAATACTCCTAATACATAACACTTTAATTTGATCCTATTAACCCTTGAAGCCGGCTACTATTGGATCGATGCAGTAGTCTGAGCCGTGGCGGCTGCCTCGTCCAACAACGGTTTCACGACCGCTTCCCAACCAGAGCGGTCTCGCGCGCCTACGATCTTTTGCCGGATGCGTCCCTCTTTATCTATCAAATACGTGGTCGGTAAAGGAGTGCCGCCAAACTTCGCTTTCGCGTCACTGCCTCCTACAATTACCTGGTACTCAAATCGCCTTACTTCTTTCTGATACGACTCAACACCTTCAACCGTATCTTCCAGCGTTGCGCCGACTACCTTCAATCCTTTTCCTTCAAGATCGTGCTGCATGGCGTTAAGAATGGGAATTTCTTCGCGACACGGGATACACCAGGTAGCCCAAAAGTTTAGTAGTACTACCTGGCCGCGCAGTTGTCCGAGCGTGAAAGATTGACCCGCAAGCGTTTGAAATTGGACGTCGGGTGCTACTTCGAAATTTGTTGCGGTTGCAGGCACGATGGGTGGTGGCGTCGACTTTACCTTAATCCAACCCTCGGCGTTCGGCAGAAATGCCGCCAGCCTCGAGCTTGCCAGCAGGGTTGATTGACCACTCATAACCAGGAGACCCACAATAATCAGAACAACTCCAGAGAAGACCTCAACCTTATGAAGGTGTTTTCGAAATTTGCCGTAGAAGGCAAGGAACTGATTAATCCCTAAGCCCGTCAATAAAAAGGGAACTGCCAATCCAGCGGAATAAAAAGCAGATAAGAGGAGCCCGCTGCGCCATCCTCCACTGGCGGCGGCGAGCCCGAGGATCCCGCCCAGAATCGGGCCGATGCACGGCGTCCAACCAGCCGCAAAAGCAATTCCAAGCGTAAAAGAACCCAATGGCCCACGTGGCTTATCGTCTGAGAAGAACCGTGTGTCCTTATAAAGCGCGGAGATTTTTAGGAGACCGATTAACTGCAGACCGAAGGCGATAATTATGATGCCGCCAATAATTCTCACCCAGGGATTGCTGGTGATAGAGGAGCCGACGAGGCCCGCAGTAGCGCCTAGTGCGAGGAAGATAACCGAAAGCCCGGCATTGAAAGCCAGCGAGTTCACAATCACCGCGCGGCGCGCACGCGATCCGGTGCTTCCTTCCTTGAGCGTGTCAACGCTAACGCCCGACATCAGCGAGATGTAACCTGGAACCAGCGGCAACACGCAGGGCGAAAGAAACGAGAGAATTCCCGCCACAAAAGCGATCCCAATAGTTATGTTTGCCTCGCCCATAAAAGTCCAAAGTCCAATGTGTCCAAAGCCCAATGTTCAAAGTCTCAAAGCCCAATGTCCAATGTCCAAAGTCCAAAGTCCCATGTCTATTTATCGGAAGAGCTTCAGTTTAGCCATCCATGTCTCCCTGTAAAGACGTTGGACACTGGACATTGGACTTTGGACTTTGGACGTTTCATTGAGTCGCATCCGCTTTTCGCTGGACCTGCGCATGCGGTTCGTCCGGTTCATTAACGACCGTGCGCAGCATTTTGTCCAACATAGCGAGCTCCTGTGGCGCTGCGCCAAGCGCGATAAACCTCACATTTCCGCGGCGATCGATCAAGAAGGACATGGGGATAGTAAACACCCCGTAATTAAGATCGTTGATCCCCGTATCCGCTACTGCGAAGCCATAAGGAAGCCGGTTTTGCTTTTTGAACGTCCGCAAGTATGCGAGTTCTTCTCCACGACTTGCACTACGCCCGTCCGCGGCCCCGAAATATTGTGTCAACCCGAGGATTACCAGTCCTTTGTCTTTGTAATCCTCGTGCCATTTTTGCAATTTAGGAAAAGTATAGCGACAGGGCCCGCACCAGGGGGCCCAGAAGTCGAGTAAAACCACCTGGCCGCGTAAGTCTGACAACTTCACGGGCAATTGATCGATCCACTGAGTAGCGACGATTTCCGGAAGCGTGGCAGCGGCTCCCGGTGCGGGTTGATTAAACAGTCCCTGAAGATCAATCGACCGGTCCAACCCAGCCAGCTGGATGTTAGCCAGTCGCAAAAGATTGCCTGAAGGAAGGGAAATGGCCAACCTGCGAAGCTCTTCAACATTGGCGATCGCCGCGTCTTTCTTATTCAGATGCAAGTAAGCTTCTGATAAAAACGATGTGGCCTTGAAAAGCATATCGTCGCGCCTGAATGAATTGTATTTTTTGCTGGCTGTTACCAGCTTCGCGACCTTCAGCATTCCCTGTGCATGCACGCCCATGGACTCGTAGTTGTTCGCTTTTTGCAACGCCCGGGCCGTCAGCGTTTCCATGCCAAACCATTCAAGCAAATCCTGCGGCTGGTTTTCAGCGTAAGCTTTGATCGCTTGCTCAGCTTCTGGAATGAGATTCTTGCGTGTTGCATACAACACTATCACCGCACGCGCGTTTTGAAAGGTTTCTCCACTCCCCCCTGTTTTTAAAAGACCGCGCATCGTTTCCAGTGCAGCATCTGCATTGCCGGCAACGTGGTAAAGCATGCCGAGATAATAGACATCGGTGCCTGACAACTGCCCCCTGGCCTGGAGCGCAGCCGCATATTTTGCTGCAAGCTCCTTCTGTTCCTGTTTAGTCCTGGCTTCGAGCTTCCCGTCGTAGGGAAGCCTCCTCTTGTTGAACTCAATGAACTTCTTGTCTACATAGGAGTTCGCTTCTTCGAACAGAGTTTTAGCCGAACGTGACTCGGGAGTTGCGTCCTTGTTTTCCCCGTATCCCTGGGCAAAGACACTCTCCATAGTTACGAGTGTCAACACGGACAAGGCCGCGAGCGTAAGGAGCCTCTGGTTAAGAAATTTCATCATGTTCATCAACTATGACAACGGGCTATCTAGATTACAGCGGCTGTTAATTCACGGAAACCAGGCCAAAGCGACTGGGGGAGAATGTGTGTGGGATCGCCGCAACTTCCCTGTCAATAATTGCGCCTGCGAGCAACTCGCCGGTGATCGGCGCCAATAGAATACCGTTGCGATAATGCCCTGTTGCGTAAAAGACGCCCTCAATTTCAGCACAAGGCCCGAGCACAGGCAAATCGTCGCTGGCGCGCGGTCGCAGGCCGGCCCAGGATGCTGTTACGGGTAATGATGCCACTGCGGGGGATATTTCCTCGGCCGCTGTCAGGATCGTTTGTATTCCCTCGTCGGTAACATTTTTGTCAAAACCCACATGTTCAGTGGTCGATCCTGCTAAAAGACGGCCATCGCTTCTCGGGACTATGTATCCGCGTGGGCTGTAAATGACATGCTGCGTGATACGTGGATCAGTGGCAAAGCTAAGCATCTGGCCACGCACCGGTTCGACGAGAATATCTCCTAACGGACTGCTGCTTAACAATCGGGGCGACGTCGTTTCCCCGGTATCAACGGCGTTGGATATTTCAATCAGAGAACTCCAGGCACCGCACGCAACCACGACACACTCAGTGGCAACGAAACCGCGCGACGTTTCGACACCGTTAAGTCTACGACGATTGATTCGCATAGATTTGACAGATGTCTCAGTTAGCATCCGAACTCCTGACCGTTCATTGGAAACAGCGAGAGCTTTAATGAGCCGCCGATTTTCCACCTGCATATCGAGTGGGAATTTCAGCGCCATCTGAACGTTGGAGGAGATCGATGGTTCGAGTTTTAGGGCGTCGCGGGCCGTCAACCTTTCGATGGGAAGTGCGGCTTTGCTCTGCCACCGGTAACGGTTTTTGACTTCATCGATATCGTGGTCGGTGAAAGCCAGATAAAGTGTTCCTGTCTTTTCAAGTTCAATGTCGATTCCGGATTCCTCGTACAGTTCAGACGCAAAGGCGGGGTACATATCGCGGCTCTTGCAAGCCAGATGAAAGAATTCGTTGGCGCCGTCCGCCTCTGCCTGAGGCGCGAGCATTCCCGCGGCGGCGAAAGATGCCTCCCTTCCCAGGCTCGAGCGCTCGATTAGAAGGACTTCGCGCAGGCCGCGCAATTTGAGTGCGCGCGCGACGGACAGGCCAATCACG
>JBHENH010000160.1:0-381 GCA_046262135.1 Pyrinomonadaceae bacterium
GGCCTGAACCATCAGCGGCCTGGTTGTCATATGGAGAACCACCACCGGCGTCGCCGAGGAAAACATCAATTGACTGGCCGGCTGTGGCCGCGCCGTTAACGCTTACTTCAACGAGAACGTTGATAGAACCATTCTGCGCGATTAATGCGGAAACTACATCCGAACCATTGCCCAGGATGTCTGTATCGCCGCCGTTGATAGAGTTGCTATTATCGACGTCGATCACCGCTTGGCTTATGGTTGCTGGACTCCCCACGCCAAGGTAGACACTGGCGCCGTTGGCAAGGAAACGCACTTGGTCGGCAAAGTTTCCAGTGTTAGTGACATTAAAACTGAAGAGCACTCCAGTTTGTCCGGGCACCACGGTTGGGCTAACGGCCG
>JBHENH010000160.1:391-5801 GCA_046262135.1 Pyrinomonadaceae bacterium
GTGCTGTAAGAACCGCCGCTGCCATCGGAATAACTGGCACTGGCTTGGTTTTGTATCTGAGTGCCGCCGGCAGTCTGCGCTAATCCTTGTGTGAACAGAGCGCACGTGATCGCAATTAATGCGATTACGCGGGGCAGTGCGGTTGTAGTGACATGGGAAACTTTACTCATCATCATTCCTCACTTGTTAATTGGGTGGGCGGAGAGTGCGGCCGGAGAAGGATGCTTGGAGCGTCGGCTTTCTAAAGCCCGTGGGGACTACTTCAAGCGCACCTTATAAGAAGCACTAAGCTTGCCACCCTGGACCAGGGGGTCGGCCCACTCGTAGCGAAGTTGCGTGTACATCGAGGCGGGGGCGGGCACCTTTTTGGTGGAACCGTCCGGCTGCTTCTGTTCAATTACCGGCTGTGCGGAGAAGCTCTTTCCGTTGTCTATGCTGTAGGTGACGGCTGCTGAGCCGTCGGCCGTAGCGGTGCCAGCGACAAACTGGGTTCCAACGGGGATTTTCGCGATGGTTTTATAGTCGCTCGCGGCCGCATCGCCTTCGTTCGCCGACGTGATGGTCCAATCCAGGATTTCACCGGATTTCACCCCCGCGGCTTTCTCGACCGCGATTTTCCCGTTATCTCTCTCCACCACAGCGGTGAGTACGACTTTAACCTCGGGACGGCCCGCTCGGATTATCATGAACTTCTTTTGCGCAAACGCTGCAGCGCCGCCCAAAACTAATAGGCACAACACCACTATCGGCATGGTGCGAACATATTTCTTAAGTTTTGTCATTCCTATCTCCTAAAGCTTCAAAGTTGAAAAGAACCAAAAATAATTTCGTCGCTGCGTGGCCTGTCTGCTATTTGCTGATAATGAACAATGAGCTCCTTCAACCTGTTCAACATAGTCTCGGGAACCAGCCTCTTGATGAGGATTTCTGGTCTACCGCGATGGACTTCTAACCGCAGGTGAGACGGTGAGAGGAAGATTGGAAACAACCCTTATGCCATCAGGGGCGGAATGCCGGAGCGAATTGCTGCTCTTTCCAAAACGCCTTTTTTGCTGGGAAAACAGTTAAATCGAGCAGGAGTGCCTGCCCCTTTTTGGCCAACCGTTCGCATTGGACGAAAATTTCTCCAAAATGTGGCATTGAGGCGTTGACACAAATTGTCAGTAGAGAAGAAAAATTCAATGGCGGGGAATGGCCGCGGCGGAGAGGGTCTAACTACTCGAAATAGCGGCCAATCAGGACTCGGATTGCGTGTGAGAGCGTTGCTTGATCAATTGGTAGCTACCGTAGATTACAAGTCCGATGGCAGCAGCGAGGGCGGCGACTTTTGCCTCTGCGAAAGTACTATTCCACAGCAGCCAGACTGCTAGCCCAAGCGCACCTACTGCAATGAAGGTCCCTCCTCGTAATCTAAACATTGCGGGAGGTGCACCTTCGCGTCGCCGAAAAACAATCAACGCCATGCACGTCGCGATATACGTCACTAGCCGGGCGATGGCACTGATTGTCAGTGCGGCTACAAAGGAACTCTTCAGTGTCATAACCAACATCAGACTTGCGGTTATTAGAATTGCGATATGCGGTGTGAAAAACCGGCGATGCACATTGGCAATGACCGAAGGCAGCTGATGCTCCTCGGCAATAGCAAAGGGAATGCGGGAACCTGAAAGCAAAAGAATATTCAAGTTGCCGGTAATCGAAATTATGGCGCCTGCCGAAATGATCGCTCCACCAAGAGTTCCCATGAACCGTGTGCCCGCATCGGCCATTGGTCTTTGCGATTGGGCCAACTCTGGAAGAGTTCCGACACAAACAATCTGAATTAGGATGTAAAGAAATGCCACGATTGCAATCGCAACAATTAGCGCATGCGGGAGATGCTTTTGCGGATTGCGAATTTCCCCTGCAGGAATCGCAGCCATCTCAAATCCGGTGAACGCATAGACCAGAAGTAATACTGATTGAGAAAAAGCGCCGCTTGACGGTGTCGGGCCAAGCGCGTAAGCCTGCGGTTGGATGAAGAACAAGCCCACTCCAATAAAAATGATTATAGGAATTAATTTGCCAATCGTGAAACAGTTGCTGACGATTGCGGCCTGCCGGATGCCGACGAGATTGATCGCGGCAATTACGATAACGACAAGCACGATAATACAAGCACGCCATATCGCATCTGTAGCCGATGGCCAAAAGTAACCAACATAATTGACTAGCAGATTGCAGTTGGCTGCAAAGGCAGTTAAACGGGCGAGCCAGATTAACCATCCGATCTCAAATCCCACAGCCGGCCCAAACGCCTCGCGTGCGTAAAGATAAGGTCCTCCAGTTTCGTTGAAGCGGCTGCCCACCTCGGCAAAGCAAAAAATGATGAGCGCGACAACGAGCGCACAAACTACGAAGGCTATGACGCTGTAAGACCCGATAAGGGAAAAAACTCTTGCCGGCAGACCGAAGATTCCCGCGCCTATGATTCCATTAATAGCGATAGCGATCAGGTCCCACCGGCGGATACCACGAATGAGTCCTTCGCCGGATCGCTGCGCTGATACTTTTGTCATTCATTGCCTTATAATCCAAATCGCTCGTTTACACAAATCATTGAGTTTTTCCCTTTCACTACTATGAAGAAAACCCAAACAGTTTCCAGGGTCACCAGCATCTTCTGCTTGATTCTAATGGTTACGGCTTTTTCACAAACGTCATCTGCCACGATTCCCGAGATGCGGACTTTACAGTCACTCGTTGATGAAGCCGCCAAGCAGACCCTTGAGAAGTTCGCAGATAAGAAACTCAACCAAAGCCAACTCTCGATCACGCTCATCGATCTACGCGATGCCGGCCGCCCCGCCAAGGCAAGTTTTAGAGGTAACGAGAGAATCTACCCTGCCAGCGTGGTAAAGCTGTTCTACCTGGTGGCCGCACACCGTTGGCTGGAAGATAAGAAGATCCAGGACACATCCGAACTCCGTCGAGCCTTGAAAGACATGATCGTTGATTCCTCCAACGAGGCTACTCAATACATTGTCGATGTCTTAACGCACACTACGGGAGGTTACGAGCTGCCGCCGAACGAGATGAAGAAGTGGCAGGAGAAGCGCAACGCAGTTAACCGGTATTTTTCGTCGCTTGGATATACCAACATCAATGTGAATCAGAAAACATTTTGCGAAGATGCCTATGGAAGAGAACGCAGTTCGCGTGGTCCAAACGGCGAAAATCGAAACAAGTTAACAACTGATGCTACGGCCCGTTTGTTAATGGAGATTGCTACTGGAAAAGCGGTTACGCCGGAGCGTAGTCTGCAAATGATGGAGCTGTTAAAGCGCGATTACTCTGGGGCCAGCAAAGACAACGACGATCAGGCGCACGGCTTCAGCGGCATCGCGCTTCAGGGAATTGAGGGTGTGCGGTTGTGGTCGAAAGCTGGATGGACCAGTACGACTCGGCACGATGCTGCATACATTGAAATGCCTGATGGCAACCGGTTCGTCCTTGTAACCTTCACGACTGACCATGCGAATGAACGTGAGATTATTCCAACTGTGGCGCGTATTGTTATGAACGGAATAAAAGACGTCAGCCAACGATGATCATCGCACTTCAGCTCCGTTAATATCTATATCGCTCCAGTTAGACCTGGAACCTTTCCCAAGTCGAGGTGTCTAATAAAATGGCTGTGCGCCTTGAAAAGAGGGAATATGGTTCGAACGCCGAAGACCGATAACCACGCTACACCACTTATCAATGTGACCCCTTTGATCGACGTGCTCCTGGTCATGTTGATCATTTTTATGGTGGCCGCTCCGTTGAAGCCCCACAGGTTTACCGCAGCCCTTCCCGAAAGGCGGGATAGCCGCGTTTGGCCTCCCGACCCACTCACACTCGTAGTGACAGTCGCGCCTGATCGAACGCTAAAGTTGAATCAATTCTCCGGCGACATGGGAACCGTTGACGATCCTTCAAAGTTGGCGATCGCCCTGCTCTCATTGTTCAAAGAGCGCAGGCAAAATCATGTTTACCGGACCGAAGTGCTTTCAGGAATGGGCGTGCCGGAAGACTCCCGCATCGAGAAGACTGTGTATATCAAGGCACCTCGGTCCATTGCGTACGGCGACGTGGCACGGATTCTTGATGAGTTGAAAAGCGTTGGTGCGGAACCCGTCGGCTTGCAGTTAGACGGGCTCGACTAACGACGTTCATTAACTGCAAGTGCGAATAGCCTGTCCATCTGTCCTCGGTGTCTACGGAAACTCTTTTCCTTTATATCGCCATTACTTCGGCCGCTGTTATTGCCTGCCTTAAGCCAACCCGACCGGCGTATTTTCCATCTCGGAATAATAGATAAAAGCAAACCCACAAGTGGTTCAAATTTTCGGAAAGATCCTGTAATGTGTGTGGATTAAGGAGTCTTAAATAATGACAAAGTTTTATCGTTTAGCCTTTTTGCTTTTGCTGGCCGCGGTCGCTTCTGGCAATCTTGAAATAGTCATGGCCCATGGCCAGGGCCAAGCCGGCGGCGGAACTTTGACGCGCGAAGCCGTGGGTGGTGCTGCGTTGATCTTTCGTAAACCCGAGAATCCAACTGTGCGTGTCGGCGGCGGATCGTCTGGACCCGCAGCTGGAGGCGGTAGAAATTCCAATAGGAGCAGGTCCCGACAAACGGCTGCGCAGAAAAAAGTAGCGGTTCATGAACAGGTAATCGCCAAAGCAAACGCTGCAAGAAGTGCACCCAAGCCTCGTTACTCTGAAGCCGAACAGCAGTACAAGCTTGCCGCGCAGCAGGAGCCCAGCGACGCCCGCGCTCAGTTTGGCCTGGGCAACGTGTTTCTGGATCAGGGCCGCTTTGCTGAAGCGGTGGAAGCTTATAGACAAACCATTAAGTTAAATGCGGACTACCTTGCCGCATACCAACCCTTGAGTTACTCGCTTGCCAAGCTGGATCGCTACGCCGAAGCAATCGAAACTTTGAATCAAGCTCTCAAGCGGGATGCGAATAACGCGGAACTGTACGACAATTTGGCATTTGCGTATGTTCACGCAGAACGCTACGGCGAAGCAGTGGCAGCCTCGCAACGCGCAATCGCTCTTTTGGGTCAGAGTGGTGAATCTTATCGGCAGGGGCTACAAAACAGAAAGGAAGTGTTGTCTAACTCCTACAAGAATCTGGGGAACGCCTATAACGGTCTAAAGCAATATAACGAAGCCGCTGACGCACTGAGGCATGCTACTGAAATCGAACCCACAAACGCTGCTGCTCATTTTAATCTCGGGCTTGCTTTGTTCAACGGGCGTCGTTATTCAGAAGCCGTTGAAGCGTACAAAACGGTAATAAAGCTAAGACCTGAACTCGCTGCCGCTCACTACAATCTCGGGCTGACCTACGTGGCTATCAGCGATAACGTTTCTGCCC
>JBHENH010000160.1:5811-6172 GCA_046262135.1 Pyrinomonadaceae bacterium
AACCCCAGTCTTGCCGCTCAGCTTAAAACTGTACTGAAGAACTAAAGACATAGAACACGATTAACGTGCCGGTAGTAACAACGCCGACTTAGCCTCCCGGGCTGCCAGCCAGTTCTTCAGGTCCGCAAAAAGCGCAGCTAGCTCCTTAGCTTGATAGTGAGCATTCAATCCGCTGGGATTAGGCAAGACCCAAATGAACGTTTCCCCTATTAAATCGTCTTGTCGTCCCACCATTGCCTTCGGTCGTTCCCACGCTGCTCGATAAGCTCCTAGTCCCAATACCGCGAGTACTTCCGGTCGATATCGCCCAACCTTCGCGACTAAACGTTTACCGCCTTCGCGCAATTCTGCGCGTGACAAT
>JBHENH010000161.1:0-6163 GCA_046262135.1 Pyrinomonadaceae bacterium
ATATGGTCTTCGGCGCCAATCAGGTTACCGCCATCATTGGCCCTTCTGGTTGCGGAAAGTCTACGCTGCTGCGCTGCTTCAATCGGATTCATGATCTTTACCCGGAAACACGATACGAGGGAAAGATCATTCTGCAACCAAGCGGTATCAATTTGATCGGGCCGGAAACGGATCCGCTGGAAATGCGTATGCGCATGAGCATGGTGTTCCAGAAACCCAACGCCTTTCCGAAGTCAGTCTTTGAGAATGTGGCGTTCGGGCTCCGCTTGAGAGGCATCAATGGTCAGGAACTCAAGGACCACGTTGAACAATCCCTTCGTTCTGCAGCCCTCTGGGACGAAGTCAAGGATCGGTTGCGCGCGTCTGCTTACACTCTTTCAGGCGGCCAGCAGCAGCGTCTTTGTATTGCCCGTGCTCTGGCGACGGAGCCCGAAATGCTTCTGTTCGACGAGCCAACTTCGGCGCTCGATCCGATAGCAACCTCAAAAATAGAAGACCTTATTTTCGATTTGAAGCGGGATGTCACGGTCGTCATCGTGACGCACAATATGCAACAGGCAGCGCGCGTCTCTGATTACACAGCTTTTATGTATTTGGGCGAGCTTATTGAAGTAGCCCCCACGAAGGAAATGTTTGAAAATCCAGCTATCAAGTTGACCGAAGAATACATCACGGGGCATTTTGGTTAAACTGAACTCCATGTCAGCACAGGTGTCAAAACAGGCGGTTCCGAATGCGGCGCCAGTTGTGCAGGCGGACCAGAACGTCGGCGTGGCCAGTCCCTCAGCCAAGATAAGTGTGCGGCATCTCAACTTCCATTACGGCCGCGTGCAAGCGCTTTTCGACATCTCCCTGGACATCCCAGAAAGGATCGTGACAGCTTTCATCGGCCCTTCAGGCTGCGGCAAGTCGACGTTTTTGCGTGCGCTAAATCGCATGAACGACATCATTCCAACAACGCGAGTTACTGGAGAGATCTTGATTGACGGCCGCGACATTTACGCGCCAGGAACCGATCTTGTGGAACTGCGGCGGAAAGTGGGAATGGTCTTTCAGAAGTCAAACCCATTTCCCAAGTCAATATTCGATAATGTAGCCTACGGCCTCAGGATCAACCGGATGACTTCAAGCAGAAGTGAGCTTGAAGTGTGTGTGGAACAAGCGCTCAAAGATGCGGTGCTTTGGGAAGAGGTCAAGGATCGTTTGAAACAATCCGCTCTTGGTTTGTCTGGCGGTCAACAGCAGCGGTTATGCATCGCGCGGGCGCTCGCCATTCGTCCCAGCGTAGTCTTAATGGACGAACCTGCCTCGGCATTAGATCCAATGGCCACGGCGAAAATCGAAGAGCTGATTGTTGAATTGAAGCAGCACTACACCATTGTGATCGTTACACACAACATGCAGCAGGCGGCTCGCGTATCCGATACGACGGCATTCTTCCTGCTGGGTAAGCTCATCGAGGTGAATGCCACTGAGAAGATGTTTACCAATCCCGACGAGAAGCTGACCGAGGACTACATTACCGGAAGGTTTGGCTGAAACGATTTTGATTTTCCTACAGGAAACGAGAGCTTACTGACAACGTCAGTTATCAACGATCAAAATCTAAAATCTAAAATCGGAAATAACTACATGGAGCATCACAGACATCTTGACGACGAACTTAACTCGCTGCGCGATCGAGTGTTGTTGCTGGGCGGCGAGGCCGAAGCGGCGCTACAGAAGTCGATGGTTTCCCTCATGGACCGGGACAGCGACCTCGCCCGCGGCGTGCTGAATCACGACGATGCGATTGATCGGATTGAAGTTGAGATCGATCGGCAATGCATAGATCTCATCGCTCTTAGACAGCCTGCCGCCCGGGACCTGCGGTTTGTGATTTCGGTCGCGAAAATGGCCCCTGTTCTTGAACGTATAGCGGACCATGCTTGTAACATCGCGCGGGCGGCCATCGATCTCAACAACGAGCCGGAGCTCAAGCAGAACATCGAACTCCGCCAGATGGCCGAACAAGCTTCTGCGATGTTGCGAGCGGCGCTCGACGCATTCACTTCGAATGACGCACTAGCGGCCCGAGACGTGATCACCCTGGATACCGTAATTAACGATCTTTATAATCGGGTGTTTCACAACCTGATCGAGAGAATGGTGTCGGAGCCCTCGACAGCCAGCCGCAACGCACGTTTGATATTCGTAGCCAAGCATCTGGAGCGCATCGGTGATTACGTTACCGATATCTGCGAGTTGACCGTTTACATGGTCGAAGCTGCCTTTATTAAGCACGTTAATTGAAAGTATGGCGCGCCCAGTTCTTATCATCGAAGACGATCCCGATATCTCTGAGAGTTTGAAATATAACCTCGAGCGAGAAGGCCTGCTAACTGTCGTGGCGGCTACGGGTGAGCAGGGCTTAATCGAGGCGCTGAACGAACGCAATCCACCAATGCTGATTGTGCTCGACCTGATGTTGCCAGGTATGAGTGGCACGGAACTTTGCCGCCGATTTCGCAGGGAACCCTTAACCCGACGCACCCCAATCATCATTTTGACTGCCAAGGGGTCCGAGTCTGACCGGGTTGCCGGCCTGGACCTTGGGGCCGACGACTACATAACCAAGCCCTTCTCCGTCCGAGAACTCCTGGCGCGAGTGCGCGCAGTGTTGCGACGCATGGATGAAGGGGCCGGCAAGACTTATGAAGACGATCACCTCATGGTCGATTTCGCCGATATTCGTGTTATTTGCAACGGTCGCAAGATCAAACTCACCAACAAGGAATTTAGCCTCCTTTCAGTCTTGGCCAAAAGCGCCGACCGGGTAATAACCCGCCAGCAGCTTCTGGATAACGTCTGGGGCTACAGCTACTATGGCGACGCCCGGACGCTGGACGTACACATCAGGCGTCTCCGGCAGAAACTGGAAGACTGTGGCGACTGCATCGAGACGGTCGTCGGAGTCGGTTATCGCTTTACAGGCACCTCAGAAAAGCCGGAAGGCAACTGACGCCGAAGGTACAGAAACTGTGTTCAGGCACTCCAGCTATATACTTGCCGCATGTGCCGCGCTGCTTGCGATTCTCATTCTCATTTTTTCGTTTACCGGCGGTGCGATTGCGCTAGCCACGCTTGGATTTCTGGCGGGATACTTCCTGGTAAAGGGCCGCCAAGGTAATCAGCCGGGAGCCTCCTTGCTTCCTACTCAAAACGTAAGCGAACCATTAGTCTCTCGGTCAACTGAGATCTTCGCCCTCGGTAAACTATTCGAGGCCACTCTGGATGAAATGCGCGAGGGGTTGCTTGTCGTCGACAACGACATGCGCGTAGTTGCTTCAAATCCTGCTGCGCACAGGCTCTTCAATTTGGCGACTGGCAGACTTGAGTCTCAGCGTTTGACGGAATTGACGCGAAACCCTGCAATCTACAGTGCGTTTCACGATGCGCTCAAAGGAAATGAACGGTCGGGCGTGGAAATTGAAACACACAACCCCGGCCGCCGCGTTTTTGATTTAAGAGTAGTGCCATTAGGCAGCAGCGATGGTACAACCACTGCGGGAGCGATTGGCGTCTTCTTCGACATAACACAACTGGAAAAACTCGAGCGTGTGAGGCAGGAGTTTCTTTCAAACGTTTCCCATGAACTGAGAACCCCACTAACCGCGATCCTCGCGTTTGTAGAAACACTTGAAGCAGGGGCGCTAGATGACCGGGAAAACAGCCAACGATTCCTGTCGATTATTCGCAAGAATGCCGCGCGAATGCAAAATCTTATTGACGATATTCTCGAACTGAGTGCGATTGAAGCGGGGAATGTGGGCGTCAAGGCCGAGGAAGTCCAACTTGGTCCGCTGATCAATGACGTGATCACGACCCTTGCAGCAAAAGCCTCTTCCCGAAGCATTACGGTAAGTAACAATGTCCCTTACGGCACACTGGTCTTTGTTGACCCCCGACGCCTTGAACAGATGCTCACCAATCTTGTGGACAACGCAATCAAGTTCAACCGGGACGGAGGGAAGGTCACAATCGGATGTGAAGTCGGTTCGCGAACTCGGATTCTTGTTCAGGACACCGGGGAGGGTATTCCATCGCAGCATTTGGAGCGCCTCTTTGAACGCTTTTACCGAGTAGACCGAGCACGTTCGAGGGAGATGGGTGGAACTGGTTTGGGTCTGGCTATTGTCAAACATTTAGCCCGAGCTCATGGCGGACAGGTTAGAGTAAGATCACAGTTAGGGCAGGGAAGTACTTTTGAAATTGATCTGCCGCAACCCAACGGGATTCCGGAAGGCCTTGATTCGGCGATCCCAGGAGGGCCAATTGCTTCAACCCGTGATTAGTGAAAGGCCAACTTCACGCATCTTACGTTCTGACACTTTTCGCAACTTGCTGCTCTTGCCTAATAGGGATTCAGCCAAAATCCTCAGATTGATCGGTATTTCCGGCGGCCTACATTCTCCCCTTAGCGGACTTTGGTAATGAGCCAGCAGCGGCATCTCAGCACAGCAAAAATCGCAGGCTGCTAGATGATGTCTGACCAGAGTCGTGATTCCAGGCGACAAGGCCCGCAAGTGAAATGAGAGCAGTTTATTAGACGAAGGGCAAGCGACCGTCTTTGTAAACGAGGCTACGGTTGAGGCTTTCATTTGTACCCCTGATGCTGCACAAATCTCGGACTTCAACTCAACGAATCGGCCTACAACGAAAAGCCAGGGGGCATTTGGCGTTCGCCGGCGGGTCAAAAAAGCTCACTAATTCAATAGCAGGAAACACCCAATCCTGAACCAATTCCAGATCCTGCTTCCTGCTCAAGATTTCATAATCCTTTCAATGGTCTTGATGGTCTGTAAAAAGATGTTGCCCATTATTAAAATCTTGCTAAGATATGCCAGGTTAAGCCAGATGGCCTCGGTTCTTTTGACTCTTCTTTCCAGAAAGACATCTTTTTGAAGTAAAAACCGACAAAAACCCTCTGGGTCAGAACGGAAAATCCAGTGAAATCCATATGTCACGAAATAGAAAAAGATCTAGAACCTGGCGCGGGGAAAGATCAACCGTCGCAGTTACGCACGCGACGAAATTCGGCGCGATATGCGAAAAGTGGAAAGTGGGTCGAAAGCCTTCGTTTCTCAGACGTAGGTCGCCTCTGGACTGAACTCCACCGCATTGTGTCCCACCACCCCCTGGTCAGGGCTTCGCGTAGCGCAGGACTCCTGGTGGAGGAAGGCGCCACCACCGCATACACAGACTTAACCCAGGAACTATTTGTTCAGCTCTTAAGCAAGAACAGATTTGAACACTATCTCGAAACGGAGATGACGGATTACGAGATTGAGTGTGAAATCAGTAAGATTGAACTGACCAACCTGTTGACGGCGGAACTCCGCAAACGTCATCCCGAAAGCTACCGTCTTGCCCGTCGGATTTCTACGCTTATTCAATCCAGTTCGAGTTTTCGCCGTTTTGACACAAGCGGGACTAATGATGAGCCTTACCGACGACTGGCGGATCGGGTTTACGGCCTAAGCGAGTGGCTCGACGACAAACGCCGCCGTGATTCGCATGACCTTGAGCAGCGAGCTCAGATGGTTTCGGTGCGAGCAAGAGATACACGAATGGTTGGCTGCACCGGGGATTCTCAGGTCGTGATTAGTAATTCGGACCTGGAGGATCTAATCGTTACGGTGTTGGATGCCATGGACTCGCCCGCAGACGTACGCACGCTGCGCAGCCTTGTGATGTCACGACTGCCGGTCATGGACATTTATCTCGTCCCGCTGGACGGCGACGACAACGACAACGAGAATCATTTCGAGCCGGTTGATAAGCGAGAAAATGCGGAACAGAGACTATTGCGGCACGAGTCGGAGAACGAAGCAGCGGGCTTTGTGGACCAATTCCTCAAAAATCTGCACGAGACCGTGCGCGGTAAGATCAAACAGTACAACCGTATTCTCGGTGTTCTGTGGCATTGCTATCTCAGTCCTGAGGAGTCTACGCAGCTTGAAGTTGCGGCCGAATTAGGAGTTTCCGACTCGCTCGTATCAGACTACCGTCGCCGCATTGAACAGGAATTGCGCGCCCTTTCGTTCTCTGAAGTAGAAGAAGCCAGGCGTTTTGAAAGCGCCCTGCGCGAACGGGTAAAAGAGCTTGTACGTACGGGGGGACA
>JBHENH010000162.1:0-6138 GCA_046262135.1 Pyrinomonadaceae bacterium
GTCCGCACTCTGGTCGGGCGCTCTGTCCACCAACCCAATCTGTTTTAAATATGGCGAGGTTACAGAGAGCGCCATCGTATCGCCAATGGCTTCGTGGAATCCGTCGTTAGCGCTGTCACGATATAAAAACGGCTGCCTCGAATAAGCCATCTGATAGTAGTTGTGGCCGAGCTCATGATGCACGGTCGTAAAATCTTCCTCGTTAATCTGGATACACATTTTAAGACGAACGTCTTTTTCGAAATCGACGTCCCATGCGCTCGCGTGACAGACAGCCTCATGGTCCACCGGCTTAACCAACATGGAGCGTTCCCAGAATGTCGGTGGCAGCGCATCGAAGCCCAGCGACGTAAAAAATGACTCGCCATACTGCACCAACTGTTTTGGTTCTGTGTTGCGGCCTTTAAGGATTTGCGTTAAGTCGTAGCCGCGATCACCCGAGCCCTCAGGTTTAAGCAGCGGATAAATATTCCCCCATTGCTGTGCCCACATGTTTCCGAGCAGGTGTGCAGGAATTGGGCCGTCTTCCGGAACAATGTCTTTTCCGTATTTTGCTGACAGTTTGTGACGCGTATACGTATATAGCGAATCGTAAAGAGGCTTTACCTGCTGCCAAAGGCGTTCCATTTCTGCAGCAAAAGCATCGGCGTCCATATCATACTTTTCACGCCACATCGCCCCCGTATCCTTGAAGCCCATTTCGCGGGCGCCTTTGTTGCTGAGTTCGACGAAGCGAGTGTAGTTTTTTCGATATGGGGGTGAGATCTGATGCCAACCGAGCCAGATACGTTTCAGTTCTTCAGGGTCCCGACTGTTCGCCAGAATTTCTTCCATGTCATTCAGGCTCAGACATTTTCCTTTGTCGCCATCAGGACAATACTTTCCTTTGCCATAATCGCCTTCCAGGGAAGCGGCCAACTTCGTTAACTCCTCGCGTTCGGCTGGATCCTTTGGCGCGGGCAATACGAGCGACAACTTCAACAATTTCATCTTGCGGGCCACGTCGTAGGGTAGATCAAGGCCATCGAAGCGACGCGACTGATCCGCAAGTTCGGTAGTAGCCGCGATGACGGCGTTATTTGCGTCCGCCGATAGAGCTTCACTGTCGTCAGTGATGAATGTGCTCTTCACCCAATCCGCGCGGCTGTATTTGACGTTCAGGTCAAATAACCTTTTCTCCGCATCGGCAATAAACTTTTCAGCCTCGGCGGGAGTGCCTTTGGAGCTCGATACGGAAATGGAGTTTGGATGGTTTGAGCAGGACGCCGTCAACGCCATTCCGATACTTGTAAGAAGAAGCACACCTGTCCACACGTGGGCATTACGACACATGAAATTCATTCTCGCCTCCAATTAGATACTGCTGCGGAATATTCCCAGGGAATGCGAAGAATTGTAACGATCGAACAAAGACTTGCAAAGGGAGGAAGTGGCGCGTCGCTTAACACTCGCGGAAAGCTGAGCGCAGCCATTGCCAGTGCGCTGGGCTTGATTGGAGCCACCGCGTCTACTATTCGGCGATGATAATGCGGATACGAAGGTCGGAAATCTCTAATTCGGATACGACGAACGGAAAAAAGCGTTCTCGAGCTGCCTTACAAGCTCGAAGTACGAGCTTGAGTTATTAATTTGGAAACGGGATCGGAATGGGGGAAGACGTTTCGCCCCTTAAGATGGGAGACGTCGAGTATAGCGACACCTGCGGCTGCACACTGAAACGAGTCTTAAGTTTATTGAACGGTCGCTCCACGAAATAATATGAGGCCGAGGCTATCCCCATCGCGAGAATAATTTTGGCCCAGGGCTCCCAAAAACCCAGGTAATAGAAGCTTGAGTTGAGCACGACCATCCAATGCCAAAGGTAGAGCCCGTAAGAGATCTTGCCGAGCCAACGCAGGGGCCGAATTCGCAATGTTCGGGTGAGGATTTCCGAAGGGAAATATGCGGCGACTAAAATTATAACGCCAGCGCAGAGTGCAACCAGCGTGAACCCTCCACGATACAAGAATGGGTCAGTAAAGCTCGACGCGCTGATAAGGCAAGCGAGAATCGCCACGCAAAGCAGGGCCGCGATGTTCAGCCATCGCTTAGTCTTTGCACTCAAAGTTGTGAGAGGTAACAATGCCAGCAAGCAACCCATGAGGAGAGCGTCCGCCCTCGTATCGGTTCCGTAATACAGTCTACGCAAGTCACTGCCGGCGCTCCATAACAAACCACGATGGATCAGTATGGCGAAAATGATAATGGCAAGTGTAACGATGATGTAACGTCTTCTAATTCTCAGGACTAAACATCCAAAAAATAGCACCGGCCATACAAGATAGAATTGCTCTTCAATCGAAAGTGACCAGGTAATTGCCGTGGGATCAAACGGTGAGTTAAGTCCAAAGGCTATGATCCAGTTAGTTGAATAAAGAAGGGAAATCGCAATTAGTTTGATTTCCTGGGCAAGGTAGATTAACTGCAAGTTGTAGGTGATAACCAGACACGCGATTAAGTACAGAAACAATCCCGGGCCGAGCCGCAAAACCCGGCGCATATAGAAATTGCGTAATGAGATAGAGCCGGACTTTTCAAATTCCGACAGCAGGATTTGCGTTATTAAAAAGCCGCTCAGTACAAAAAAGAGATCAACGCCAAGAAACCCGGCGCTAAGCGAAAACGGTGTGAGTTGGTGATGAATGAGCACCAAAATAATAGCGATGCCACGCAGTCCGTCCAGTTCGGGTACGTATCTCGAACCGTTCGTATTTACTGGACCATGCATTTCGCGGATCGTTGGAGTGATTCCTGGAGGGTTGCTCGGTGCCGGGTTGAAGTTAAGGTTCCACTAACCCTTTTTTGATATTTCGTTGCCACGCCTCGTAGTTTCGAACACGCCGCTTCGCCTGTTTGCGTGTAAGGTTCAGTTCCTGGGCCACCGTGTCTATTCTGGCGGTTCTGTCCTTTTTCTTATCGTATCTATCGCCCGGGGCCCGCAGATATATTTGATACGCGCGGGTCCATTCCGATTTCACATCGGCAGTAGCCTGTTTGCCACGTTGTTCCGGCATATTTGTCCCTTCTGAGAATTCGCGTGGGATTCTAGCAGCCGACGCTTCAAGAGCGATAGAGGAAACTTTAACAAACATGCACGTATGAAGTCGCCACCGAGTATTGAACAGTTATCTCGCCGGGCCTCGAGGAAACAGCACTTTATCCGGCGAAGCGTTTAAGGCGTGAAGCATTTGTTCGATTAATTTACTTTTTACTCGGCCCGCCTGTTTCGGCTCCACCAGATAACGAACTATCGCCTCAACCCACGTGTTATCGCTTACGCGGAACGACACAGACGGATGTTCCCTGACTTCCACCTGGTCCACCGGGGTTTCAGAAAGTAAGGCTCGAAAAGTCCGAACGCGCTCGAGCATTGGTTCGCCGATTTCTTCCTCGGCGATCCGCCGCATCGTTTCCGAAACGAACTGAAGGTCGCTTTCATAGGCGACGTAGAATTTGATTTCATTCCAAATATAGGGAAACAACGGCCACGAATAATTGTAAACAGCGGAGCTGAGAACGTTTGAGTTGGGAAACTTGATAATCCGTCCGCTGGGATGATCCGTCGATAAGTAGTCGCCGCCAAATTCCCACAAGGTTGTGTCCAAATACCCGAGGTCGATTACATCGCCGCTAGCGTCGCCGATCTTTATGCGATCGCCGACACGGTACGGCGTTCGAATAATTATGTAGATCCAGGCGATGAAACTGGTGATGGGTGTCTGAAGCGCAAAGCCCAGTATGAGCGAAACCAGTCCAAGAGAGACAATTGCCGTGTACCAATTGGCGAACAGAATTGAGATGAAGATTAGCGCAATAACCAGCGCAGTCATCAGCTTGACGACGCGGCGGACAGTGTATTGAGAGGCCGCATCCCGTACACGGGCGATGAGATAAATGTCGAGTGTTTGCGCCAGGCCGAAAGCAATGACTGTAGCCATTGCGCCCACGAGAAGGCGCTGCAGGAATGGGTAGTAGGTTGCGCCGCTCTGGAACAACCGCAGGCGCAGAAGGTAGTAGAGCCCGCTCAGAGCAAGCAGCAGAACGAAATAACTTCCCAATTTAAGCTTGTGCTTGCCCCCGCCGGGGATTCTTGCAGTTTCTTTAGCGGCTGCGGTCTGGTCCAGTGCGTCCTGGATATTGCTATCCTGTTTAAGTTTGTCGATCTTATCTTGATTTGTTACAGATCCGGGCATGGTCTTCGTCTACCACGCGAATTGAAAAGACCGACGTTGAAATGACTGCGCGGCGGCGGCCCTACAATCGAGTAATGACTTAGGAGTTTCCGCCGGTCGCTGATTGTTTCTTCCCTTCGTTCCCCCTTGCAACCCCGGTTGCTTGGGCACCAGCTTCTGTTGCGCCACGAACGGCGCCCTGGGCTGCTCCGGAAGCGGCTCCCGCTACAACGTCCTTGATGACGCTCTTCGCTTTTTTCAAAATGCCGGTCGACGAGCGTTTCACGCTTTTCCTGGTACCACTCTTCTTTCTGCCGCCCTTTTTACTAGAGGAGGCTGACTTCCTGGAGCTTGCTTTGTTCGCAGCGACCTTCCGCGTTCCTGCCTTCTTCGTTCCTGATTTAGCGGCGCTCTTTCGTGTTGCCATTTAAGATCCTCCTTGAAATTATGACCCACATGAAGCAACGCTTCCCCAATAATGAAGAAGCGCTGCCTGCTGTGGACGGTGCTCTGGCGTTGCCGCCAGGGCCTTTTTAGAAGCCCGCGATGCGAAGTTCGCGAGTTTTCTATCTCGTTCGATCTTACCCCCCTAAAACCTTGACTTGTTACTGCGCGTCGCCCAAATTGCCGGCGTGTATAACTATCCCCGCTGCAGGGATAGTTATACAGCTCTGCGACCCGAGACGAGGTTGATGATGAACACAATCAGCGCGATCACAAGCAGCAAGTGAATAAGTCCGCCGCCAACGTGACCGAGGAATCCTACCAACCAGAGAATCAGCAAAATCACAAGAATCGTCCACAACATAGTTTAATGTCTCCTTGTTTCGTAGCCTGTAATTTCCAAAGCGTTGAACGATTTTATGCGGTGCAATGCTCATGCCATTTTTTTCAAAAAGCAACAAACGGTAAGAGCATTACAGTTAAAGCGAGTAGTTTGGCCCACTCCTACTGGGTTTGGCGGTTATTCACCCCAACAAAGACTGCCGGCGTGCATTAGAACCGTTCGGTTATCGTTTCGCCGCTGACAAGCAATTGTGCGAATTCGGTTCAAGGCAGAGCCACGCAACTATTCAAAACAGACAGCCTCGTACGAACGTTGAAAAGGTGCCCCATTAGGCCTGTACTTCATTTGCTCGTAATCGTCAAAACCGTTTCCATTCCGTTCCGCTCGGAGGTGCACAACGGCGTTAAAGTTCCGTGCATCTAAGGTTTATCTCTTGACAAAACGGCCAACTGTAACTACATTAGTTACAGACCAAAGGTGTTCAGCCCGAGACCTTGATTCTGTATGTCGACGAGTAGCCGGTTTGCGGTAGCGGTACATGTGCTTACGCTCATGGCGTGGGCTGACGAAGAACCACTGAAATCCGAGCAAGTAGCAGAGAGCGTCAACACAAATCCAGTAGTTATACGACGAATGTTGTGTGAACTGGCAGAGTCGAAGCTCGTCGTTTCGCAGTCAGGCGCAATGGGCGGCTCTAAGCTCGCACGTGAGCCCGAGCAAATCACGTTGCTCGACATTTATCAGGCTATCGAAAGCCGAGGCGTCTTTTCCTTGCATCGTCATCCTCCTAATCGCCACTGCCCCGTGGGGGTAAATATTGGTACGGTCCTTAATGAGGTACTGGACGACGTAGACACGGCGGTCGAGCGTGTGCTTGCCGGCATCACCATCAAGGATGTCGTGCGACGGCTCAAACCGTGTGTCAATACTGCCGCGGGAAAGACTAAGCAGGTCAGCAAGGAGCCGGCTTTGTCGGGTTAGAAACTAACAAAGAACCGTGTTCGTATTAGTGACGTTTGACAAAGAGAAAGCGAGTAGAGAGTTGGAGATGCGGGAGGCTTTCTACGGTTTCAACGAATCTCGCGTGAAAGGACGGTCTTCAATTGGCCAGGTTGCAAAAAGATCAGGATGGTGTTGAGC
>JBHENH010000163.1:0-5738 GCA_046262135.1 Pyrinomonadaceae bacterium
ATCCAGAACAAATAAAAACGAATAGCTATCCGCCGCCAGTTGTGATCGAGCAGATCCGAGTAGACGACCAGTCCGTCGCACCCAGGGGGAAGATCGAATTGCCATCTGGCAGCACTCGTTTAGAGTTCTACTACACGGCCCCCAGTTTCGTGGCTCCCGAGAAAGTTCGCTTCAAATACAAGTTGGAAGGCTTTGATAATGACTGGATTGATGGGGGCACCAGACGGATTGCTTACTATACAAATCTGCGACCCGGCAGTTACACGTTTCGAGTGATTGCCTCTAACAACGATGGCGTGTGGAACCAGATCGGCGCAAACTCTTCTCTTTATTTGAAGCCTTATTTCTATCAGACGTATTGGTTTTACGCACTTGCTGTCCTCGCGCTTGCGGTCGTGGCCTGGCAACTATACCGCTTTCGCGTTCGCGGAATGGAAGCGCAATTTGGAGCCGTACTGGCTGAACGAACGCGCATTGCCAGAGAGTTTCACGATAACCTGGCGCAGGAGATGGCGGGGATATCAGTGCAGCTGGAAGTGGTTGCTCGTGCTATGTCGCCGGGAGAAGAAAAGGCCAAAGCGCAGTTAGACCGCGTGCGCATGTTGGTTCGTCATGGGATAGCCGAAGCACGTCGTTACGTTTTGGACTTGCGCTCGTCTACGCTGGAGCGGAAATACCTGCCAACCGCTTTGAGTGAAGCTGCGCGACGATTGACAGCCGAGACCACGGTCAAAGCGCAGGTCGAGGTTAGCGGGACCTTCCGGCCTTTGTCACAACTCGTCGAGGACCATCTGCTTCGCATCGGGCAGGAGGCGATTAATAATGCAGTGAGACATGCGCACGCACAGCGTATCGTTGTTAGTCTCGTGTTCGATGCCCACCGAGTGCGATTGCAGGTGCAGGATGACGGCTGTGGTTTTGACAGTCAAGGTGCCGGGAATGGCGCGTCAGGTCATTTCGGCTTGATTGGCATGCGCGAGCGCGTGGAACAGATTGGTGGAATTTTTTCGATCCACAGCGGAAACGGTTCGGGCACAGAAATCGTGGTTGATGTGCCGATTAGCGGCAGTCGGAGGCCGTAATATTTGGAATACTGAGAAGCGATTGAACACCAGTGGTCATGTGTCGTACACCAAGGAACTTCCAATAGGAGTCTTGTATGTTCTGCCCTCGCTGTGGCTCTAGTCAGAGTGAAGACCAGAAGTTTTGTAAAGTGTGTGGCGCGAACCTGTACGCCGTAATGCAGGTACTTGACGATCGAGAACCGGTTGAAAAATTCGATTGGAACAAGACCTGGCTGACCGAGATGTTCCTGTCTCAAGAGGAAAGGAGACGACGGAAAGCTGAGCTGCAGCGTCAGCGGGGCGTCACACCTGAGGTCAGGCGGTACAACGAAATCAAAGCGGGAGTGATTGTCAGTAGCGTCGGTCTTGCCCTGATGGTTTTTCTTTTTGTGTTTATGGGGGGACTCATCGCGAGCGGAGAGGTGCCGCCGGACATGGCCGTGATTCTTAGTCGCCTTTGGGTGGCTGGTGTAATACCTCTGTTTGTTGGGTTGGCGCTCACAATAAACGGCACCGTTGTCAGCAAGAAACTCGTAGAAGCAACACGATACTCGCAGCAGGAGCACGCGGGTTTGGAAGGCGAATCGAATCCTTCCTCGCTTCGTACAGCTGATGCCAATGAATTTCTCTCCGCGCCTTTCAGCGTCACAGAACAGACGACCAAACATCTTAGAAATTCCGGTAACGAATAGTAGACAAAACTTCGGTGCCAAGAGGTCAAGGCAACGATCATCCTGAATACCGAAAAGATCAAAATTATGGTCATTGATGATCAGGCGATCGTGCGACAGGGTTTTGTTGCCCTGATTAACACCGTAGCGGATATGGAAGTGATCGCCGAAGGAATCAACGGACAGCAGGCCATAGACCTTTACCGCCAATACAAACCCGACGTCACGTTAATCGATTTGCGCATGCCTGTCGTCGGCGGAGTGGAAGCAATTACCGCGATCAGGCGCGAATTCCCAAATGCCCGGTTGATCGTCCTCACAACTTACGACGGTGATGAAGATATCTATCGATCGTTGCAGGCCGGCGCCAAAGGTTACCTTTTGAAGGATGTGTTTTTCGAAGAATTGGAAAAGGCGATCCGGACTGTGCATGCAGGCTCGCGGCGGATTCCTCCAGCTATAGCCGAGCGACTGGCTGAGAGAATGGCAAGCTCGGACCTGACCAGCAGAGAGATGGAAGTACTCGAGCTGATCGTGCGCGGCCAAAGCAACAAGGAAATAGGAGCGAGCCTCAGTATTAGCGAAGCCACAGTGAAGAGTCACATAAACAACATCCTGGGTAAGCTTGGAGTGACCGATAGAACTCAAGCTGCGACTACGGCGCTGCAACGCGGGCTGGTCCATCTGCGCTAAAAACCAGCGGAGCGGGTGGCGCGTCAATCTCCAGGTGAAGCGAAGCGGAACCTCAGGACGCAAAGCAGGAAGAAGAAACGTCACGGAGCGGACGCCCTCTCCAACTAAAGTTGCGTTATTGCTTTTGCTGCTGGGCGGTCATAATCCGCTGCAGGCAGGCATGGGCCGTCGGAGTAGTTGCCCTGGGCTTGCCCGTTTATTATCTCTTGTACCGCGGGCAAGCCCGCAGACCAAACCAGGAAGGTGAAATCCCTTTATGACATGGATCAAGACCGTTCCAGGTTCCGAAGACGAAAAGGTTCGCAAAGCCTCTGAAGCACAGCGACATCTCTATCCGATCGAATATGCCACTCCGGTCCATCCAACGCTGGATGGTGAGTCCGCTGGTATCGTCGAATCGCACAGTCTGATTCCCGATGCTCTCTTCCACGCCTTCGCGACTTATGGTTCTTTGCTTTCCCCCGATTTGCCGCTTCAACGCCATCAACACGAGATGATCGCAACTATGGTTTCGGTAACCAACCGTTGCCACTATTGAATCGAATCTCACGCAGAGTTTCTGCGTCGCGTTACTTTAGATGGTGAGATGGTCCGGGCGTTGGAAGAGGACTACACGACTGCCCCGACCAATGAACAAGACCGAGTCATGCTGGATTACGTGGTGCAGGTGACGAAGGATGCCACTCGAATCTCTCCAGCGGATCACGAGCGTCTGCGCGCGGTTGGTTTTGACGATAAGGGCATCCTTCAGATAACCCTGATTGCCTCGTGGTTCAATTACATCAATCGCGTCGCCGATGCATTAGGCGTGGGTAGACCCGGGAATACAGTGCAGGATTAGAGTGCCAATATCAGTGAAAACCGCCCGCCGGACCACTGGCGGGGAGCCAATTGAAAAAAGTAGCGGTGCTCGAGGACTATTGGTTTGATTGGAAGCTCTATAACCCGAAGACCGCTGTTTATGAAATAGGTCCGCGTTAGGGCTGTTTGTCCAATCTGCTATTTCTTCGGCGGCGAAGGTTGCGGTGACGGCGATGGCGTCGGCGCTGGTTTTGCGAAGACTATAGCTGCAGCCGACGCAATCCCCTTCCCCTCTTGAATGATAATCGACTGGTTTGGCTTTACCTCAGGAATAGTATCCTTTTGGCCGCTGGGCCAGATGACTTCCAAGCTCAATGCCTTGCCTTCTTCAGGCGTGCCCAGACCGAATACCACCGGCAGTTCGCTCTGTGAACAATAGCTCGATCCAGTCTTAACCATGCTAAAGAGCTTCACGCCTCTTGCGGTCTTTAATGTAAGTTTCGCTCCAATGCCGTTGCGGTTCGACCTGGAGCCTATAGTCCTAACTCGCAGTAGATCATTCTGATTGGCGTTCTCGTTTCGCAGCAGCCGGGCCGGACCGTTGTTCGATGTGATCAAAAGATCAAGATCGCCATCGTTATCATAGTCGCCATAAGCCGCACCGCGGCCGACAATGGCCCGCTGCAAAGCGCGGCCGAGTTTGCCCGTCATCTCTTCGAACTTCTTTTTGCCCTTGTTATGAAAAAGATGTGGCGGCTGCGCATACTTGATGTTGGGCTGGACCACGCTGATGTCGTCGGAAACGTGACCGTTTGCAGCGAACACGTCGAGCAAACCGTCTAGATCGTAGTCGAAGAAGAACACCGCGAACGTTAATGACTGCGCAGACATCTTTCCAATGCCTGATTTGGGCGCCTCGTCAGTAAAGAGTCCGCTGCCATCATTGGAATAAAGTGCCATGCTCTCGTTGGTGAAATTCCCGATGACAATTCCCTGCCGCCCGGACCCGTCATAATCGCTCGCATCGACACCCATGCCGGCGCGCGCAGTGCCGGCTTCGCTAAAGGCTACGCCTGCGCCGACTGCCTCATCTGTAAAAGTTCCGTTCCCGTTGTTCTTGTAGAGCTTGTTTGGCTCCGTGTCGTTGGCGACAAATAGATCCAGCCAACCGTCGCCGTTGTAATCCAGCAAAGCGACCCCCAATGATTTGCAGGTCGGATCATTGAGCCCTGCGCGTTGTGTAACGTTTTCAAAAGTCCCATTCCCCTTGTTGTGATAAAGGGTTGGGCTTTGGCCCTTATAAGACTGCGGCGTGCAGTAGGATTTGTTCTTTCCGTCAAGCGAACAGAACTGATCCTTCTCAACGGACCAATCAACGTAGTTGGCGACGAACAGATCGAGCTTGCCGTCGTTGTCATAGTCGAACCAGAGGGCGCCGGTGGAGAAGGACGGATCCCCGACGCCGGCCCGGTCAGTAACGTCAGCGAATTTACCGTTTCCCAAATTGCGAAAGAGGTGATTTGGTCCTACGCAGGTGATATAGATGTCGTCGTTTCCATCGTTGTCAAAATCGGCGACAGCTACACCGATACCATACATCTCGACGGCGAGCCCTGTTCGTCGAGTGACGTCCGTAAAAGTTCCATCCTGGTTGTTGTGGTAAAGCGCAAGAAAGGTTTTCGCGGTCTTATGTTCGGGCCAATCCGTCGAATTGACCAGCAGGACGTCCTGCCAACCATCATTGTCATAGTCCAGAAAAGCGCAGCCCGTGCCGAGTGTTTCCGGCAAATACTTTTTCCCGAAGGCGCCGCTTCTATGTTTGAAGTGTATTCCTGCCTGGGCAGATACATCCGTGAACTCGACCGGTCCCGCCGGCCGTGGCGGCGTCGGACTGGCTGAGGGCGAAGGCGTTTGGTTCGGAACCTCTGTAACAGACGCCGGCACGGTGGGCGACGGCTGCTTACAGGCTGAAACGAGGAACAAACAGACGAGAAGGTAAAAAAATAATGAGACAGGCCGCATTAGAGGTAAGCTTTCTTTTCCGGAATGTGCGTGTAACGCAAACTTCGTGTACGCCCGCACGGTAATAGCGCGCGTTACGACACTAGATGTTGGCAGTCGCCGTAGCCCGGCGTCGCGTGTTCAACCAAATCTCGATCAGATTCGCCACTGGCCCGACAAAGAACAGGGCGAAAATTGGAGCGTACACAACCTGGTCCAACCGCAGTATGAATTCGACCAGGGCGATGCAAAATGCCACCACACACTGGCCCGTTCGCGATCGAACGGTAGTCTTCGGATCGGTAATCATGAAAAACACAAACAGTTGATACATCGGTCCGGTGATCGGAGCCACTTCTGCCAGCCATGGATCGCCGGTAATCCAACTCCTTAAAACTGCAAGTAAAAGAAAGGAGACAACGTAGGTGGCGCTGATATGAAAACGCTGAGCACGCCAAATGATGATTGAACCGAGAATCCAGATAACCAGCAACGACCAATAGTTGTT
>JBHENH010000163.1:5822-6082 GCA_046262135.1 Pyrinomonadaceae bacterium
CTCGGCAATGAGCGCGGCAACAATCGCGAGCACCGTCTGTTTGTAGCTTTCCAGGATCCCGTAGGAAAGATGACCGACCAACAGGATGCAGGTAATAAAAAGCGGCGCGACGTAGCGATTATCGAAACGAAACTTTCGCCTAGCCGGTGCTTCAAGCGCGGAACTCGCCGGCCTCGTCACTGACTCGCTCGCAGACTGGCTCATGCGGGCTCCTTAATCTTATTCACTTGTCCCATCACGGGTTTGTCCAGCGTTTGAAC
>JBHENH010000164.1:0-6058 GCA_046262135.1 Pyrinomonadaceae bacterium
ACGCATTGCCGGACGCTGTCTACCTGTTTGGAGATGATCGGCGGGTAGTCAGAGCCAATGCAGCAGCCTGCCGGTTGCAACCGGGAAACGTGATAATTGGAAACTCTTGCTGCGAAATGTTTTGGCACGTCGAAGGCGCTGATGGCTGTGTAGTGGATCGTGCCCTCCAAATTTACGAGAAAGTCGAAGTTGAAATCTTAGCAGGAGCTGAAGACTGCAACTCAATCTCACTACTGGTCGAGCCGCTCCATTCTGAAGGAACTGGCGTAGCACCGGGCGTTCTGGTCATAGCTCGAGACATTTCTGATCTTCGTCGCGCCGAAGCGGAAGCCATTTCACACAAATCCTTCCTCGCGAGTATTGCCGATCGAACTCCGGATGAGATTTATGCTTTGGACGCCTCGGGTCAAATCACCTGGATGAATGAGCGAGCCGAAGCCTACAGGCTATTGATGACTTCAGGTGGTAGGTTTCTTGACGTCGTCTCTGATGACTCTCGCCTCCTTACAGAAGAGAACTTGCAACGCACTCTGGCCGGCAATGACACTGATTTTGAAGTGAGTGTGATTCGGGCTGAAGACTCCGTTCGCTTCGCTGAAGCTCACACATCCCCACTTTGGAAAGACGGCGAGATTGATGGAGCGCTTGTCTTTCTGCGAGACATTACACAGCGGAAGCGCGAGCATAAGCTGATGGCCCAGTCGGATAAACTGCGCGCTGTTGGAGAATTAGCGGCGGGGGTCGCTCACAACTTGAACAACTCCTTGACAGTTATCCAGGGTCGCGCTCAGCTCTTGTTAAGAAATGCAACGGATGAAGCCTCCGCTAAAAGTTTGACGGTAATAACAAATGCCGTTGAAGATGGAACCAAAACACTCCGTCGAATACTTGAGTTTGCTCGACGTAATTCTTCCAACGAGTTTGCGCCTGTGGAACTGGGACACTTATTAAGTTCGAGTATCGATATAGCCCGGCCTAAATGGCAGAGTAAATCCACAAAGGCAACGATCGAGGTCAAAATAGAAGGTGCTGGCCCAGTTTACGTTATGGGGGAAGAAGCGGAATTACGCGAAGTGGTACTCAATCTTATTTTCAATGCAGTAGATGCGATGCCCGACGGCGGCATAATGGAAATTGGCGCTCGTGCCGAAATTGAAAGCGGATGCTTCTGGGTTGCCGATACGGGCTGCGGCATGACTGCGGAAACCACCTCGCGGATCTTTGAACCATTCTTTACGACTAAGGGAGAGCTTGGTAGCGGCCTTGGTCTTTCAGCGTCCCACGGGATAATCACCCGCCACAAGGGCGAAATCGTGGTTGTCAGCGAACCTGGCGAAGGTACACGCTTCGAAGTCAGGCTCCCCATATGTGATAAGAACGATAGGTTTGTGAAGAGGGCCCTACGACGCGCCGATGAACCGGTCCTTTCTGACTCTGTTTAAGCCTCTTTTAGGATCGTCCCAGGATCGCGCACTGAGTCTTTGAAACGTACAGTGATCAACCCGCTCTATTCCCGTTTCAGAATTCAATTTCGCAGAAACACGCGCAAAATCCATCGGAATCGGTCAAACTGGCCCTAAGACTATCTTGGGAACACCCGTTGCTCTGAACCTGCTCAGCCACTAACGCAATCATGCATTAGCGAACTAAAAGGAGGTTCTATGGGTTTACCTAATAAGGACGAAATAAAAGGAAAATTTGATCAGGCCAAAGGCACAACTAAGGAGACTGTAGGACGTACGATCAATGATCGGGATCTGGAAAACGAGGGTCTGGACGATCGCACGGGAGGCAAGATTCGGGAAGGCTTCGGTACGGCTCGCAGAAAGGTTGGAGAAGCTGTCGAAGATGTAGGCGAATCGCTTCGCAAATAGTTTTCACCTCAGCTAACACCAAAAGGGCTTACGGCGTATCACTCGTCGTAAGCCCTCTTTTTAATGTTCTCGCAGATTTCTGAACTACGTCGATGCAATTACTCCGCGCGAACGTGTTCTCCGCCGATAGCCTCCAGTAGTTCCTCGAGTTTGTCTGCTTCCTCGTCAGTTTTGGCTTCGACTCCCATTAAGATTCCGCCGCTGCGCAATCCTGACTCGTAGACTTTAGCTCGATACTCCGGTATTCCTGCGCCGATAAGAGCCCCTATCACACCGCCGGTCGCTCCGCCCGCGCCTGCACCGGCGAGGGCCGCAGCAATGGGACCAGCAATAACGAGATTAATTCCCGGAAGAATGATTGTGCTGCCTACTGCAACTATCGCCGCCAGGACTGCGCCCACCACACCACCGAGCGCTCCCCCAATGCCGGCACCGTCAGCGGCATGGGTACGCGTTTGCAACGCAAATTCCTTGTTGTGGGTAGCATCAGACATCATCACGCTAATATCATCTCGCGTATAACCACGCTTCATGATTGCATCCACCGCAGCTTCGGCAGCAACCCGATTCTTAAAAAGTCCTGTTACCAATTTCGTTTTTGCCATAACTTTCTCCTTCTTCAGTTTCGACGTTACCCGACAAATCCACCTGAGAACAAATCACGGAGACTTTAATGGCAACACGTGTGCCGATCTGAGACGGTAGTTTTATTAGGGTTTTTGGCAGAAAATGCGCAATCTCGAGCCGGTTAACAAACATCGGCAATTCATTATGTTTGGGTTCCGTACGGAGGTCTCGATTATCTGTCGTGACTCGCTGATACACGGCTAATCACCGCTGATTGGATGGCGATCGATAATTGTGTACATTCGAATTGTCCAGTTCGTATCCCGTTGCGCGTTCGAAAGTTTCCTGCGTGAAAGTTCTTCAGATAAGTTCAGCTCAATCCTTTGGCGGAGGAGAGCGCCACCTTGCCGATTTGGCCAACGGGCTTGCCGGTCGAGGCCACGAGGTCTTCGCCGCACTAAGACCAAACTCCCCTTTAATCGGTGAACTGAAACAAATACCTTATGAAAATATAGCCACCCTTCCTTTACGGAACGCGCTTGACACAAGGAGTGCGCGAGATCTCTTCCGCCTGGTCCATCGCCATCAAATCGAGATCGTGCACGCTCACATGGCTCGTGATTATACGCTGGCGGCGTATGCTTCGCGTCGACATGCCAGGGTTATTGTTACACGCCACGTCCTTTTCGGATTGAACCGTTTGCATCGAATAACTCTTTCAAGAGCTGCGCGGGTGATTGCGGTTTCGGGTGCAGTGGCATCAAAGCTTCGCGAAGATGGAGTCGTGAAACACGAAAGAATTAGTGTCGTATACAATGGAATTGATGTAGATCGGTTCCTAAGAGCGCGGGAGAGGTTTAACCGGGCTCAGTTTCTTGCGGAGTGGAAACTATCTGAGAACAGTTTGCTGGTTGGTACTGTAGGAGAGTTGACGCCGCTAAAGGGCCATGACGAGTTTTTGGAGTCGGCGGCTCTAATAGCGAAGAATTATCCAAACGCCTATTTCGTCGTCGCTGGGCTTGACACCGCCCGAGACCAGAAAAATCGGAGACTTCTGAACGATAAGATCAAAGCGCTGGATCTGATTGATCGCGTCAGAGTGATTGAATGGGTAGAGGATATATCACAACTTTACTGCGCGCTCGATGTGTTCGTGTCCGCATCTCACATGGAATCCTTTGGGCTTGCAATAGCCGAAGCAATGGCCTGCAGCACGGCTGTGGTTGCGACTGAGACAGAAGGGGCCCGGGAGATTGTTCGTTCCAGGGAAACAGGCCTCCTGGTTCCGGTGGGAGAAGTCGGTAAGCTGGCGCAAGCTATCGTGACTTTGCTTAATGAGAAAGACGAAAGAATTCGCATTGGGCAAGCAGCCCGACAAGCGATCTCGACGCAGTTCAGTTTGGAGCGAATGCTTAATGAAACTGAAAAGATTTATGCTGAAGTGCTGAGCCGGAAATGGTTTGATATTTAGGGCTCGTGCCGGTTCAGAGTTCGTCAATTTTTGCTGCCAGGATGAAATCGCTTTCAGTTAGACCATCAATCTTGTGGGTCCATATTGTAATTTCCGCTTTGCCCCAGCCAAAACAAATGTCGGGATGATGCCATTGTTCCTCGGCAAGTTTGCCGACTCGATCGACGAACGCCTGAGCCTCTTGAAAGTCATTGAATTTGTATTCCTTCCGCAGATGATGCTCATTTACTACTTCCCACCCCTTAACCTTGGCCTGGAGGGTTTTAAGATCCTGACCCTTCAGAGGGGGTACTCCACCGCGGCAAGGAACACATGATCGGTTTGCTAGTTCATTCATACGCTTTTACCTTCTGAAATTATTTTCTTCAACAATGCAATTTGTCCCGCATGGTAAAGACTGTGCTGGACAACTCCATGAAGAGTCACATAGACCGTGGACATACGTTTAATAATAGGCTGGTCGAGTCGCGAGTCGTGTAAACGAGAAATTGCGTCACAAAGTTCGTCTTCTGCGGTTTGCAGGTCTAACTTGCTCTGCTGCCAACCGCCATCTTGCGCGTTAACTACTAGAGGCCAATCCTCATCCGCCGACAATTGTGCTCGGTCCCCGTGCAGTCGTCTCAAGCAGGCACGCTCCCACGCTGCGATGTGAAGCACTATCTCCCAAATACTGTGTGAGGACGGAAATGGTCGGGCTGAGGCTTGCTCGACAGTGATGTTCCCAACGAGTTCCATTACCGATGGCCCATGCCACGCTTCACCCTCGAAGGCGCGTTTCAATTGATCTGCAATTCTTTCCGTTTCGCTCATCGATGTTTTTGATCGGATGAAGTTTCGTGGGCTGTTAGTACCTGCAACTGTGCTCGCAGCTCTTCTCGCTCTAAATAAAGTCTGGCTAGTGGCGCGGTCAGCGCGAGGTTGTCATCCTGATCCGGATCGAAACCTCTGGCGCGCATTTCGCTGCGCAGTCGTTGGTCAATGTCCCTTAGCTTCTCTTCGAGCGCAAGTCGGTCAGGTTCTTTCACGGCGTCTCTATTTTACACCGAGTCTGTAGGCTGCCCAGTGTATCTGCGTTGGTCCAGATCAGGCTTTCGGCCTCTCGATTTCCCGACTTGCTAAGACCACATGTGAACAGATAGTCTTAAACGCCAAGCCTTTAGTAATCAAAAACGTTTCGGCAATGCGTAGTCGAAATCTGCCGCCAGATATCTGGCAGTGCTCCTGCGCGGGAGGAATCAGTGGCAGTCATTCGTTCTTTTGCAGCATTGCGCCCGCCACCTGACCGGGCCAGTGAGGTATCAAGTGTTCCTTACGATGTGGTGAACACGGAAGAAGCGCGGGCGCTGGCTGCAAATAACCCGTTGAGTTTTTTGCATGTTTCTCGTCCGGAGATCGATTTACCGGCCACCACAGATCCACATAGTGATCCTGTCTATCGCAAGGCGGCCGAAAACTTTGAAAAACTACAAAAAGAGTGTCCGCTTCTGACAGAAGAGACTCCCAGCCTTTATCTCTACCGTTTGATTATGGGAGACCATGAACAGATTGGCGTGGTCGCCTGTTGCTCCATAGACGAATATGACGAGAACCTCATTCGTAAACACGAACGTACGCGCCGGGATAAAGAGGACGATCGCACTCATCACATGCTTGTTTTGCGGGCCCAGACGGGCCCGGTGTTCCTGACTTACCGGGCAACACGCGAGATTGACACGATGGTGATGGAGACTCTGATGGCGAGTGCCCTTTTTGACTTTACAGCTGATGATGGAATTCAACATACAGTTTGGCGCGTACCTGATGCGGTGCGGTTTGTTCACGCCTTCCGCGAGGTCCCGTTTCTGTACATAGCTGATGGACATCACCGCGCAGCCAGCGCCGCCCGCGCCCGCGCCGAGCTTAGGGAACAGAGCTTCAGTCATGGTGGCGAAGAAGAATACAACTTCTTTTTGGCAGTGCTTTTCCCGCATAATCAAGTTCAAATACTTGCCTACAATCGGGTCGTGCGTGACTTGAATGGAATGTCGAGCACCGAATTCCTTGACGCCCTAAGAAAGAGTTTTCAAGTTGAGGAAGGTGGAAGTCCCGAGCCATCGGGCCGGTGCCGGTGGGCCATGTATCTTGAGGGCCGTTCGTACACACTGAG
>JBHENH010000165.1:0-5990 GCA_046262135.1 Pyrinomonadaceae bacterium
CGATCTGGATCTGATTCCCGAGACGACGGGTTTTGTGAGGCGCGCGCTTCATTACTATGTTCCCTGTGTCGTACGCGGTCGAATGGTTGCCGTTATCGGCCTCGGTCGTTCAGCTGATGGTGCGTTGCTTTCCTCCGAAGACGTTGACATATTGCTTACAGTCTCAGGTTATGTCGCGGTAGCTATTGAAAATAGCCTGCTCTACCAGGAGCAACAGGAACGAGCATCAGAGCTGAAGCTTTTAAAAGAATTCAACGAATCGATCATCGAATCCATCAATGTGGGCCTGCTTGCGGTAGATCTGGATGGCAGAGTGACTCGCCTGAATTCGGCACTCGAAGGGATACTGGATCTGAGTCGGGACGAAGCAGTCGGCAAACGAGTCGAGGAACTGTTCTCAGAAGACTTCACAGACACGCTGCGCCAGGTGCTCGGCAATGACCGCTGGCGCCTCAAAGAGATCCGAAATATTTACAAAATACACACGGCAACATTCGCGGGTCGGACGCTGGTTCTCAACATCGCCATCGCTCCATTGCAGGATTCGCAAGAACAAACCGGCGCACTGGTGGTCCTGGAAGACGTAACGTCGCGAGTTCGTCTGGAAGAACAGTTGCAGCAACGCGAGAAACTCTCTTCAATCGGTTTGCTGGCGGCGGGGGTCGCCCACGAGGTAAACACTCCGCTTACCGGCGTATCTTCCTATACTCAAATGTTGCTTGGCATGCTTTCGGAAACCGATCCCAAGCACGCGCTATTGTTAAAAGTGCGTCGTCAGGCTGATCGGGCAACAAACATCGTCAACAACCTGCTTAACTTTTCACGAACGGGAAACGCAACCGAGTTTTCTGAAATAGACATCAGCCGGGTCCTTGACGACACACTGCAACTGCTTGAGCCTCAACTGCGCGGCAATCAAATAGAGATTATCCGTGCTTATGATCCGGATTCGCCTGCCGTAATTGGCAACAGTGGTCAGCTCCAGCAGGTATTTACGAATCTTCTTCTGAACGCTCGCGATTCAATTTCTTCCGGGGGATCTATCCGGATTGCGACGATTCCCTCCGAAGACGATTCTCTTACAGTGGAAATAGCTGACAGCGGTATCGGTATCGCTCCCGAAAACGTCGCTAAGATTTATGACCCGTTTTATACAACCAAAGGCGTCGGGCGCGGCACTGGACTGGGACTTGCCGTTTCGTACGGCATCGTTCAGGAGCATTCGGGCCACATCAGTGTAGAAAGCACCCCGGGGCTCGGAACAACATTTCGCATCACGTTGCCTACAGCACATGCCGGTATGCGCATGCAACCGGTTGCTGACTAATGTCAAGCTACAGTTCACAATGCAGGGGCACGCACCGCGTTTGCTCCTGCCTTTTTTTTGTCTTAATCTCACTTGAACTGATCTACTTTCAAACCAGAGGTAATTTCCAGCGGTGGCAGCCAAACCTGAAAGACGTGCAGCCAGAAAAGGCTCCGTACTCATTGTCGATGATGAGGAGATAATGCGTGAGGTTTTAGACACTCTCCTGTCTTCCGAAGGCTACCGGGTCGATTTAGCGAAGACTGGCGAAGAGGGCCTCGAGTCGTATGGGCGCCGAGCCTACGACGTAGTTTTACTCGACGTCTCCATGCCCGGTATCGGCGGCCTGCGCGCGCTGGAAGAATTCCTCAAGATGGATTCAGACGCCGTGATCGTCATGATCACTGCTTACGCTACATTTGACACCGCAATTGCCGCCTGGGAGCACGGTGCTTTTGGGTGCATTAGAAAGCCGTTCCAAAACGAACAGATCAGCGCGACCGTATCCGCGGGAATAAAGCGCCGGCGAAAGGAAGAGGAAAGACGAACGCTGCGACGCGCCATGAGTCGGGCGGTGGATCGCGGCGCCATGGTGGGCCGCTCCGATATCATGCAGGAGGTGTTTCGCCTTGTGGACCAGGTCGCGCCGGCCCGTTCGACTGTTTTAATCACCGGCGAAAGCGGAACTGGAAAAGAACTGATTGCGAAAGCAATTCATGAGGCTAGTCCGAGGGCGGGTAAGCCTTTCGTGACTGTGAACAGTTCAAACATTCCTTCTGAACTGCTTGAGTCAGAGCTCTTTGGTCACACGCGCGGCGCTTTTACGGGCGCCGTGGCTGCGAAAAAGGGACTGTTTGAAGTGGCTGACGGCGGATCGATCTTCCTGGATGAAATAGGCGATATACCACCTGAAACACAGGTGCGGCTGCTGCGTGTCATTCAGGAGCGGGAGTTTACGCCGCTGGGCGACACCACGCCGCGCCGCGTGGACGTACGCATCATCGCAGCTACCAACATCGAGTTGAAGGAAGCGGTTAAGCAGGGAACATTTCGCGAGGACCTCTATTACCGGCTGGCAGTCGTTCCGATTGAATTGCCGCCCTTACGAGACAGGCGTGAAGATATTCTGCCTTTAGCCCAACATTTTATTCAGAAGTATAACGAAGAAAATGGCCGGCAAGTGTCTGAACACATTGCGCCTGAGGTTCTGGCCATGCTGGAAGCATACTCGTGGCCAGGAAATGTGCGTGAACTGGAGAATGCAATTGAGCGTGCCGTAGTCATCGCCCCATCGGATGAGATTTCGCGAGAGTGCCTGCGTCCGGAGATTAGCGATCCGCAGTCGGTGATAGTCGCATCGGAGGAGGGCGCGAGCGTCGGAGCGGTGCAGGACCTGGGACGCGGTATTAATTTTTATGATCAGGTGCGGCGCTTTGAAATTGACCTTATTCGGCGAGCGCTGGAACAAACCGGCGGACATCAATCCAGGGCAGCCCGGCTTCTCGGCATGAATGCCACAACGCTGAACTCAAAAATCAAGACCTACCGGATCAGTCTGCGGCCTTGAGTGACAAGAGCGTTGGTTTGCGACTTGAGTTGCCGCGTTGCTCCTTAGTTTTGGTGAAGTCTGTACACAGTGGAGAAAGACGTAAAGAAAACTCAATTCGGTCGGCTGGTAACAGAGGCTGCGGCCTGTCAACTGTGCCCCGCAATGTGTGAAAGGACAGCGGTGCTAAGCAAGCTTAATGGCTCTCTTTCGGCGCGCGTAATGTTCATTGGCGAAGCTCCGGGCCGTAAGGGAGCTGATCAGACGCGCGTCCCTTTCTCCGGCGATCAGTCAGGCAAAAACTTTGAGCGGTTCCTCGCGTCCATTCGCTTGAGCCGCCGGCGCCTCTTTATTACGAGCGCGGCGATCTGTAATCCGCGGAGTGATTCCGGCGCAAACCGCAAGCCAACCAAAACGGAAGTGAGAAACTGTTCTGCGTTCCTGCGCCGGACGGTCCGGATTGTAGATCCCGCCGTGGTTGTAACACTCGGGTCAGTTGCACTCGAAGCGTTGAAATCGATCGAACCTCACAACCTGACTTTGAAAGAATCGGCGGCGACAATCCGACCGTGGAACGGACGCTTACTCGTGCCGATCTACCATCCCAGTCCCCAAGTCCTGGCGTCACACCGGCGCGAGGCCGAACAGTTAAGTGACTACAAAAGCGTCGCGCGAGCGATTGAACAAGCCGGGTTACATTCCCATTATGCGGCTTTACCGCTCGCTGTGCGGACGGGCTCAACGTTTCCAGCGCAGCCACAAACAGGACTTCATGGCTGAAGCAGTCGAACACATAAAAGTTAAGGACAGTCCGCTTATCGACGCGCACAATCGTCATGGGGTTGAGATGCGGATCGAGGATGGATGGTCCGTGCCCGGCTCGTACGGCGACTTGCTGTTTGAATATGCCGCAGTACGTGAAAGCGGAGCAGGTCTAATCGACATGTCATCCCGCGGCCGCCTGGTTGTGAGCGGCACGGAAGCAATACAGTTTCTCAATGGTCTAATTACAAACGAAATGAAAACCCTCCGGGAAGAATCCTGGATGGCGGCAGCGTTTCCGAATGTTCAGGGGCGCGTAATCGCCAGCGTAAGGGTGATTCGTTTCAAGGATAATCAAAGCGGTAAGAATGCCTCCCCTGCCTTTCTTATCGATACTGAGCCCGTCACACATGAACGTGTACTCAAAACCATCGAACGATTTACACTTGCCGGCGACTTCAAAGTTGAGGACATCTCGAATCAAACTGCTCAGGTGTCCGTGCAGGGTAAAAAATCCGCTAACCTGATTCGGGCGGTTATCGGCGAGGATGCATCGGCTCTGGCTCCGGATGCAGCCATCCGGACGGCGGTTCAAGAAACTGAACTGACTGTCGTGCGCGGAACGCACACTGGTGAAGATGGTTTTGATCTGATACTTAACCGGGAGCGAGCTATTATTTTGTGGAATGCATTGCATGCGGCGGGTGGCCGCCCCGTGGGTTACGACGCGCTTGAGATTTTGAGAATCGAAGCAGGCTTGCCGAGATACGGTAAAGACATGGACGAGACGAACATCGTTACCGAAGCAGCCCTGGATTCAGCAGTCAGTTATACAAAGGGCTGCTACGTGGGCCAGGAAATTATCGCTCGTATCAAGTATCGAGGCCATGTAGCAAAAAAGCTCTCTGGCCTCGCATTCGATCAATTCGTGAAGGTGGAGGCGGGAGCACCTATCAAGGCGGTAGACGGCAAGGAAGTGGGCCGGGTCACGTCCAGAACGAATTCCCCTCATCTCGGCCGCACGATCGGTCTTGCTTATGTGAAGTACGATTACCTAACTCCGAACACAAGCGTAAAAGTCGCTGCCGGCGACGCCGAACTCTCCGCACACATAACACAGCTTCCGTTTGTCTCCAGGTAAGGTTAAGTGAATGGCTGCTGAAACAGATCCAGCGCTGCCACCAGTAAGCGGGCAGGAGGATCTCGATTACGAACAAGCGCGTCTGGCTTATACGATCATCAATTCGCTACTGGATCACACCCGGGTAGTCAGTGATTTGATTGCTCTGATGGCGCAAACCCTTGATGAAGAAACCACTAAAGCGCTGACTCAGACTCCGGTCTGGGTGGCCTATCTGGAAAGCCGCCGGAGGTTGGAACGAACACATGCAGAGGTGGAAAAATTTGCAAAGGTACTTGAGGGTCTCTCCGAAAAATAACGGGGGGCGTTGGGAGGCACAATCTCGGCGAACGAGTGAGGATCGGGATCGCCAAAAACATCTACCGAACCATCATAATAACCTTCCGCTCACGGCCGCCATCGAACTCACAAAGAAAGATTCCCTGCCAACGTCCCAGCAATAACTTTCCGTCTTTGAAGGGAATGGTTACGGAGGATCCAACGAGAGTAGCTTTGATATGCGCATCAGAATTCTGTTCGGCGTGACGAAAACCCATACCATGTTGCGGAATTAAGGTCCGAAACGCATGCAACATGTCACGAGGCACATCAGGATCAGCATTCTCGTTTACCGTCAGACCAGCAGTCGTGTGTTGTACATACAGCACTACGACCCCTTCACTCTCGCCTGACTCCTTCAGCCGTTCACGGACCTCGTCTGTGAATTCTACTAGCTCTTCACGCATACTCGAGCGCACTTGAATGCTATACATGCCTTCCATTGTAGGGCCTTACAAAGAATGAAAACAGCTTCACGAGGGCGGCCCGACAAGAAAAAGCAAGATGCGCAATTGGGCACATCTTGCTTTCATGTATCCCCCGTATCCGAAAGTTTCGAATCCAGCAGTTGTTCAGGCAGTAGTTATTTCGCCTACAGCACAAAGTTGTAGGTCATACCCGGTGGCCGGATTAGACTTGCGCGTCTCTACGGCGCACAACACAAAGTAAAGAGTTGGCTAACGGGTGAGCTATACGAATCAACTCCGCGATTTTCGATGATTAACTTGGCCTCGCCGCTTTTTACGTCCTGTGGCAAGCGGACTATTACCTGGTTATGCGAATAAGACAGAAAATGCTCCGCCGTTAGAACAAACGTCTTGCCATTCTGTTCGAGCGTGATGCGCACGAAGCGTGGATTGTAATCGATGCCGCGAGCTCGAATGGTCGCATATTTTCGCAGTGGATCGATTTGCGGG
>JBHENH010000166.1:0-5945 GCA_046262135.1 Pyrinomonadaceae bacterium
CGATTGTTCCTCCTGGGAAGCTGGCCGATGTTTGAATAGGTTGGTTGAGGCGTCGCCTTTACTCAGCAACCATCCTGACAAATCTTTAAACCCGCACCGCACCGCCGCAGGACGATCCTGCGCCCGCGGTGCAGCCGAAGCAGTGCGCGCCCGTCATGATGCGTCTGGAAGCGAATTTCAGCGGATCGAAATCCGCGATCAATTGGGGCAACTCCGGCGCAACGCCGAGTTCCAGCATTTGATTGAAATCGCAATCATAGAGTCGTCCGGTCCAGTCTACGCTGACGAGAGTGCGACACATCAATCCTTCAACCGCGCATGGATTAAATGCTTCGACAAGCTTGCTCCAGTATGGCGTTAAAAACGATTGGACACCTTACAAGCGGCATCCCTCATCCATCCATCTACATCATTGACCGGGCCGCGATCGTGCGCTTCGTTGAAGTCCGACAGAATTACGTCTTCCGCGTCAAGATGAACACCATTCTCGCCGAGTTGCAAGAGGCTGGCTTAACGGACGGAATAAGAATCAAAGGGCAAGAGTAAGTTGGGAAGCTCCGGATTAATCGGATTCAGGCAGAAATGCAACGTTGTCAAACGGTCGCGATTTGGATAGCATCGCGGTCCCATGACTGTCACTACCGAAACCATGACAGGCAAGCAGATCGTAGATCTCTGCCGCCGGCACACGCTCTTCGAGTGGTCCGCTCAATCCGCGGTGGACCCGATTCCCGTCGCGCGGGCGAAGGGAATCTACTTCTGGACGCCGGAAGGAAAACGCTTCATCGACTTCAATAGCCAACTGATGTGCGTGAACATCGGGCACGGCGACGAGCGGGTGATCCGGGCAATCAACGAACAGGCCTCGACACTCCCCTATGCCAATCCCTTTATGGCTACCGAAGTACGCGCTCGCCTGGGCGTGAAGCTCGCGGAGATCACACCCGGCGACATCGATGCCTTCTTCTTCACAAACGGCGGCGCCGAGGCGAACGAAAACGCGATCCGCATCGCACGGCTTTTCACCGGGCGTCACAAGATTGCCGCACGTTACCGCTCTTACCACGGTGGAACGGCGGGCGCTCTAACGCTGACCGGCGATCCGCGCCGATGGGCAGCGGAGCCGGGCATCCCCGGCGTCATCCGCATCCCCGACTTCTACCATGGCATTCAAAAAGGCTGGGACACGACGGAGGACGTGCTGGCCCGGACCGAGGAGATCCTCGAGCTCGAAGGTCCGAAGACGATCGCGGCAATCATTGTAGAACCCGTTGCTGGGACTAACGGGATCCTCGTGCCGCCGGACGGTTACATGCAGGGGTTACGAAAGCTGTGCGACAAGCACAGCATCCTCCTCATCGCCGACGAAGTGATGGCCGGTTTTGGCCGCACCGGCGAATGGTTTTCCGTCGACCACTGGAAGGTTGTGCCCGACCTGATATCGATGGCCAAGGGGCTGACGAGCGCATACGTGCAACTGGGTGCGGTGGGCATGCGTCGGCACATCGCCGATCACTTCGAGAAGAACGTCTTCTACGGCGGCCTCACATATAACAGTCACCCGGTTGCCTGCGCTGCGGCCCTGGCAACCATCGGGGTCTATGAAGAAGACCACCTCATCGAGAATGCGCGGCGCATGGGGGCCGTGATGCGCGGCATGCTCGAGGATCTCGAGCGTCGTCACCCGTCGGTAGGTGCCACACGCAGCATTGGCCTCTTCGGAATTGTCGAGGTGGTGCGAAATCGTGAGACGCGTGAGCCGATGGCGCCGTTCAATGGAACATCGCCGGAGATGCAGGCGCTCGGGAAGTTCTTCCGGCAGGAAGGGCTCTACACGTTTGTGCGATGGAACACGTTTTTCACTAACCCGCCGCTGTGTATCACCGAAGCCGAGATGCGCGAGGCTTTCGCGATCATCGATAAGGGCCTGCAGATCACCGATCGCGCTGTTTCGTAGGCTTTCACACTGAATCATAGTGTTTCACGAACCAAATTTGCGAAAAATCGTCGCTCGCCGAAATTTACAACCTACCTTAGGATATATAACATCGTGACCGTTGACTTACCTGCCGCCCGCTTGGGTACACTTTGTGGTGACAGTTGGACGAGGAGGCAAATAGTGGAAACTACGGCTACATCTAAAGGCCAAATTGTAATTCCTTCATCCGTGAGGCGAAAGTTCGGAATAAAGGAAGGAACCCGCATTCAAATCGAAGTAGATGAAAGTGCGAAGGAAATCATTCTTAAGCCAATCACGAGAGAGTATGTTCACAGTTTGCGCGGCAAATATAAGGGCAAAGGTTTATTGGAAGAGCTGATGGCTGAGAAGCAACGGGAGAGAAAGCTCTAATGGCTCGCAAGCCGAAAACCGTCGTGCTTGATTCCTGGGCGATCATGAGCACCTGCAAGACGAGCCATCCGCTGGAAAAATAGCAGACATTATCGCCGATGCGCATGAAGACAAAGTTCCCTTACTCATGAGCGTCGTCAATGCTGGTGAAGTTTGGTACATCATTGCACGCAGAACTTCAGAAGCTGATGCTGACCGCAGCATCCGGGAACTAAAGCAACTCGGAATAGAGTGGGTTGACGCCGACTGGGATATTGTTCACGAAGCCTGCAGGTTCAAGGCTAAACACAAAATGTCTTTTGCCGACTGTTTTGCGGTCGCCCTTGCAAAGCAGACGAAGGCTCTTTTGTTAACCGGCGATCCTGAATTCAAACAGGTGGAACAAGAGATAACGATCGAGTTTCTCATAAAGCCTAGTCAAGGCCGTTGATCTAACGCGGCTTCGCCTGAACGGAGTAAACGATATGACGATCGAAAGATTAACCGATAAGGAGGAATGTTCTATGGTTAGAAAATTATCGGCGGAGTTTATCGGAACGCTCTGGCTTGTTTTGGGTGGTTGCGGGAGCGCGGTTTTAGCGGCGGCATTTCCGAATGTCGGCATCGGACTGCACGGCGTTTCTTTGGCTTTCGGCTTAACCGTTTTGACGATGGCTTACTCTATCGGGCATATTTCGGGTTGTCATCTGAATCCGGCGGTCACGCTCGGATTATGGGCTGGTAAGAGATTTCCTGCGTCTGAGATCTTGCCATATATCATCGCGCAAGTCTTGGGAGCGATTGCCGGAGCAGGAATTTTATTTATCATCGCAAGCGGAAAAGCAGGTTCTCGACGGCAAGCGGATTTGCCACCAACGGATTTGGCGATAATTCACCGGGCAAATATGCGTTGCTTGCTTGTTTGGTTACGGAAGTCGTGATGACTTTCTTCTTTTTGACTGTCATTCTCGGTTCGACGCACAATCGCGCACCGAAAGGTTTCGCGCCGATTGCGATTGGACTTGCTTTAACACTTATTCACTTGATTAGTATTCCCGTGACCAATACTTCAGTCAATCCGGCGCGAAGTACAGGACCGGCAATCTTTGTCGGCGGTGGCGCGATTACCGAACTTTGGTTATTTTGGGTCGCGCCGATTCTAGGTGCGGTATTGGCAGGTTTCTTTTATACTTGGATGGCTAACGACGGCAAAAACGAACCGGATATAGTCGGCGACGAATAACTTAACAAACGGTAAAGCCTAATGATGACCGTTACGCACGTTTAACGTCAACAAACAGGTGCGTTGCGTATTTCGTTAATGTCATCACACCGAGTGGTTGTGGCCCCGGCGATACTCTTCAATCTCCTTTTTCCTTTCTCGCCCTACTTCTTCCAGCTTTTCCAGCCATCTCTCCCTGTACGGCATCAGCGCATCCCGCAAAGTTTCCGCCACCGCCAAGTTGCGAAACCATTTCTTGTCGGCAGGCACGATGAACCATGGCGCATGTTTCGTACTGCAACGGTTGATTGCGTCCTCGTAAGCTTTGGTGTAGTCATCCCAGTAGTCGCGCTCCTTCCAATCACCAACCGAGAGCTTCCATGATTTGATCGGATCTGTCTCGCGATTGAGGAGTCGCTTCTTTTGCTCATCTTTGCTGATGTGGAGGTAGAACTTGAGAATGATAGTAGAGGAGTCCGCCAGCAATCGCTCGAAAGCGTTGATGTGCTCATAACGCGTGCGCCAGACCTCCTTCGGCGCGAGGTTATGGACTCGCACCACTAGCACATCTTCGTAATGCGAGCGGTTGAAGATTCTGATATTTCCTTTTGGGGGCGTCTGGGCATGTACGCGCCAGAGGAAATCGTGGGCGAGTTCTTCATCCGTTGGGACCTTAAAGGAAGCTACTGAGCAACTCTGCGAGTTTAACGGCCCTGCCACATGGCGGATGGTACCATCTTTACCGCTGGTATCGCGTCCTTGCAGGACAACGAGTAAGCTCTGCATTTGCACCGCGTAAAGAAGTTCCTGCAATTCGACCAACTCTTCGATGAGTCGTGCAGTCTTCGCCTCAGCCTCCCCACGCTCTAGCCCCGCGTCCTCTCCCGCATCAAAATCCTTTAGCCTAAGCCGGCGCTTGCCTTCTAAGCAATGTGCATAACTCATAATCTCTCCCCACATATGTCTAGACATCTTCTTGTCGAAGGAATACTATCAGTCTTTTTGAGGACAACCATTGACATCACCTGTTGTTTGGAATAAGAAGTGTCATGTTTTACCTATTCTGTCTCTGAGGAGTTCCTTTCCATGAAACACATTGGTTTTTTGCTGTGCTTCTTGTGCTTAACTGCAATCAGTGCTATGGCACAAGACGCGGTCAAAGTAGACCCAAAGCACTACACGGTTGAGTTCGAGAATGACCAAGTGCGGGTTTTGCGGATCAAGTATGGTCCCCACGAAAAGTCGGTGATGCACTCGCACTCTGCGGGTGTAGTAATTATGCTGACTGACATGAACACTAGATTTATTCTCGCCGACGGAAAGACGGAGGAGAGACAACAAAAAGCTGGACAGGTTACCCAGGCTAAAGCGGAGACGCACTTGCCCGAGAACTTAAGCGATCAGCCTTTTGAGGCAGTCTTAGTCGAGTTAAAAGCGAAACCAGCAAAGAGTAGGCAACGCAAAATGCCGTAAATAGCCAAAGCTGTAATGCTCTCGTCGTAGGGAAAAACCTAGCAAAGTCTTGCATACAATCGCATCCCAGGCAGCCAGACGCCCGTTTGTTCATAGTGTGCGAGCTTTTGCTGTAGCGGGTTGTTCCATCATCGAGCGGCAGTTGTGGTTTTTGTCTGATCGCCGCCGTACGCTAGTGGGAGGTGACAATCAGTGCAGGTGAGAACGATCTTGCAGCTGTCCGTCAAGTAGGTCGTTTCGTCCATTTCGCCATCGCGCAGAAAGGCTAATTGACAGTCGCAGCTTTTACACCTGACAGCGAAATACCATTCACCTAATTGCCAGTTTGGGAATAGTCATTCCAAAACTTAGAAAGCAATGATCGCATAAGTCTCCATTGCTTGAGTTATGAAACGAGCGAGAATGGTCGAATTTGCATCGACTCAATGTATCCCGCAAAGAATCCAAACCCAGATAGTGGTAGCTTCATTTGTTCTCCTTCCAATAGTCGTATGCCTATGACCGGCCCGGATGCAGCTTCAACCATTCCGCCCGTAGGAGAAAGCTTCCCTGGGTAACAATGCGCTCACCGACGGTCAAGCCTTCCAACACCTGATACTGGCCATTAACTTCCGGGCCAAGTTTCACTGGCCGCATTGCGAAGACATGAGCATCTTTTGTCTTTACAAAAACCACTTGCTGATTGTTGATGTTTTGAACGGCGCTTTTGGGAATTACAGGAGTCGACTCGGCAACGCCGAGGGCTAGGAAGGCTACGTTAACGAACATTCCAATCTTAAGAGCCTGTCCGGAGTTTGCCAGTTCGATTCGCGCCTGAGCTGTGCGTGTAGCCGGATCCAGCGTCGGATCGACGTAAGAAACGCGGCCACGAAACACACGACCGGGATAAGTGTCGCTCGTTATACTTGCGCCGCTGCCAAC
>JBHENH010000167.1:0-267 GCA_046262135.1 Pyrinomonadaceae bacterium
TTCCCAAGCAGTCATTGCTGAGGATGTTTGAAGAAAGTGGACTGAAGGTAGAACAGAGCCGGACGTATGGAATCCGGCGGGGACTGGCTAGTCTGGGTTTTTGGCCACGGTTCGCAGACTGGCAGAGGCATTATCTTCCCCGGCCACAACTTGATCTTGATGGCAATTCGGCCATCGTGCTCCCCCCGAACAAAAATCGTCCCAGTTTTTACTACACCTATCGTCTGGTTCGGATGAAACTCAGGATGTTGCCCGGGTTGCGTGAGT
>JBHENH010000167.1:277-5840 GCA_046262135.1 Pyrinomonadaceae bacterium
GGACTTTGAAATTCTCTTGAAGCGAAAACCTTCGCCAGTAACCGGTTCGGCGTTCGACATGAGCAAGACCGTGCCGAACTACGGCAGCATTCTTAATTTTACGCTTCAGAAGGCTCGTTATTCGCTCCGGGGACGTTTTTCCGACTCGGATGAGCAGCAGATTATTAGCAGATACATTCAGGAACTACTTCCCGAGGAAACCCCGAGAACAGTGGTAGACATTGGAGCCGGAAACGGCGTCCGCTGGTCCAATAGCTACGCACTTCTATTAAGAGGCTGGAAGGCGTTGGGCATTGAGGCCAATTCAGAGAAATACGCGCTCCTCTCCCGGCTCTACCGTCGTTTTCCACTCGCTCGTGCCTGCCAATCTCGGGCAAACCCGGAAAATATCAGTTCTCTTTTGCGAGATTTCGATGTTGAAAGCAATTTTGGGGTGCTTTGCCTTGATATCGATGGTAACGACTACTGGGTGCTCGAGACGATTCTTTCAACTTTCCGGCCGGCACTGGTGGTCACTGAGATTAACGAAAAGATTCCGCCCCCAATCCGCTTTGCAGTCAAATACGATCCTGACTTTTCATTGCGTCACCATTTTTACGGCTATTCCATCGCGACGCTGGCCGACTTGTGTGCGCGACATCGTTACGGGATCCTGCAATTGGAGTACAACAACGCCTTCATGACCCCTCTTGAGCTGAGCCGTGGCAAATGCATTGATGTGGAGACAGCGTATGCGCAGGGTTACCGCGACCGTCCGAACCGCAAAAGCCGTTTCCCACTCAACTTCGATATGGAAGCCCTGCTTTCAATGAAACCGGACGAAGGTCTGGAATTTTTGCGTCAATTCTATTCCAGGGAAACGGGAAAGTATTACCTCGGCCTGGAACCCGACGCGGTGCCGGCCAAAGCATGAATCCATTCGAAGAGCGTTTTTTTCCACCGTCCGGTTTAGATCCCCTTTAAGGTCATGGACTCACGTGTCCGTAATAGACTCTCGTTTCGTATTCGAAGGTAACTATCCCGTCACGTTGGTGCGTCTCAAATAACTCCTCAAGTTTTGCAAATAGCCGTTCAAAGTTTGGCGCTCCGGGCTCGGGCGTGTAGGAGGCCGAGCGAGTCCGACCCTTGAGCGACTCGAAATCAAAGTGCTGCGCGTTTTCGAGGTTTTGCAATTGGAGAGTCTCGGGCGCAAAAAACTGTGCAATCTCGCCGGCCACATTCTCATGTCGAACCTTGTCGTAATCGGTGCCGTAGCGAAGCAGCAGCTTTTCGTAGTCGCGCAGGAATGGCGTTGAATGCAGCCTGCGCTCATTCCAGATGAGTACGACCCAGCCATCAGGCTTTAGAATTCGGGCGAATTCCCTCCTTGCCTTTGTCCGGTCAAACCAGTGAAACGCCTGCGCCGCGATAATGAAGTCGAGGCTGACGGGCTCCAGTGTTGACTCTTCAGCAGTGCCGTCAATGCTATGGAAGTTGGGAAAACCGGTCAGAAGATGTTCTGCCATCTGGCGCATGGCTGCGTTTGGTTCAATGCCAAACACTGTATTTCCATTTCGCAAAAACAATTCGGACAAAATGCCTGTGCCGGAGCCGACATCGGCAATCGTGGATGTCTCAGTCAGGCCGCAATCAGTTTTGAGCAGATCGATCACACCGGCGGGGTAGTTGGGCCGGTACTTAGCGTAGTTTTCGGCTCGATTTGAAAAACGAGCCACCGGATCACTCATGGCGGGATTCTAGCGGAAATCTGGCGCCAAAGATCAGTGTTGAGAGTACAAGCTTTAGCTGGCCTGTCACACTGTCCCCCTCTCCCGTTGGGAGAGGGGTAAGGGGAGAGGGACTCAACGCGCCTAAACCCCCACCCCAACCCTCCCCCAACGGGGGAGGGAGAAACGACGGAATAAGCATCGAACCACTTCAGCTACTTTTTGTGCAAAGCAGTTGTACTCTAAACACTCGCGATCAGTCGCGGGGCAGCAGGGTGGCTTCCGCGACAGGCTTTCCCGGTGGATAAAACTTCAAAAAAAGACGATGTGCCAGCAGAAGCAACAGAATAAAGGCGAATGTGAGCGGGAGCCGGATATCGGATTTGACGAGTAACCAATAGTGAAGCACCCCCGCCACGCCGGCAGCGTAGACGAGCTTGTGCAGGCTTTTCCAGCGCTTTCCACCCAAGCGCTTGAGCATCTTGTCAGTTGAAGTGATAGCGAGCGGGGCCATTAGGAAGAAAGCGGCCATCCCGACGGCGATGAATGGCCGCGTAGCCACGTCGCCAGGCACGCTCCTCAGATTGAAGAAGCGATCAAACCAGATATAGGTCATCAGGTGAAGAAACCCATAGAAGAAGGCGAAGAGACCAAGCATCCGGCGGAATTTTATCAGCCCATTCAGTTTGAAAGTCTGTCGCACCGGCGTGACCGCAATGGTGATAGTCAGGAACACCAAAGTCAGCATGCCGGTAGTGCGCGTCGCAAACTCCAGCGGGTTAGCGCCGACACGTCGGTGGTAAACGTCCCACAACATCAGCCCGAGCGGCACCAGCGCGTTGATGAAGAGCAAGAATTTTGAAAAGCGAACGTCTTTCATCTGAATAAATCGGTCTTTGGATTTGGGTCTTGGGTCTTTGGTCTTTGGGGCCCGCGACGGTGATCTTTTGCACTTCCCAAAGGCCAAAGACCAAAGTCCAAAGACCAGGCTTAGAAATTCCTTCGTAAATCCATTCCCTCATACAGGTGCGCGACCTGTGCGGCGTAACCGTTGAACAGCAGTGTATCCCGCCGAACAAAGCTTGATTCTCCAATACGACGCTCAGTGGCCTGACTCCAACGCGGATGTGAAACGTTGGGGTTCACATTCGAGTAGAAGCCATACTCGTTCGGTGACTGGATATTCCACGTGGTGGGCGGCTCGCCGGCAACGAGGCTAATCTTCACAATCGATTTGATGCTCTTGAATCCGTATTTCCATGGGACTACCAGGCGAATCGGGGCACCGTCCTGCGGCGGCAGAGTTTCGCCGTAGAGCCCTGTAGCCAGGATGGTCAGGGGATGCATAGCCTCGTCGAGCCGAAGGCCTTCAACATAAGGCCAATCGAGCACGCCCGTTGTCTGGTTGGGCATTCGCTTCGGATCGTAGAGGGTCTGGAAAGCCACGTATTTAGCTTCGGAAGTGGGCTGAACCTGCTCGATCAGCTTGGCCAAAGGAAATCCTACCCACGGGATAATCATCGACCAACCTTCCACACAGCGCAGGCGGTAGATACGTTCCTCTTGAGGAAACTTCAAGAGTTCATCCAGATCGAAAGTTGTGGGTTTATTTACCAGCCCTTCAACAGCCACTGTCCAGGGTCTGGTTATGAAGCCGCGTGATTCGGAGGCAACAGACTGTTTGTCAGCCGAGAACTCATAAAAGTTGTTGTAGTTGGTGATGTCTTCGATCGGCGTGAGCTTATCGTCGAGCGTAAAACCGTTGTTCAAGCGATTGTCGGTCTCGGACTTTGCGATCGTTACCAGCTTCTCGCCCTGCGGCTTTTCGGCCGGAGGTGGATTAAGCTTGCGATAGAGAAGGCCGGTGGCGGCGGTTGTGGCCGCCAGAGAGGCGCCACGCATGAACAAGCGCCGGTTTAGATAGGTCTGCTTGTCCGTGATCTCGCTGGACTTAATTTCGTCAGGTTTCTTAATCAGCATCTTCTCTATCCAAGTATTGGATTCCGTCGGCGAAAATACGGCTGCCAGCCGCCCTTCGGTTTGTTAACTCGCCTGCCTTCTCATCGCTGGACTTCGTTTTCGCTCCAGAGGAGCGAGATGTTAATAGCAACGAGCGCGCACCCGAAGATCTCGCTCCTTTCAGGAGCGAAACCGGCGGCGGAACACTGGCGGAGGTAGCCAAAGAAGATTGCGTTCCTAACGGACCTAAGGAGCAAAGAAGCGACCGCCAGGCTATAAACATCTCGCCCCGCTGGGGCGAAGCGACGGACAAATGTTCCGGTTGCACCTCAAACTTGAATCCACCAATGAGAAATATGAAATGAGATATGGAGAATCGATTCTGGATTTTCCGTTTTACTTCTTGAGTCTCGCACGTTTAAGAGACTAGTATCCCACGGTCTTTTTGCTTCATGAAACGCTGGAGGCCTCCCTGAGATGGATGGTGCAGAGCTGTCGCAACCCGGTGAAGACGTTTCCCCGCCAGCAATGCACCGCTCTTCCCAACTTCGCAGCAAATTGATCCGTTGGGCGGTAATCCTTTTCGTCGGCTTTGCGATCGCGTTCTCGCCTGTTCCTGAGGGCATAACAATACAGTCGTGGCGCTTGCTGGCCATTTTTGCAGCCACGATTGTGGGCGCGATTCTTACGCCCATTCCGGGCGGCGCGATCGTTCTGCTAGGGATCTCGGCCATTGCGGTAACCGGAACACTTCCCATTCGCGAAGCACTTGGTGGATACGCCGACCCAATTGTCTGGCTGGTGCTGGCGGCCTTTTTCATTTCCCGGGCGATGATTAAGACAGGATTGGGACGTCGCATCGCCTACCATTTCATTGGCCTTATCGGCCATCACTCCCTTGGCCTTGGCTATGCGCTGGTCTCAACCGACTTTCTGCTCGCCAGTATTATCCCCTCCACCGGCGCACGCTCGGGCGGCGTAGTTTTTCCTATCGCCAAGAGTCTTTCTGAGGCTTGCGAATCGAGGCCAGGCCCTTCAGCGAGACGCCTCGGCGCTTTCCTGATGGTTTTGCTGTACCAATGCGATGTGATCATCTGTGCGACCTTCTTAACGGGACAGGCGTCGAATATTTTGATCGCCAAGTTTGCTCAGCAGGTAACCGGCATAGAACTAACCTATACGAGCTGGTTACTGGGGGCGATTGTGCCTGGGCTGATTTCACTGATCGTAGTGCCACAACTGCTCTATCGAGTTTTTCCTCCCGAAATCAGACGCACCCCACAGGCGGCAGAGGTTGCGCGCGCCGAATTGCAGCGCATGGGACGAATGAAGTTGGAAGAGAAAATCCTGCTGGGGGTGTTCATTGTGGTCGCGACCATGTGGATGATCCGCGGTCTGGCCGGAATCATACCCTCGGTCGCGCTCGCAATACCGTCTGACCAGTTCATAAGCTTTATTACCTATTTTTCCAAGCTGGACTATTCGATTCCGCCGTTGATTGGCGTCTGTGCTCTGCTGCTGACTGGCGTGCTGAGTTGGGACGACGTGATTAGCGAACGAGGCGCCTGGGACGTCTTCATCTGGTACGGTGGCTTGGTACGCATGGCGGAGGCGCTGGGCGAAACGGGAATCACAAAGCGTTTTGCCGAAACTGCCGGGGCCTTCACCACCGGATGGAGCTGGTGGTTGGCGCTGGGCGTTTTGCTGTTGATTTATTTTTACGCACACTATGGTTTTGCGAGTATCACGGCACATGCGACAGCGATGTACACGCCATTTCTGATTGTCATTCTGGCTGCGGGTGCCCCGCCTTATTTGGCCGTTCTTTCTCTAGCCTACTTTTCCAAGCTTGATGCCTCGCTTACGCACTACGGCACAACGCCGGCGCCTATTTATTT
>JBHENH010000168.1:0-5684 GCA_046262135.1 Pyrinomonadaceae bacterium
ATCGCTCAGTATCTCGAGCGAGAGCGAAGACCAGTTCCGCAGCGGAATAACGCTGCAACCGGGCCAGCGGGTTACGGTGCACCTGACAACGGGGAGCCTGCGAATATTATCGCGCAGTCAGCTTCCGAAAATGGAAGTCAGGTAGGCACTGGGGAATCCGCCCTCGCCGACCAACGAGAGGACTGGGCGCCGGCATCGCTCGCTGGTGTAGATGACACGTTAGCAACTCCGCCCGACACGGTTTCCGACAATGTAGTCTCGCCGGCACAATCCCCGTCAGACAATTCTGAAAACGCCCACGAAAATGAGCACGCCTCCGCCGCGACGATGGCGGGAGTTTCAGATCAATTAATTTCTGAAGAAGAATATCGGGAAGGCGATCCTGAAACTACTGCCGAGATCCCGTATGCTCCTGCTGCGCAGATGGTGGTCACGGCGGATGAAGTCGGGTCACAACAGGGGGAAGTGGATAAACGGGCGCGTCAGATCGATGCGCATACTCCGGCAAAGCCTCTCGTCGTAAGAACGCTGAAAGATCCGCCGGAGATCTGGGACCTGGTTCACGAAGCACCAAAGGAATTTAAACCGAGTGGCGCCTTTCTCACGCGCCTCACTTCAAGTAAAACAAATCTTGTTCTGTTGACTTTGGCAGTACTATTGATCGCTGGTCTCGGCGCCTTTGCGTTTAAGACGCTTCGGGAGCAACGAAACAACGCCGGTGGCACTGCGCAAGGTGATAGTGGATTGAGCCAGACCGCACCCGCTCCTCAAACAAATGCTGCGAGCTCTGCTCCCGCGAATGTTTCAAATGAACCCGTGAATACGAGGGACAGCGTGCCGGCGAATGGACAACTGAATACGCAATCCGACACGTCTCCTGCTGTCGGATACGGTATCGACAACCCGGCTAACCCAACAGAATCTCAAACAACAGCCACGCAGCCAGGAGTTCAGACGGAGGCTGCTAACAGCGGTAACGCGCTGACAGATATCGTGCAACCCACTGGGGTGAGTGTGGGTAATGCTTCGAGGCGATCCTCGTGGCGAGGTCGCGGACAGAATGGGGATAAGCGTCTAACTCGCGGAAGTGAAATCGCTCCGCCATCCGACCCTACGGCCAAACCCCAGGCGCCACAGAACGCCGGTCTCGCCAGCGGCGACGACAAAAGCTCCCAGTCTGCTTCATCAAAAAAGAAACCGGATGCGAGCTCCCAATCGGGCCCGCCCCCCACTTCTACGCCAAAGGCCAAAGTCATCCAATGGCCGTAAACGGGTAAGTGGAAACGTCACATCTCAGATTACTGGATCACTTCAGAACAGCGCGCTCCAGCCGGTTGACGTCATCATCAATTAGGCCTCAGTAACTCTGCTTCATCCAACGCTCAATGGCTGAGTATACCGAACGGGCACCAGTAGCGACCGGGTCTCCGTCGCTTTTCCTCTAATGTTTGAATGTGCCAGTCGTATCCGGAGGCGGCTGAATAATCAATTGAGCTTGAGGGTTAACGGACCCGGTCGCTCCGCTCGCAGTTCTGGATTCGTGGACTCACGTCATGAACTCCTGGATTTAAAGAGTAGTTTTGAAGGAACGGAGATGCGGATACGCTCGCGTTCCGAACCTGGTATCAACTCCAGCGGGTAAGCCACGTCGCGAACGCCAGCCAGGCGTTGGTATTCCCAATCAACAACCTTAGGGGATGCGATATTACAATTAACGAGCCACCGAGAACGGTAGCGCGATGGGGCCGCCCACGCGTGAAAACGTCGTAGACCAAGATGGGCACAATAAAGAGGTCGGTCAAACCAAAGAAAGCAATTGGGCCAAACTGCTGGATAAAAGTAAAAGGTAACCGTGCGACAGCCGCCGGCAAGATGGTGATTGTTGCCAGCAGCATCAGTCGCTTGTGCGCTTCAGGTCGTCGGCGGTAATAGAAGGCTGCCCAAACGATGATTGCGAATACCAGCATGTCTCCGAGTGGTATGGTCAAAAACACGAGCGGAGAAATGGCGCCTACTGGGGCTTCAACCACTTTGGCTCTGATAATCGCCGTCGTTGTGCCGACCACCACCATGAGCGTGGCTATCACCCCGCCGGCTATTCCTAAGCGGCGATGAACACGCGTGCGGTTTGCGGCCACGAGCGTTGTCTGAACGATGAAGAGGGCCAACCAGGAAGTAAATACGATCCCGTGCAAATGCAGCAGCGGTATCAGGGGACGTGGATCGAAGTAAGATCGCAGGAAGTACGTCCGCGAAAATCCGGCGAAGACGGTGATGGCAAATGCCACCGACATTCCCGTAAAGAACAAACGTTCGCGTCTCCGAGTCCGGTCGCGCTGTGTAGGTATCCGTAGATTAACGATCTCGTGGGTAACGGGTTCTGCGTGTGCTGCCATGGCTTGTAGTGGACCGGCGCGACTAAGCGAGAATTGGGCGAACATCCTTATTCGGCGCGAAAGTATATTTCACTGCGCGGCTTCATGTCATGAGTTATCCGGTGTGCGCGGGGGTACTGGCTTTATAAAATTGCGGTTCGAGTGACGGTAAAAGGCCAGCGCAATAATTTGCGGTGAGCCTGAACCATTGGACTGCCTTGACGGAAGGTTACAGACCTTTCGCCGGTCAGTCGGGATAGCCGTCGAAACCATGGTGCTCGCTGTGTTGACTGGTGAAACGTGTGTGCGTAGCATCCTGCCGCAGTGCAGTGAGCAGTGACTAAGAGTGAATTCAAAGTGAGGTGACGGATTATGAGGTCGAACAAATGGTTTGGGTCTCAAAAGCGCTTAACTAAACCATGTTGGTTTACGGCAGGACTATGCGCGATCGGTACTTTGGGCCTGGTGTCAACAATCGTATTAACGGGTTGCAAGGGCGGTAATAGTAATCAGCAATCCACAACCAGCAATCAGCAATCGAAGAGCGCGGCGCAGGCAGGTGAAGCCGGCGTTGAAAAAGTTAAACCGGCGCCCGGAACAGGGAATGTTCAGGGGAAGGTCCTCTTTAACAGCAAACCCGCCGAGAATATTAAGGTTGATTTGTGCGAGACGTTCAGCCGGTTCCTGGGCGGTTGTGGTGGACAAACCTACACTGCTCGAACAGACCGGGATGGAGAGTACGTGATCACGAATGTGCCACCAAAGGCCTATGAAGCTTTAATAGCGCACGTCTTTGACACTAACTCATATATTTTTGCGACTACTGGAATCGCTGGGCTAAGCGCGGCGAAATATGATGTTGTTGCAGACAAGACCTTTTTTGTGTCACCGATCCATCTTTTCAAGAGTGATCTGAAAACGATCAACCCGAAGGCGGGTGCTAAAGTAAGCGGGCAGGGACTGGAACTAAAATGGGAGCCTTACGCGGACGCGACTTATTACAAGTTCAGCATCTATGCCGACGACGCCAGTATCACCTCGCCTTACATCAACGAACGCGTCGAGGCGTCTTCTTTCTTACTGGATAAGCCTTTGCAGAAAGGGACTTACCGCTGGCAGGTCGATGCGTACAACAAAGACGATCGGAAGCTTGCGGAGAGTGCGGATGATATTAAGTTTAGTGTGCAGTGACCGCAGCAGCAGGCGGCAGCAGAGGAAGCAGCGCCAGGAGATTCAGGCTCCTTAACGTGAGTTAATTACGGAGGTGATAAGGATGAACGTTGTGCACCTTAGTCCTTATTCTTAACGTCTCAAACATCGAGGAGAGTTTCACGTGGTTTGAGAAGCTCGGGTGGAAGAAAGGGTGGGACTGGGGTAGTCCTCCGACGTTTGGAGCCGTGTGTAGCGGAAAACACGAGATTTTCCTCTGCCAAAATGGGCAGGGATCCCGTGGTGGTCCAATGCCACAGCACGCAAGAGATGATGACACGGGAGGGGTATGGATGAGTTGGTTTTTGAAATCACCGGATGAGGTAGATGCAACTCATAAGCTCGCGCTCGAGGAAGGTTTAATGGTGACCCGGCCACCCACGGATGAACCGTGGGGAGTGCGGGAATGTCACATCCGGCACCCCGACGGTCATACGTTTCGTGTCAGCGCGGGAACCGAGGAAGAATGAAACGCCATAAACTGTAGGTAGGAATCTGTCGGAATCTGAATTCTTCCAAAGAGAAATAAACGTTTCGCGCATACAAAGAATAAGACGGTACGTAACACACATAAGAGGGTGATTAAAAAAGCGGCACATAGCGTGAAGCATGCCGCAGCAGACTAGAAAGCAGGAGCGGAAACGATAATGCGTTAGCTCCTGCGTTTTGCTGCTTTGAGATGCTGATGCTGCCTGCTCGTGGTTCTTCCTTCTGCTAGTCTATGTAACCGACCGTAAGCTGCGGATTCAAGTCGTATCGAATGCTATTACAGCAGAACATTGCACAGTCGTTTCAATCGCCCATCGTGCGTGTGCTACTCGTCGCGATCGCAATGGGACTGCTCTATGTCCTGTGGAAAGAAGTCCGGAAGATTCCGGCCAAACTGTTCACCCTCATGGCGACAGCGTTCGTAGACATGCTCGGGCTGTTGATGATCATTCCACTGCTGCCTTTTTATGTGAAAACACTTGGCGGATCCGGAGTAGATGTGCTGGGCATGCACTTCGGAATCGGGATCATCATCGGTGTTATCGTCGCCGCATTCACTCTCGCACAACTACTGAGCGCGCCGATGTGGGGCCGATTTTCTGATCGGGTCGGGCGCCGGCCCACATTGCTCATTGCATTGGGCGCTTCGGGAATTGCATATCTCATCTTTGGTTTCGCGCACTCACTTCTCGTGCTGTTTCTATCGCGCATCGTGCAGGGAGCAGGCGGAGGAACAGTGGGTGTTATCCAGGCTTACGTAGCTGACTCGACTGATCCAAAGGACCGCGCGCGCGCACTCGGGTGGTTGTCGGCAACAACCAATCTGGGTGTGGCGTTGGGCCCTGTGCTGGGAGCCTTCGCTATCGCGTTGGGCAAACGCGATTTGATCCCGGGAGCGACGACTCTCGAGATGGGTCGAGCGGCGCCAGGAATAATGGCGGCTGCACTGTGTGGTCTCAACATGATCTTCGTCGCTCGTTATCTAAAGGAATCGCGTGATTTCAATGACCAACCCGAAGCGGGTGAGGTCCGTCGTAGTTCGTCGCAGGCGATCTGGCGCGTAATATCACACGCGAGCGAACCTTCTTCCCGTTTGATCTGGCTTTACGCGATCGCCATCGGTGCCTTCCAGGGAAGTTTTTCTGTGCTCGCACTTTTCCTGAACGCGCGCTTTCAGGTAAATGAACAAACGATCGGCTATTTCTTTATGTATGTCGGCGCGATTTCTGTTTTCGCACGCGTGTTGCTGCTCGGGCGAGCGGTAGATTGGCTGGGCGAGGCGAACCTTTCACGACTGGGTCTTATCCTCCTGGCTGCGGGAGTTCTCGGGATGGCGGTATCGCGAAACCTGTGGATGTTGGCACTGTCTGTGGCCCTGATTCCTTTGGGCGCCTCGTTTACTTTTCCATGCGTAACAGCACTACTGTCTCGGGTGATTGCCGCGAGAGAACGCGGCCTATATATGGGCATGCAACAGACATATGGCGGCGTTGCTCGGATTATTGCGCCACTCTTTTTCGGTTGGGCGTTTGATTCGATTGGAGTCTCGGCGCCGTACTTTTTTTCCTCGGCGTTTCTTCTGGCGACGCTATCGCTTGGGTTCGGCCTGGA
>JBHENH010000169.1:0-5265 GCA_046262135.1 Pyrinomonadaceae bacterium
GCTTCGCGGATCAGAGCCACTTCTCAAAGGTCTTTAAATCGTACGTTGGTCTAACGCCTCGCGAATATCGAACGGTCATCCGCGGTTCTTAAAATCATACAAAATCGTAGTCTGGTAACAGACAAAGGGATAGTCTGGCGATAACATGTGCGCGGAGTCCTGTTGAATTGAGAGACTTATGCCAAATTTTGAACTAACGGAATAATACAACGCTCAAGCGCGCCGCTCCGAAGTTGTTCTGACAATCGGTTTGTTGGCATTTTGTTTCCTTTTCTTGCCAACACAGGAAATTCTGGCGCAGGAAAAGCTTTCGCCGAATCAGACCGTCGCCAGAACGATCAAGCCCGGCGAGACGGACCTCTTCTCAATTGCGCTGAAGGACGGTGACTATTTCAACGTCTCGATTGGCTATAAGGGTAAGATCAACTTCTTCGTTCTGAATGCCGACGGCACGATTGCTCGCCGCGTTGTGGAAACATCCGGGGACGGCAAAGAGTCGTTTCCCTTCGCCGCTGAAGGCGCCGGCTCGTATTCCTTCAAGATTGAGAACCCAGGCGACCAATCAGCCAGCTACGAATTATCCATCGGTGATGTCATCGCGCTTACTGAACGACTTAAACCGGAACCGTGGAGCGATCCTTATCCGAGCAAGCGGATTCAGGCTCTCCGCGATCAGATTCGCGCAGGCCAGACGAACACCGAGAGCTTCTGGAAAAAGGTGAAAGAAGAGGGCACGCCGCTTACAGAGCCGTTTGGTTCAGACGGCAAGTATCAACTGGTAACTTTTCTATGGCGGAGCAAGAACGATACGCGAAATGTATTTGTCAGAGGTTCTTATCTGGGGGTTGGTCCACCCGCCCACTATTCCATGCATCAGATCGCGAATTCAGACGTTTGGTATTTGACCGTGAAGCTGCCTAGCGGCGCTCGTTTTGTTTACCAGCTGTCGCCGAACGATCCCTTGACGTTTGAAGGTCCGCGCGCCGTACAGCGCGCTGCTACCAGGCAGGCTGACCCGCTCAATAAAAATCCCTTATCAGCATGTCCGGCAAACACCAGCAAGTTCGACTGCGACAGCGTAGCGGAGGTACCTGGAGCGCCGCCGCAACCATGGCTTGTTCCTAAACCTGGAATAGCCGAAGGACGTGTCGAGAAACAAATCATCAAGAGCGCGATTCAGAAAATTGACCGGCCCTTCTCCGTTTACACGCCGGCCAGTTACAAAGCAGATGGTCCACCCAATGCGTTGTTAATTCTGTTCGACGGCGAAGACTTGTCAGACGACGGTCAATATCAGGTGACGACGCTGAACAATCTCATTGCAGCTTCCAAAATTCCGCCGACCGTAGCGGTATTTGTTGACAACATTCCTCGTCGTCGTCTGGTCGATCTTGTCGCCAGTGATGAGTTTGCCGACTTTATGGCAAAGGAACTCATGCCCTGGATTAGATCTCACTACAACGTTACAAAGGATCCGAAGCAAACCGTAGTGACCGGCAATAGCGCTGGCGGCCTTGCGTCGGCTTATGTCGCTCTGCGTCATCCTGAAGTGTTTGGCAATGTGCTCAGCCGATCCGGCGCCTTTTGGTGGTCGTTTGAACACAACGGTGGCATCTGCGGTTCGCGCTGTCCGGAGACCCGCGGCCGCGGTGGTGACGGTGCTCGCGACACTATGACCGAAGGCAACATCATGGCTAAGCTATTCCTCGCGAGTCCGAAGCTGCCGTTGCGTTTCTATCTGGCGGTGGGAACATTTGAATACGACCGTGCAGGTGGTGGAGGCGAGATTCTGGAAACCACGCGTCACTTGCGTGATGTGTTACTGGCAAAGGGATACCAGGTTCACTATCAGCAATTCGTCGGCGGCCACGACGGTCTAAGCTGGCGTGGCGCACTCGCTGACGGCTTGATCAATTTGCTCGGCGTTCAATAAGTTCGCCGCGGGGCAGTAGCCCGGACCCAGGGGTCCCCCGGCCGGGCAGCCCGGCTGGGGTGGGACGGTGAGGGAGGGCGCCTCGTAACGGCCCAGCTGTACGATTCAATAGGCCCAGAACAACGCCCTGGGGATCCCAGTCCACGCTAATAGAATCGCGGACCCTCGATGGGTCGGCGTGGTTTCACGGTTTGTGTGCACACCCGAACGACCCCGTCGCCTACGGCTGCGCACGAGCCGCGGAATACTTCGATAGAAGAGCTTGCATGCTTCGAAGATTGCAACTTCAACCGTGGCGCGCTGCCTCGATAGCAGCGATGTCGATCTTTTTCATCTCCATCATCTTATCGAAAGCCCGTTTGGCAGCGGCAGCGTCGGGATCGGTTACAGCTTTCGTCAGAGCGATTGGCGTAATCTGCCAGGACAAGCCCCATTTGTCTTTGCACCAACCGCACGCACTCTCCTCGCCGCCGTTCCCGACGATTGCGTTCCAGTAACGATCGGTTTCGGCCTGGTCAACGGTTGCGACCTGAAACGAGAATGCTTCGTTGTGCTTGAACGCGGATCCGCCATTGAGCCCGAGGCAGGGAATACCCATCACAGTAAACTCGACCGTCAACACGTCTCCTTTTTTCCCGGACGGAAAGTCACCCGGCGCGAGGTGCACCGCGCCAACGGATGAATCGGGAAAAGTCTCGGCATAAAATTGCGCCGCGTCCTCGGCATCGCCATCGTACCAAAGGCAAATCGTATTCTTTGCTGGTTCATCCATGTCACTTCTCCCTTATGATGCGCCGCCCGAGCGGCAGTAAACCGATGTTCTCAGAATCCGGAACGGAGTGACGCGTGTGGTATTGGTGTACGAACCTACGAAGCTTCCGCGCCATGATCTTTGTAATTGCTAACGGTGCTGAAAATCAATTTGCATTTTGTTTCTCGATTTTAGCATCTTGAAAGTTATAGTGTTCGACCCTCCCAACCCTCTCGTTTCCGGTAAGAACTCTACCTGCAAGTGGTAATGCAATACGTCCCACCGTTCGCATTCCGGCGTTACCGAGCCGCGAAGTGTTTCCTGTCGGGTGACAGCTTCTGTTTGCGCGTTTGAGTGATTTCGGCAAAAAGATAACCGCCGCCCGTAGCACCTGTAGAATTACCGCAATCGCGAGTATTGCCAATTTACATTTACGGGTGCTGCTTTCTGGAAAGGATCGCATCGTCATCAGAACCCCCGGCGCGGGGCAATAGCCCGCGCGTAAGCAACGGCGTGTCTGTTTGTTAATCATGCAGTGACCACGAACGGCTGTGAACAAGCATCGATGCTACAGCGGCGGACACCGATGGGTTGGATACTAGGAAAGCTAATTGAAGTTGATCTACTTGTAGCCATAAAGGACCTCAAGCGAAGAGAGAAATGGCGCGGATCCCTGCCAACATGGATGGCCTTCATCACGGATGTGAACGTATCCGGTTTGCTCAGTTTCATCCTCGCCTTTTCCGGAATGGTCGTTGGGTCGCTGCTCACACAGAAGGCCTATCCCCCTATTGAACTTCGTCCAGAGGAAACAACATGAAAACCGGCGCACTTCTTTGGATCATCATCTTTGGCCGTCGCAGCCGCCGTGTTCTTTATCGTCGCCGGCATCGCTGCGATCAAGGGCCTCAGCGATCTGCGAGACCTGCTTCGTTCTCAGGATGAGGGGAAGCGGTAACCGAAGATGCTGGCCGAGCGAGAGTCTCGATTGTTATCCAGAGCCACTTCTCAAAGGTCTTTAAATCGTACGTTGGTCTAACGCCTCGCGAATATTGAACGGTCATGCTGCGTTTTCTTTGCTCCCATGTTTCCCCAACTAAGATTCAATGTAACGATTCGGTTCCGGCACCCGGCGCTTATTTATGTAGTCAACGACAAAGGCGTCACCCCACCAACGTACTTCGTTAAACGGTTCGTAAACGAGTGCCGCCGCGTCAACCTTTAGCCCTGCCTGACCAGCTGCAATTTTCAGGTCTATTAGCGATGCCGCACGAGCTTGGTCGTTATCGTTATTGGCCTTGGCGAAGAATGCGGCAAAATCAACCAATTGACCTGTGGTTGACCGCGCTTGAAGGTGCGCTAATTCAATTCTCATTGAGGCTCCTTATTCGCGATGTGAGGATACTCTTTTCTTGCTGCCTCAAGATGTGTATCACAAACGTTGGTTTCCAATAGTCCCGTCCACTTCGCTCCATAGTCAGTAACAACTTCGCTGAATTTCTGTTCTTCTTCGCTAGCCATACGGTAGATCACCTTTGTAGCCTCGTTGCGGCAACTGCCGTCCGGCCATCTGCACTTTGCCATTGTCACTCATCCTTTCGGAAAAGCCTTAACCGCTCGTCTTTATTAAACCACTTTAGGATTTCGTCGCGCGTAGGCTCGTGGTCAAAATAATGATCAAAACTTTTACCCACCGATGGTACAAACGCGAAAGCGGTGTAATGTTTGTCTTTCTCTTTCATACGCAGATAGTGATGGATGTGCGGATTGAAACTTTCAAAATGATCTATCTGCTCCCCGTATTCGTCTGCTCCCGGAAACATGAGGATAACTCCTTTTTTGACTTCATTAGGTAAGCCTAATTTACCACTAGATGTACTAGAAGAGCTCGCTATGCTGGGGTCGCATTGTGTGCGAGCGATCAGGCAAATACGCGATCAGGCCGACGCCGGGATTACACGGTTAAGGTTTACCCAAACGGGAGTCACAATCTGACATAGGTGCCGCCAGACAATCCCAACGAGTTGCGTGCGCCTCAAACGATTCCCACCCGGCTTCTTCGAAATCTAGGGTCGTTTGGACGACAATACAACTTCGTCGGCGTGCGCCAGGAAGGCGGTAGGGCCCGGACTTGTGGGATCTTGCCGAATGTGAGGAGGCCGGAGCAAAACGAGGCAGGCTTCGGCTGGAATTCCCCATTCGTCCGGCGCGTGGGATAATCGTGAATAAGTAATACATAGAGTTAATTGACTTACTTTGGCGGTGATGTTATAAACGCAGGCTAGCGGTAGAGAAAGGGGACGGTGATGGAAACGACGGCAACTTCGAAAGGACAGATTGTCATCCCTTCTTCGATTCGGCGACGGCTTGGAATTAAAGAGGGGACTCGAATAAAAATCGAGGAGAACGGCAAAGAGATCATCCTTAAGCCCATAACGCGTGAATACGTTCATAGCCTGCGCGGGAAGTTTCGTGGCAAAGGACTCATGAAGGCGCTGATGGCTGAAAAGGAACGCGAGCGGGAACGCTAATGCCAAAAAACCCAAAAGCGGTAGTTCTCGATTCGTGGGCGGTTATTGCT
>JBHENH010000169.1:5275-5676 GCA_046262135.1 Pyrinomonadaceae bacterium
AAATCCCATTGTTGATGACCGTCGTAAACGCAGGCGAGGTTTGGTATATCGTCGCCCGCGAAGCTTCTGCGGCAGATGCCGACGCGAGTATCAAACAGCTTCGCGATCTGGGAATCGAATTTATCGATGCCGATTGGGAGCTTGCAAAGGGAGCCGGGTATTTCAAATCCAAGAACAAAATGTCATTTGCGGATTGCTTCGCCGCAGCCTTAGCGCGGCAGCGAAAAGCTCACTTGGCTACTGGCGATCTCGAATTCAAACAGGTCGAACAGGAGATAAACGTAGATTGGCTTACTAAAGCCTAGGTAGCGCGCAGGCATCAAAACTCTAACTCGCATGGAAAATACAAACAAGGCAGTCATCAGTGACGATCTCAAGAGCATGCATATTGCGGTCTATGC
>JBHENH010000170.1:0-5149 GCA_046262135.1 Pyrinomonadaceae bacterium
AGGTATTCGCCACCGACGCCATCACTCCGCGAATGAAGTCCCAATGGATTTCCTTGCCCGTGGTATTCAAATAGTTAAGGCAAAAAGTTCGCTCCCGCTCGATCTGCTCAGCCGTTCTGGTGGAGCCTTCCCCAGGCACACTGCTAAACCAACCAACCGTCGTATCGTTGTCGTGAGTGCCGGTGTAGGCCACAACATTGCGTTCGTAGTTATGCGGCAGATCGATATTCTTAGGGTCGCCGCCAAAAGCAAACTGCAGAATGCGCATTCCCGGAAAACCAAATCCGTCCCGCAGGGCTACGACGTCCGGGGTTATTACGCCCAGGTCTTCAGCGATAATCGGCAGCTCGCCCAGCGCCGCGCGAATTGCCGCGAATAGTTCTCTCCCGGGCGCTTTCACCCAGCGCCCACGCTCCGCCGTCTTGTCGCCGGCCGGAATCTCCCAACAAGCGGCAAACCCACGAAAGTGATCCACCCGCACGATGTCGACAACCTTCAAGGTCGACTCTGCTCGCCTGATCCACCACTTGAATCCGTCAGCGAGCATGTGGTCCCAGTTGTACAAGGGATTGCCCCAAAGCTGTCCCGTGGCGCTGAAGTAGTCAGGAGGAACGCCGGCAACCACAATCGGAGTCCCGTTCTTGTTTAACTTGAACTGGTCTGGGTTGGTCCAGACGTCCGCCGAGTCCTGGGCCACGAAAATGGGAATGTCGCCCACAAACCTGATTCCACGTTCGTTGCAGTATGACTTAAGCGCAAACCACTGTCTGAAGAAAAGAAACTGGTAGAACTTCTGTGCTTCAATCTGATCGCGGAGCTTCTCGGCGGCCCTCGCGAGTGCTGCCGGTTCGCGGCGAACATATGAGGCGTCCCATTCATTCCAGGCCACGCCACCATGTGCATCTTTGAGAGCTCGAAACAACGCGTAGTCGTCGAGCCATGAGAGGTTGCGCCGGCGAAATTCTTCAAACGCGGTGCGAAGCCTTGAATCAGCGTTTTGGGTAAAACGTGCAAACGCCTTGCCCAGTATTGAATCCTTGAACTTATGAACGGCTTCGAAATCCACGCATTCCTGGGGGCCGGTTGCTGTTCCCGTCAAATCCTCTTGAACCAGGAGCTTGTCTTCGACAAGTTTTTCCGGACTTATCAGGAGAGTGTTGCCGGCAAAAGCTGAGTAGCAAGCGTAAGGTGAATCTCCATAACCCGTTGGTCCGAGCGGAAGCACTTGCCACAGGCTTTGTCCACTGGCGACCAGAAAACCGGCGAAGGCATAGGCCTGCCGACCAAGGTCACCAATGCCAAACGGCCCAGGCAACGATGTCGGGTGAAGCAGAATGCCGCTCGATCTGGGAAAGTTCATTTAGTTTAGGTGTTTACCCCAAGGGCGTTCGCCAATTTGTTATCGATTGCCAGGGTTTTCACTCCGTAGGAGTGAGGTGTCTATAGATTCGAACGCAACTCCTCCCCAACTCCGTTAGGAGGAGCGGATCGCAACTAGACGGTAAGCTTCAAGAGATACTCTCCGCTCCTCCGAACGGAGCCGGAGGGTGGTCGAGGGTTCCGTCGCTATAGACATCTCACCCCTAACGGGGTGAAAACCCGGCCTTCCATGAAATCAGCCTCACCGTACAACGTACGCACTTGCCGTCCTGGGTGGCAGAGTCAAAGTCGCGGTTCCATTGGCAAAAGTCGCTGTTTCGATGCTTCCAATTGTTCCCACCGCTTGCGAATTGTCTCTTAAGCCAATTGCCCCTGCTGGCATAGCGATCTTCTTCTCCTGCGCCGCGCGATTGATCGCAATAATCACGGTTTCGTTTAGGTGCTGCCGCGCGAATACGTAAACATCGTTATCATAAAGGAAACGCGCTGGAGTTCACCGTCTCGAGATAGCTTCGACGCGCCTATTTACCTCTTCCCAATTCACGTTCTGCATAAATGCGTCAATATATTTCGCCGCAGCGGCGCCGTACTCCATGTGGTAGGCGTGTTCATACATGTCGAGCACCAGCAACGGTCGTCCCATAGGAACGTTGTGCATGTGATCCCACGACCAGTAATTGTGAAATTCATCCGTGTGAGTGTTTTGGGCGAAGATTACCCAACCTGAACCACCGCCGAGAGCGTTCGCAGTTTTCTTAAACTCGTCTTCCCACTGTTCGTAACTACCGAACCATTGTTTGATGACGTCGAGTGCTTTGCCGCCAGGTTTCGGATCACCTCCGAGATTTGCGAAGTATAATTCGTGCAGCACGACCGATCCGCTGCGGACCAACTCTTCTCGTTTTAAATCTCCATAGATGTACGCGGGAAGATCTTTTTCTTTGAGCATCGCAGCCAATCGTTGCTCGACCGCGTTGAGCACCTTAACAGCGCCGCCATAATTGTTCTCCCAGTGCGAACGGATCAACTTCTCGGACAGTCCTTTAAGCTTTGCCGGATCGAAGGATAGTGGACGAGGTTGATGTTGGCCGCGAAACGCGCGCGCAATCGTTGCGTCAGCCGTGGCATTTTGGCTTGCAGTTACGAGTTCACCTGAAGCAGCTAGTAATCCTAAGCCAGCACCTCCGGTCGCTATCTTCGATATGGCTTCTCGTCTTGACATATCTTTCATCACTCACTCCTTGCACGATCATGAGATTGCCTTTGCCGAAGCATTAAACTTTGACTTGTCCGATATGACTACCTCGTCGTCTATCCGACCGCTTTTCATTTGCACAATGCGATCTGCGAAAGTCGCAGCTTCCGCCTTATCGTGCGTTACATACAGCGTTGTCACCTTGAGCTGTCGTTGCAGAACAGAGAGCTCTTCGAGCAGAGCATTCTTGAGATCGGAATCCAGATTGGATAGCGGTTCATCCAGCAGTAATAGCTGCGATCGCGCGACCAGCGCCCGCGCAATCGCGACCCGCTGTTGCTCACCGCCAGAAAGTTGGCTCGGATATTTATGAGCGTGAGCCGCCATATGAACCATGCGCAGCACTTCGTCGATCCGATCTTTTCGCCTGCGCCTTTCCCAACGCTGCGACCGAAGAACGAAATCCAAGTTACCGGCCACCGTTAAATGAGGCCACAGCGCCAGGTCTTGAAAGACGAATCCAACATTGCGTGCTCGTGGCGGAACAATGTTATGTCTTTTCATTGCGACCTTCTGGCCAGCGATCCAAATCTCGCCATCATCTGGCGTTTCCAACCCGGCGATTAGCCTTAACAGAGTTGTCTTACCGCCGCCTGATGGTCCTAACACTGCCATAGCTTGTCCTTCAGGAACCTCGACAGAGACGCGCTCGATCACGGAGCTTTCATCGAAGCGCTTTGTCACCGCTACGAGACGTAGAAAAGCGCCGCTCACGCCAGTTTTCTCGCTCCTTTCTTACGGAGGAAGACACTGAGCAACGCCAGCGGTATGAGTGTGATGCCCACTTGCAACAGCGCCAGTGAAGCCATTTCGGAAGAAGGGGTGTTCGCGATGAGTGTGTAAACGCGAACAGGCAAGGTTGACTCGCCCGGCGGAGTGACGAGTATTGTCGCTCCGAGCTCTCCAAAGCAAAAGATGAACGACACGACCCAGGTTGCCGCAAGACCCGAGCGTAATTGCGGCAGAACTATGCCGCCGAAAGTGCCCGTCCAACTTGCACCTGCTAGTTCGGCCGCTTCTTCACTTGACGTGGAAATCTGTCGGACACTTGCCGCCAGCATCAATACCGCAACTGGCACAAAACGCGCAATGTAGGCGATTACGATTATCCATTGGCTTGAATAAATCTGGCCCATAGCACCGTGACGGTTCCAGAGCCCAATTATTCCTACGCCGACCACAGTACTCGGTACCGCAAAAAGCAGGATAAATCCGGGATCTAAAAACGTCCGAACACGGCTCCGCGCCCGCGCACGTCCGTAGCCCAGCACTACAGCCAATGCGACGATGAATGTCGCACCTGAAAACGCCAGCCATAAACTGTTAACGATTGCGTCTCCTGACGTTGAAGCGGCTGACGCGATCCGAGTAACTCCTCTTGTCTCGAATAGGAGTGCCGCGAGTGGTAAAAGCGTCGATGCAACAATTACGGCAGCGATACAGATCACGATCGCAGTTCGAAGCGGCCTGCCAAAAGTCAAAGGAAGTCCCAAACGCACGCTTCGAGTCGTAACCAATAAACGTTCACCGATAATGAACTTGATAGCCAGACTCACAATCAGCGCAAGCGCGAGCAACGGCGCGCAAAGTGCTACCCCGGCGCCGAAATCGTAAAAGGCGCCGAACGCGGTGAAGACTTCCGTGGTGAACACGCGAATGTGTAAGAGCGCCGGCACACCAAAATCGGAAATCGCGAGTACGAATATGATGAGACCAGCCGCAACGACGGACGGCCCTATTAATGGCAGCGTAATATGCCACAGCACATCCCGCCGTCTGGTTACTAGCATTGCTGCTTCTTCCAGACGACTCTCCACGCGCCGCGCGGCTGCCTCGGTCGCTAACATTGAGAGCGGATAGAATGTTAAGCCAAGGACGGCGATTGTGCCTGTGAGACTGTAGGTCCAGTCCGACAACAAGTCGCGTCCAGCCATCCTGGCGAAAAGCCCGACTGGCCCAGTCAATAGAACCCACGCAAGCGCCATCACATAAGGTGGAATCACAAGTGGAACAACGAGTGCGATTCGCAACAACCGCGTGGCCGCTAAGTCGGAGCGCGCCAGCAGCAGCCCCAGTGGTGCGCCCAAAATGGTTGCGAATATTGCCACGCCGCCACCGAGCAGGATGCTCGTCAGCAGTAACCCACGCTGCCGCGTTTCGGTGAGTAGCTGTCGATAGTTACTGAGAGTGAAACTACCTGTCGTCCCTTCCGTAAGAGAGACGGCGAACATATAAACCACCGGCAACACACAGAACACGAGAAACAGCGTTATGGCGAATGCCAATATCAGGGCACGTGCTGAGGGCGAGACACGCTGACGAGGGATTGCACTTGTTTTGACGGATACCGTCTCCAACTAATTCCTTTATTACAATCCGAGTATTGGTTGTAGGCGCTTCGTTACATCCTCCACCCGATCAGCGGCCTTACTGTAGTCGAGCGTCATTGGTTTGAAGGAAGAGAGTGGTGGGATATTCTTCGGTCCTTCCACGCCCGAGTGCAGCGGGATCTGG
>JBHENH010000170.1:5306-5593 GCA_046262135.1 Pyrinomonadaceae bacterium
CCTGCCTCGGAGTGGGGGCTATTCGCAACCAGCGAGACCATGTTTGGCATGATAGGCACTCCCATTCCGTCGCGATCCGGAAAGACCATCGCCACTGGCTGCTTATCTTCGAGCGCAACGTTTACATCATCCGTATCAGTCAGTCCAACCTTTACATCGCCGCGCGCCACCATGTCTCTCACCACTGAATTTCCAGGAACGATCTTGACCCCATTTGCTTTGAGCTTGCGGAAGAATTCCTCGGCTCGCTCATCGCCTACTTCTGCGAAGAGTGCGGCCACGTGAAA
>JBHENH010000171.1:0-405 GCA_046262135.1 Pyrinomonadaceae bacterium
CTACAGAAGGCCATAACCCTTGATCCAAACGCCGCAAACGCACATCTCTTACTGGGCGGGGCCTATTTGCAACTAAGGCGCTATGCTGAGGCTGAAAGTGAATTGTTGCGCGCCTACAAACTCGGCGGAGCCGAGATGGGCAATGCGCAACTCTTTCTAGGCCGACTCTACGTCGATCAGCAGAAATTTGAACTTGCACAGCGAGCCTTTGAACAGTATCTGAAGGATGTGCCGGGCGCGCCCAACATCGCGCAAGTTCAGGGCGCCCTTGAGAGAATCAAAGCAGCCCTGGCAAAAGACCCGATTAAAAACTAAGTGAAAAAAAGAGAGAGGCGGCCGACCCGGACACCTCTCTGCCCACCCACATCTCAGGTTGAGATGTCCCTGCTAGAAGTTTAACCGTAT
>JBHENH010000171.1:429-5585 GCA_046262135.1 Pyrinomonadaceae bacterium
CGCCGATGCCGCCGCCCGTCAGAATCGGGCTGTTGACGCTATTGAGGCCGCCGATGAAGAAGTTCTGATAGTTAAACGCATTCAGGAACTGCGCGCGGAAATCCATCGTCAGTTTTTCCGTGATGCGCGTCCGCTTCAGAATGTTCAGGTCAATGCGCTTCTGCCACGGGCCATAGAGGAAGATACGAGCCCCCAGTTTGCCCGGAGTGGTGGGTGGTCCTATATACGGCTCACCCGGCTTGAAATCAGCCAGCGTCTTCCCTCCAGCCTCGAAGGCGGCCAGGGTGTTGTCAATAATAGATTGTGGAAGCCAGTAGACAAGGCCGCCAGGGTCCTTTCGAATCTTGACCAAACTCTGGAGCTGCCTGGTGGTGATGTTTTGAAGAACCACACCATTGTCCAGCGTGTTGATGTTCTGATTAAAGGTGAAGCGTCCGCCCGTTAGTCGCAGCACTGTACCCGACGTGATGCGCGCCACTCCGCCGATCTGCCAGCCTTCGAGAAGCTTGTTAAAGACTGGATTAGTATCAGCAAGCCAGTGTCGTCCGGGCCCGAAGGGCAGTTCGTAGATACCGTTGATCTTAAACGCTTGCCGAATATCAAAGGGCGACGGGCCTTTGTCAAAGCCCTCATCCCTTAACGTGGTCGGCTGAATGAAGACCGACGAGCTTGAGTTGAACATGTTCGATAGCGACTTTGCGAAAGTGTAGCTACCGTCCAATAAGAGACCGCTTGAGAATCTTTTCCGCAGCTCGATTTGCAGCGAGTTATAGGTCGTATGACCAGTGTTGGTAACCAGGAACGATCCTCCTGTCGCCAGTGGATTGACGATGAAGAAGTTCGAGACTTTCGTACCATTGGGAAGGGTGACGAACGGAATCAGATTAGCATTGATTAGGTTGTTCATGCGGCTTGCGGTAAAGGCGATATTGTTGGCCAGAGTGCCCGCCAAACCGCGTGTTACCGTTGTGGCGAATCCCACGTCGTTAGTGTTTGCCGCGCCGAGCGCGGTCGAGATGATGGGAATTGGCGCCTGCCCGGCAAGTCCCTGGTTGCCGAAGTTGTTGCTGGCGGGATTCGCGGCCCGGGCGATGGCGAGGTTTTTCTGAGCAATCTTGAACTCATCGAGAAAGCCATTTTCGAAAATATTCACTTCATTGAGCTCAAGCTGACGCCAGAGTTTGGTTCCGTGGTTAGCTACATATCGGATCTCGAGCACCGTGTTCTTGGTTAATTCCCGCTGCAAGCCGAACGACCATGACTGGACATATCCCAGCCGCAGGTTAGGATCAAATTCATTAAAGGACGCGCCCGGGCCGGCCGTAATCGGGAAGGTGGTGCTCGCGGGCGGCAAGCGTCGCGGCAGAGTGGGATCCCGGAAGAGCACGCTGCCTGGGCCTGTAAACCCACTTGGTCCCACGAAATCAGCCGGTGTAGTGCCGGGGCTCACGCTCAGGCTGATAGTTCCACCTTCATTTGCCCCCCACATGTTGTAAAAGACATTGAAGCCTTCACGTACAAAAGCAATGGAGTAGCCTCCGCGCAGTACCAGTTGATCGTCTTTTCCGAAGAGAGATCTGAGGACGGTATTCTTGAAGCCAAAGTGGGGAGTCCAGGCGAGACCGAAAGATGGAGCAAAATCATGCCAACGGGTTTTATAGGCTTTGGTGTCTTTGGTTACTAACTGAAATTGCGGAATCTTGTTGTTAGTAAAAACCCCAGGCTTGAAGACATTGCCCACTCCCGAAACGCCCCATACAGACTCATAACCAGCGGTCGTATAGGTTCCATTGACATTTCGCGGAACATTATCGATCTCCCAGCGCAACCCATAATTGATTGTTAGGTTAGGTCGAAATCTCCAGGAGTCTTGAGCGAAAAAGCCGAGTTCTTTCTGGCGATTTTGCTCTGTGAACTGATCGAGCAGGTATTGCTTGGATTCCGCATCAAGCGATGCCGAATAAGAAGCGCTGCTAACGCGTCCTGTTAAAAGCGCGTAAAGGCTAGAGGCATCGGCGCGTTGGCCGCTTGTGCTGTTGGGAAAATTCGTCGTCGTGAAAATTGATGTCGCACCAGTATTCACGGGATCCCCAGTTGCAATGCCAAAAGCGATGACCGGGATCGTTTGAGTGCCAACGGATGCCTGGTACCCTTTTATGGAGGTAAAAGTACCGCCGAAGTTAAATGTGTGAGTGTTCTTGATCCAGGTGGCATTGTCGTAGAGGATTGAAATAGGAGTATGACGCCGTGACTGACTGCGACGTGTGAATGGATCGCTCACATATACAGGAAAATCAACGGCGTATCCGCGCGTGTGGCCATACAGAGAGGGAACCGCTTCGCTGCCGAAGATTGAAATGCCGCCATTGCCGAGCGTGGCCCGCACTTCATTGGCAAAATTCGAGGAGAGGGTAGAACGCCAGGCGATCGCACCCGAGAAAGCGTTGCGAATAATGCTGCCAGTGACAGGCTCTGCTGACCCTAGCGAAATACCAGCGCCGGGAACAACCGGCAACTGACCATTCACTGCATCAGGGTTAGTGTTGTACTGCTGGTAGTGATAGACGAACTCCAGCTGGTTATTCTTAGTAATATTCCAGTCTAACCTTGCTGTCGGAAAGCGACGTATGTTGGAGCCTGGAGTCTGGAAGTTGAAATCCAGCCGATTGAAATCGTTGGCGCTGCTAATACGACTTTTCAACGTGCCGCCCGATGCGGTGCCTTGCGCGTAGAGGTTCAGCAGGTTGGCGACGATGGGATCAGGCGTCGTTGCGTAGGGTCGAACGGACGCAGGAAGCGACGGGTTCTTAGCTGCTGCAAGTGCGAGGAGGTTGATGTTTCGCGTCTCCCCGGTTGAATCCTTGTACGTGAAGACACCCGTCCTGGCCACATCTGTCAGAACTGTTCGAGCGGCGTTATATGTCTGGGGCAGCCGAAACTCTTCGTAGTTCACGAAGAAGAAAATGCGATCGCGCCAGATGGGACCTCCTAGGTTTCCGCCGAATTGATTCAGCAAGATGCGATCACGACCCAAACGATCGATGTTATTAAAATAGTAGTTTGCATTCAGCGCGGTGTTGCGGTGCTGCCAGAACCCGCCGCCATGGAACTCGTTTGTCCCGCCTTTGGTAGTTCCGCGGACCTCGGCCGCTCCACCTGCAGCGCTCTCAGCTCCGGGCGTTGCGGTTGAGACAGTCAACTCGGAGACGGCATCTGCTTTAAGTTGCGTTGAAGTGAAAAATCCATCTGAAGATTTGAGCAGATTGTCCTGAACGTTAATGCCGTCCAGCGTGATGTTCAGACTTCCCTTTGGCAGGCCATTAATAGAAGAGGCACGAGGCGTCCCCGGCGTTTGCGTACCTGGCTGCGTGAGTACGAGTTGCATGGCGTCGCGCGTGGCAAAAGGCAGTTCAATAATCTGACGCCCTGTGATAGTCGAGCCGATCGAGGTTTGCGTTGTCTGCAAGACCTCCCCGCCACCAGCTATAGTGACCAATTCAGTCACTTGTCCAACTTCCAGACTGATGTTTAGATTAGCTGTCTTGCCGACATCAATTTTGATTCCCTGTACTACTGTTTGCTTGAACCCCTTGACTGTAACGGTTGCTGTATATAGCCCAGGCACTAATGACGGCACTCTGAACGTTCCGCTATCAGAACTTTGGGCCGTAAATTCCGCATTCGTGCCATCACTCTTCAGCAGGACGGTCGCATTGGGAACGACTGCGCCAGAAGTGTCCGTGACGGATCCTGAAAGAGACCCAGTGGGAATTGACTGGCCCAGAACGAGCAGGCTGTAGATTGCAAGCAGAGTTAGCGTGGCTGCCATTCGACGCAGGAACTGAAACCAAAGGCTTAATGGGCTCAACCTCAGCATGGGGAATCCTCCTAAGATGTTGGGGCGCGGGCTAAAACCTCGGCCAACGCTGGTTTTCTCTTACACTTACCACTTTGGCACTTCGGAAGAACTCGAGCGGGATAATTTGAGCGTCGTTTCTGATTTTCCATGCGCTCATTTCTTCCCACATGAAAGCAGATCACTAGCTCGTGCAACGGCATCACGCAAGTTCAAAGCCACGTGTAAACGGTCTAGCTTTGGTTTTGCCGTAAGGGATTGGGGCGATGGAAATGCGCCAAAATCGGGCTTCCTTCGTAAGCCAATCTGTAAGAACTGAGATCGCCGCGACAGGGCGAAGGCGCAGGCGATCTGGGATTTTGGATAGGTCTCCAAATTTCTGTATTGATCCTTCAGGCTGTGAGAATAACCGGTATCCATTTATGCACTGAGTTGACTAGGAAAAGGCTTGCGGCCATGCGAAGTTCCTCTCTTAGAATCACCCGCTCGCGAATTGTCCCGACGGCCAGAAGTTCCTCGCGAAATGTCCCGGCCAATAATCCTGATTCCAGGGGAGGAGTGTAGAGCTGTCCATCAATGGAGATCACGACATTCGCTATAGTCGACTCGGTGATCTCGCCCCGCTCATTCCAGAGAATTACATCGTAGCAATCGGGCCGTTTGCCAAGCGCACGGGTGTAGATCAAGCGATTCGTTGTTTTGTGAAAGAGAAACTTCTGGCTTGAATTTACTGGTTCAGCGGCTAAGGCTACAGGCAGCGTTCCGCGGTCAGCAGCGCTGAGATGAACCGCATCGGTATCGATCTCTCCATCTTTGGCCAGCAGTAGGCGAATTTTCCACCTGGCATTTGAATATGTCCTTGCCACCCGTTCCAGCGCGCAGAGAATCTCCTCTTCCCGAAAGCGAAAGCCGAAATACTTCGCCGATGCCCTTAGTCTCTCAATATGGCGGCTAAGGAGAAAAAATTCACCCTTCTCAAGAAGAATGGATTCGAAAAGTCGAAAAGGAACAACCGGGGCATTGAGAAACGAACTCTTCAGTAAACACTCGTCGTACTCGCGTTCCGCGGTTGAGTCGGTCGTAATTCCGCCACCCACTCCAAACGTCGCGGCGCCCGTATCTGAGTCCAGCACAACTGTGCGAATTGCTACATTGAACACGCAGTCACCACCGGGACGTATGAAACCGATCGTGCCCGTGTAAATACCACGTGGAAAGGGTTCCAGCTCACGAATAATCTCCATGGTGCGAATCTTGGGAGCGCCAGTAATGGAACCACACGGGAAGAGAGCTGCAAACA
>JBHENH010000172.1:0-5579 GCA_046262135.1 Pyrinomonadaceae bacterium
CAGCTGGGCGGTGTTTCGGCTCTGATCCGGAATGACGCGCAGAACGATGCTTACTGTGCCTCTTTGCTGAAAGATGTTGGCGCGAAAACGACCAAGACCCTTCACGCTGTAGGCGATATCAACTTCCGAGACTTCCTTAAGCTTCTGTTTTTGCCGGTTCGACATCATGGAGAAAGCCATGTCCAGAGTGTCTTCCGGACCGAGGCGTGGCCAGTCCAGGACGGGATGAAGTTCGCCGCCAATGCGCATCACCGGTAACGAGCCGGCCTTCAAGTGCAAGTCAGAGGCGCCGTGGCCACAGGCCAACAACAAAAGGTCATTAATTTTAAGAGCCATAGGAAATGCCGTTCTTGATGTCGCCAGAGCAACTGGCCGAAGATGCGATTTTGAGGAGGACTTACTGCTGTGAAAGCCTGGGATGCTACTGAGTTGGTCGTTATATTCAGTCACCGCGGGGCGCAGCGACGGGAACCATATAGCCTGTGCCACTAGCAGCGTCAACGAGAACGATTTTCAGGTAGTGGGGCACTAGATTGTTGCTATGACCGACGAACTCTATTTATCGCTGGACACGGGCATCCGGGATGCCGCGCGTATTCTAGCAGAAGCGGGAATTGAGACATTCGAGTCCTGTGAGGGTGGCGAAGGTCACGCATACGCTGAGCCTACGATCCGGTTTCATGGCGAACGGAGCGAGGGTTTCCGGGCGTTGGCGGTAGCCTTGCAGTGGGGTTTGAATGTGTTCAGTCTGCGAAGGACGTGGCCGGTGAATGACGGGGAGCCTACCGGCCCTTACTGGGAGCTGGTAGTGCTGCCCAGTAAGAGCCAATAGGGGAAAAGGTTACTTACCTTCCGCGTTCAGACGTGAGCAATGGGTGCAAAACGGGTGACGCCACTACCCTGCACGACGTTGTACGTTTCAATGTTATTGCCTTCGGTACACTTGTCGTTGTTGTGGGCTTTGCCTTAATAACGCCGTCTGCCTCAAAATTCAATATGACCTGTCAAAAGTCAAAATTTTGTTGTGGCCTTGCCTTTTGGTGGTATAAGGCGGCATTATTTCTATGTATTCTATATGACATAGACTCCATTGGAAGTATTAAGACGAGGGATGAACAAGTATGCCAGCCGACAAAGAAACAGCCTTCGCGGAACTCATAAGGGACTACGAGAGTCTGTGGGTGGCCATCGTTGAGAAAGACGGTGTGGAATTCGTTGTGGGAGATGGCCAGACGGCGGTCCAAGCTGCTAGCGAAGCAAAAGAAAAGGGCTACCCTCAAGCAATGTTGTTCAAAGTCCCTTCCTTTAAGGCGAGATTTGTCTTTTAGCGTCCCCTGCCGTGTCCGCGCCTACTTCTTATTATGGCGTCCTCTTTGGTGTTGATCTCAAACTGCCGTCTGAATCGCTCAAAGACAACTTGATAGCTTTCAAAAAAGCCTTGTTGTCCCAAGATCGGCATCACTTCTGACTCAATAAATACCGCATCAATATCAATCCAGTGGGGAAACCCGCTTACCTGTAAGTTTACCTTGTGAACGAAGCCTCGGACTTCCATTAGGTCAAACCCGTGGAATTGGTGCGGCCTTCCTGTAGGAACGTCGATACCTAGAACCTCGCCAAAAGAAGCGGAAAAAATGCAGTCAGAAGCGCCCGAGTCAACCAAGGTCAGCACGGGTTGCATGTTGTTGCCATGGCGAACAAACACCTGAAGTAAGGGATAAAACCAGAAGCCTTCCGCCCTCGTCTGGTCGTCAACTTTTCGGTACTTAATATTCATTTCGTTTCCTCCGCAATTTGGCAGTCTTTCTTTAACCCATCCGCTCTGTGAAAACAAGCCATAGCTAATAGTGCCTATTAGGCATCATTAAGACATTTCTAGGCGTGCCCGTCAAGTCGGCGGTAAATGCCTAAGTTTTATCTTGACATGCCTAACGCTAGGGACTAATATGCGTCCACAGGAGGGAAAGACTTATGACGCGACAGGAAGTGCTAAAAAGCATGATTGCGGAATACCAGAGGAAGGTTGAGACCTACCAAACCATGATTGCCGAGTGGCACAGGGAATTGGGTGTCGCAACCCTTGAATCCCCCGGAGCCTCAGCGGGCGATTCCGATTCCTCGACCGCAACGGGTAAAAAGGTTCGCAGCGGTGATCCTCTAACCATTGTCACAGCGTGGCAGTTTTTCAATAAGTCGCAGCCCGAAGCCGCGAAGCTGCTGCTTGAGGCTGTTGGACATCCGCTGGAGACAGAGCAGATTGTGGAAGGTCTTGAAAAGGGTGGGGTTGAAATCGGCGGAAGTACCGCGAAAGATAAGAAGCAAAATCTTTACACGATCCTCGGACGCAGTGGGCAGTTTGGAAGGGCAGCAAAGAATACTTGGGGATTGCTTAGCTGGCCGAATGTAAAGCCCGTGAGTACTAAGAAAGGCTCGAAAGAGAACGGTACTGACAAGGAAGCCGATAAGGAAACTGAGAGCGAGTCCGCTACTAAAGAAGAAGCGGCCACCGCATAAAATAAGTAGGCCCTACTGGCTGTCACCAGTAAGGCCCTTGAAACCGAATTGTGGAACGCACAATTGGCTACCACAACCTTTGCCGCTACCATCAAGCGATAAGGGCTACCCCCTGCATGGCTCAGGGAATTACAAAGAGCATCTGGAGTATTGAGGATTTGCTGACAGCAACAATCTAGTGCCCCAACACCGATTTTCAGGTAGTGGGGTCGTCCAAAAGCTAAGCAATTGATGAATCGGTGAAAAAAAAAGAGCGCCACGGGGCGCTCCTTTACAGTTCAAGTGACCTTAAATGGTTATTCCACCGCGACAGCGCGAAATCGGGCGACCGGTTCACTTTCGAGAGCCGACGCGATCGGCTCAGCAGGGCTGGAAGTCACGCGTCCGTTGTTCTCGGCCGGCGTTTGCGCCGTATCGTTCACGTAGGTTAGCCATGGCCCGGGAGGTTGGTGCTCGCCCGCCGTGATCTCGAAGAACCTCTTCTGAATCTGCGCGGTGATCTTGCCTCGTCCGCCATCGCCAACCGTGATGCGGTCGACGGATCGAATCGGCGTAATCTCGGCCGCTGTGCCGCTAAAGAACAGTTCGTCGGCCACATATAAAGCGGCTCGCTGAACGGTTCGCTCTTTTACAGTGATTCCCAGCTCGTGACAGATCTGAATGACGCTGTCGCGTGTTATGCCGGGCAGGATTGAGGACGAGAGCGGCGGCGTAATTACTATATCGCCGGCAACCAGGAAGATGTTCTCGCCGGAGCCTTCAGACACGTAACCGCGATCGTCGAGTGCGATGCCCTCGGCATAGCCATTCAGCAACGCCTCCATCTTAATCAGTTGCGAGTTCATGTAGTTGGCGCCGCTCTTAGCCATGGCCGGCATTGAGTTTGGCGTCAGGCGGTTCCAGGTGGACACACAAACGTCCACGCCCTTTTCAATTGCTTCGTCACCAAGATATTTTCCCCAGTCCCACGCGCCTATGTAACAGGCCAGTGGATTCGGAAAGGGATTTACTCCGAAGGCTGGGTTAGCTTCGTCCAGGCTGCGGAAAAGAATTGGCCGTACGTAGCATTGTTTCAATCCGCTGCGCCGCACGAGTTCCACCGAAGCATCAACGAAATCATCCAGCGACCACTTATGATCCATGCGATAGATCTTCGCAGAGTTCAGAAACCGCTGCATATGTTCGCGCAAACGGAAAATTGCCGGGCCACGTTTGGTGGCGTAACACCGGATACCCTCAAACACGCTGGAGCCATAATGCAAAACGTGCGACATAACGTGGACACGCGCCTCGTCCCATTTAATGAACTCACCGTCGTGCCAGACGACGTCGGCAATGCGCGGGGTAACCACGTTCTTCGCTTTTCCGTCTGTAGGAAACATTTGTTTCGCTCTCCTTTTGCCATCGCGCAAAGGCCAGGCGGCGCGATGTGTTTGAGTTACTGTTTGCAGAAATGGTGGAAGACTTGCTGTTGCATAGGGCATGTCCGCTTACTTCGGGACCATGCGTAAGACATTCAATAGAGTAAGGCACAATAACGTAAATTTGAGGCGGATGGCAAGCCGCGCTTGATCCTTTTAAAGACGCCCGCGTACTATCGCGCATGCTTTGGCATTTGATGAAAACGAACAATCGCTTTTGCTTTCCTGCCAGTGTCCGCTGCGTGACGTTTTGGGCCTTCGTTTTCATAGTTCCAACAACGATTATTACTTTCGGTAACAGCTGTAATATGAAAAAAACTGAATATAAAGAGGCCCCTCACTCTAATGATACGAACAAATCGGGGAACACGTTCGGGGATCTCCAGACTGTTCACCGGCGGGCCATTGCTATTGATCTCCATGCCGACAGCATCCAGCGCGCCCTTGACGAGGGGTTAGATCTCGGACAGCGATTGCCTGACGGACACTTTGATTCGGTGCGGGCCAAAGAGGGCGGTCTGGATGCGCAGTTCTTTTCCATCTGGGTGGATCCGGCATTGTTTGGTGGTGGCGGCTCGAGTGCAATCGCGCGGGCGGACAAGCAGATTGCCGCGGTGCGGACATTAACAGAACGCTATCCCGATACCTGGGAGCTGGCCACAACTGCCGCGAATGTTCGCAGTGCCGCTGCAGCGGGGAAACTGGCGGCGCTGATGGGTTTGGAAGGCGGCTATGCAATCGACGAACGGCTGGAGAATGTCGAGCGTTATTACAAACTGGGAGTGCGCTACATGTCGCCGGCGTGGAGCGTATCGACCAGCTGGGCGGGCTCGAGCGGTGATGGAGTGGGACGCACACGCGGATTGAACGACTTTGGCAAACAAGTGGTGCGCGAAATGAACCGTTTGGGCATGATGGTGGATGTTTCGCACGTTTCCGACCCTACGTTCTGGGACATCGTAAACACTTCGACGAAGCCCGTTATCGCCACCCACTCAGCCTGCCGCGCCATCGCCAACGTGCCGCGCAACCTGGATGACGAAATGATTCTGGCACTGGCAAAGACCGGAGGTGTCGTCTGCGTTATTTTCTATCCTGAACATATCGAACCGGGTTGGAGTGAAAAGAAGAAAAGGGTTGACGCTGAGATTGCGGCAATGGTGGAGTGCGCTTACATCGAGACAAAAGGCGATGCCGCGCAGAAGAAGCTGGCCCGTGATGGTGTGCGACGAGATGAGTATGCGAAGCGTCTGCCCCCGGTCAGTATTTCGCGAATTGTCGATCACATCGATCACATCGTTAAGCTGGTTGGGATTGACCATGTCGGCATCGGCTCAGATTTTGACGGCGTGCAGGCTCTGCCGGCTGAGCTGCAGTCAGTCGCTGATTTGCCGAAGTTAACGGCGGAACTGTTGCGGCGCGGTTATTCCGAAAGCGACGTGGAAAAGATACTGGGCGGTAACGTGCTGCGGATGATGGAACAGATCCAGAAGCGATAGTTTGCAGACCTGAACAAGATTAATCTGCGGCTCCGCCGCCGCACAGTGCGGTAAGGCTCCGCCTTACCGTCCCGTTTACTCTAAAAACGAGGAGGCTGCGCCTCCGATCTAAAACGAGGCGCAGCCTCGCCATATTTAATATAGG
>JBHENH010000173.1:0-413 GCA_046262135.1 Pyrinomonadaceae bacterium
CACTACTCCTGATCGGGCTCAGTTCTGCCTGGGCCGAAATCAGCTAGCTCCCCGAGCGATGCCATTCCACTTCCCGCCTCCGACGAGTATACCTTGGTATCGATGATTAACTGATCATCCTTGCCTACAGCTCGCGCGGACAAGCCTATCTTCTTGCTCTCCGCGTCGATTCTGAGAATCTTGAAATCAATTTCCTGGCCTAGGCGGACCACGTCCTCGGGTTTTGCCACCCGTTCGTCCGAAAGCTCTGATATGTGACACAGGCCCTCTAGGTTGTCGTCCAACTCTACAAACGCGCCGAAGTTTGCAAAGCGAGCGATCTTCCCATGAACCACATCGCCAGGCTTGTGTTCATTCACGAATCGCTCCCATGCATTAGGTTCGAGATCCTTGATAGAGAGGGATAAACGGCG
>JBHENH010000173.1:423-5555 GCA_046262135.1 Pyrinomonadaceae bacterium
ATCGATGCTGGTAATGATCGCGTCGATCTCCTGTCCTTTTTTCAAAACCTCGCTCGGATGTTTGATGCGTCTGGACCAGGAGATATCGGAAACGTGAACCAGTCCATCAACGCCGTCTTCGATCTCAATGAAGGCGCCGAAGTCTGTAAGGTTGCGCACCCGTCCGTGAACTCGGGTACCTATCTGGTAGCGATCGTGTAGCGTTTGCCACGGGTTTTCCTGGATCTGCTTCATTCCTAGACTGATACGACGAGCCTTCGGGTCAACGCTGAGCACCTCAACTTCAACTGTGTCGCCTGGATTAACAATCTTGCTGGGATGCTTGACGCGTTTCGACCAGCTCATTTCCGACACATGAACGAGCCCTTCGACCCCGTTTTCCAACTCAACAAAAGCGCCGTAATCAGCAACGCTGGCGATGCGGCCGCCTACTCTGGTACCTATAGGAAAGCGTTCTTCAACGCTCGACCATGGATCGGGCAAAAGTTGTTTGTAACCGAGAGAGACTCGTTCTCGGTCGCGATCGAATTTGAGAACTTTGACCTGGATGTTATCGCCAACCTTGAAGAGTTCATTCGGACTCTGCAGGCGTCCCCACGACATATCGGTAACATGGAGCAAGCCGTCAACACCGCCGAGATCAACAAAGGCGCCGTAGTCAGTCAAGTTCTTAATCTGGCCCTCGACAATAATATCTTCTTCAATCTGACCTAGTGTCTGATCTTTCCGTCCGGCGTTCTCACCCTCAATGACGGCTTTGCGGGATAGCACTACGTTGGACCGCTTGCGATTGAGCTTAATGACCTTCGCTTCGATCTCCTGGTTCCTTAGGCTGTCCAAATTGCGGACTGGACGCACATCAACCTGGGAGCCGGGCAAGAAGGCCGCGATGCCATCAATATCGATGCGAAGCCCGCCCTTGATGCGCTCCATTACCCGACCTTTAACAGTCGAGCCTTCCTGGTAGGCCTCCTCCAAATCATCCCAGGCCTTCATGCGCACGGCATCCGCGCGCGACAAAACAGGCAGGCCATCCGCAGTTTCCATGCTCTTTACCAGCACTTCGACTTCGTCGCCCGCCTTCACGGTGATCACGCCATCTTCGGTAAACTCAGCGGGGTTTACAATGCCTTCAGACTTGTATCCAAAATCGATGACGACACCGCGTTCACTTATTCCGACCACTGTGCCTCGAACGACTTCACCCTCTTGCAGCGTCGCTTGCTCCTGCTCGAATTGGTCGAGTAGTTGTCCAAAGTCGACATCGCCAGTCGGGCGGGTATCATCATCGTCCTTGGTGGGATCAGACATGGACACCGGTTCACTCGTAGGTGCGGTTGCGGTTTGCGGTGGAGAGATTTCCGACTCACCGGAAGGTATTTTCTCTTCTGTCGCGTCGCTGTTATTCAGCTTGGGTTCTTCACTAAGCATGCAGACTCCTGTGGTCTTCCCGGGCAATTTCACCGTGTCATAGATCATATCGCGCTACATTGCCGCATACTATCCGCAACAGTCACAATGGGCGGACAGTAGTTCAAGCGGCCTGTTGGCTGGGACGTTGGCAGATTGGCGGATTTTGCAGCTGGAGCGAGGAATGCGAGCCGTTCAGATCTGGAAAAGGAGTTTTTAGTGTGTTTCGATTTCCGCCGTGCCCGTAGTCACCCGCTTGCTCCGACATAACCGGCCGCTTTTTACCGGGTAGGTCGGGAAATGTACACGCCAGAATGAGCGTGTGTCAAGGCGCGCTAACGCACAGCGGGCAAACAAAAATCATCGAACCCAGGGTGCCTTTAACTCCATCTAGTAGCATTGAACCGCAATCAAGATCAGCGACTGCCGGATGAAATGCTTTCGCTCCTACGGGGTACTACATAAACTCCCGCGGAATGCGATCCCACGAAGAGCGTATTCTGATCCTGTGAGTCAAACGCGAGCGACCAGATTCTTTGGCTTGCGAGTCGATGTTCCTTAAGATCAATACGCGCCCACGTCTTGCCGGCGTTCACAGTGCGGTATACGCCGCCTCCTATCTCTCCACTTTGATAAGCGTTGCCCACGAAGATTTCGTCGACGTTTCTAGGATTGATCAGAATGCTGGTGAAGTCGCCGAAAGGCAGGTTTCCGCCGCGGCGACTCCAATTCGCGCCATCGTCATGGGACGAGTAAAACGTCTGCTTCGTGCCGACGTAGATGTAACCGGGGCGCTGCGAATCCTGCACAACAGTATTTACCGGAGCATCAGTGGGAATGTCGTTCAACTGCCTCCATGTCTGCCCGCCATCACGCGAGACAATTACGCCTGATGCCGCAGTGCCTGCCCAGATGACCTCCGGCTGCTTCAGATTGGTGGAGATGGACGTGGTGCGAGGATCAATCGATAATCCATACGGAAGTTTCTGCCAGCCCTTCGTGGGGTCGAGGCTCCGATAGAGACCTACGTTGGTCGCGGCAAGGAAGCTGGGCTTGCCGCTGGACACATCGATCGTGTGTACCAACGCATTGATAGCATCGGTGATGATCAAAGATGATGCGGCTTGCTCTTCTGCGGCGCTAGAGCCGTCACCCTTCGACACTCCCAAGGCCGCCAGGGTGATCTGATCAAGCTTTCCGGTCATGGGAAGACTGCGATCCGCCTGGAATCTCTCTAGAGCAACGACGGTTTGGGTTCCAGGTTTTCCGTCGGGCGTCCCGACGTTGTAACCGGCGCGGTTCAGAGCCACCTGGACACGACGGACTGTGTCGTTGGGCTTCCGGGAAGCTACGACTTGTTGGGGCTGACGGGAACTTGGGGTGGTCCGCGATGTTTTCTTCCCTCGTGTGACCGGTTTCTTAATGGGGTCAGTTCCAGCTGAATTGGCAGCCCATACCGGAGCCCAAGAAGCTCCTCTATCAACGGAACGATAGATGCCCAGATTGGTTCCTAAGTAAATCACGTCTGGGTTGAGGGTGTCCTGGAGGATTGAGTAAGTGATCACGCGCGACGGCAGCTTCCGCATCGATGGACGCCACGTTTGGCCATTGTCATTGCTGACAAAGAGAAAACCGCCTCCGGTAGCAGTGTTTATAGTGGCGGCGTAAATCCTATTCGGCATCTCGCGATCCGCCACGATGGTGTTGGCGAACCTGCCGCTATATCCCCCATTGGTGGGTAAGAAGGTTTTCCCGCTGTCGTTAGAGACCATCACACCATAATTGTTTGTGCCGATATAGATTGTTTCGGGACGTGAAGGGTGAACAGTGATCGAGTTGATCTCCAACCGCCGCGAGGTGGTCACCATCCAGGAGTCCGAATCACCGTCTCTTTCTGAGCGCCAAAAACCTTCGGTGGTACCGGCAAAGACAAGCCCAGGAACTGATGGGTGTTGCAAGATGGCACGGGTTCTTCGAGATTGGGACGGAATACCTTGGACCTTTCGCCAACTTTTACCAGCGTTCCTGGTCTCATAGATTCCGCTGCAGGCGGAGGCAATCACGTGATTTGGATCACGCGGGTCGATATCGATGGCGAAAATGTCGGAGTCGTCAATGATCCCATTCCTGATTGACTTCCAGGTCTTGCCGCCATCCGTTGTTTTGAAGGGAAGATACCAGGTGCCGGCATAGATAATATCGGGAGTGCGGGGATCGATAGCCAGCGACTCAACATGAACCAGCCCGGAGGTGTTATGGGTCGTCAATTGCTGCCAGGACTCTCCTGAGTCGTCCGAGCGAAAGATTCCATTAAAGGTGCCGGTTACGAGGACATTCGGATCGGACTTGGATTGAGTGAGCGAATGCAGAGCTTCGTTCTTGAGTTCGTTGCTCTCGCGCCACTTGAGCCCGCCATCGGTCGACTTAAAGAAACCGCCGGGCTCCTTGTGCTTATGAGCGGCCACGTAGAGCGTCTTAGAGTCGCGCGGATCAACCAGTATGTGATCTACAAACATCTTCGGCTTGTTAAAGTTGTACAGAAGTTCCCAGCGTTTACCTCCCTCAGCCGATGTGTAGATTTGGCCGTCAAGCGTGCCGAAATAGAAGCGATCAGGGTTGTTTGGATCGACGACTAGATCGCGTACGTCCCCTCCAGGGGGACCTGTGGAGCGCCAGACATTGGAATATTGAGCGGGGTCCGCGCTGTCGATTTCGGCAGCCACAACTGTCGACCGAAATCCGAGAGCCTGCACGGTTAAAGCAAGTAGAACCAGCACGAGGGGGATTAGCTTCATAACTTTAGTGACCATCTTTCAAAGGCAAGTCGCAATGCCAAGAGTAGGGACTCAAGGCCCCGACCTGAGTTTAGTATAATTTTCAACGTTTGTATCTAACCAACTCTCTATCCCACTTACGATGCGGCGCCTCCGTGACCTAGTTGCACAAAACCCGGCAACAAAAGCGATACGGGCGACCTCTTTCAGGAGATCGCCCGCATTCGGAGGGTTCGCGTCTTCAGGGACGCGAGGTTCATACCTTATTACTAGTCACTCACTAGTAACGTCTGCCACGACGACGTCGCGGAGCTCGCTTACATTCAGGACAAGGTGAGACGGCGTTATCGGTGCTGGCCGCCGGTGGAGTTGCGCCGGTCGGCACAATCCAAAGCTCGACTGCCAGATCGGCTCGGCAGCCGCCGTCGACTGTAGTAATACGTCCAGCCTCGATTCCGCGCGTGTTAACCAGGTAGTCCTTCGCACGATCGGCTCGAGTTTGTCCCTGACCTTCGCAGGTGCCGTAGGCAATAATGTAACCTTGCGACCCGGTCTGGTTCTGCAACTGAATTGCGTAGTTGTCGAGACGAGCTTTCTCGTCATTGAACCGAATGTCGCCGTACTCGTCGAATCTAACTGGTGGAGACGGCGGAATACGAACCGACGTGGAGCACGACGCAGTTCGCGAACATTCAGGTGCCACGCCGCCCAGCTCGACCGTTGCAGTCACAGTCTGTCCGCCGATTCCGGCTGTATCAACCGTAATCGAAGACGTACCCTGACCGCTCGTGATCGTGCCTGCGGATACTGACCAGTTGTAGGTAGGCACCATACTGGATGGACCACCGGTCACCGAGGCGTTGAACGTGATGGGCGAACCCTGGTCAACGTCAGCCGGGCAGCTCACCGACACCGTCACCGCCCTCTCGGCCCGGCCCGGCCCGACAC
>JBHENH010000174.1:0-5540 GCA_046262135.1 Pyrinomonadaceae bacterium
GGCTTTATGCTGCCGCCTGCTTCGCAGGCTCAGCGATTAATTTGACGGCGCTTTTGTCGACGAACTTTAGAGACAGGACACTAGGGATTGTGTACCCAATTCCGGTTTTGGGCGGTGCGCCGCGCAAGATCATCGAGGATGTGGATACACCGATCACTTTTTCTCCCGATGGCAAACGCTTCGCCTTTATTCGACAATATACCAGGATGGGAGAGACGGCTCTTTTCATCGCCAACAGCAATGGTGCCGGAGAACAGAAAATTGCCTCGCGGCATCGGCCTAAGCGTTTCACTGCTGGGACGCCCATTTGGCTTATTGTCGATGTGAAGTCGTAGGTGACAAAGCTTTTTCCATTTCTCATTTCTCATTAATTTGTCATGTACGATGACGAGACCTAAACGCCAACGGCGTTCGCTAATTCCAGCCCAGGGTAACCACCCTGGGTTGACAGAAAGCTAATGCTTTTAACTCTGAAAGAGTTCACAAAGGTTTCCCCCTCGATCAAACTTGCCCGCGGCTACCTCGCCAACACCTTCGGAGTTTTTCACGCCGGGGGGAATCCGGATCCCAGGGTGGGTACCCTGGGCTGGAATTGGCGAACGCCGTTGGCGTTAGGTTATCGCCATGTAAATGGAATATTTTCCATTTTTCATTTGATTGCCAGGGCTTAATCCCCGTATGAAAATAGCTACCAAGTATGGTCTCTCAATTACGCTCGTAGTTGTCCTCTGGGTTCTTGTTACGCATTTTCTCTTTCCGCTTGCGCCAGACTCTAAAGCCAATATCCTGGCGCCGATCATTTTCAACCTTGCGGGGATTGCGGCCATCTATCTGGGCATCAAGGCAAGTGCTGTTAATGGTGGGTTGAGTTTTAAGCAGGGAATAAAAACAGGAATGGCGATCTCGCTGGTGTATGGCGTCTCTTCCTGCCTGTTCTTCTTCATTGTATTTCTTTTCGTTGGCCCAAGGCTGATGGCCAATGAACCCATGTCTCGGCACTATCCAACGTGGCAGGTGGCGCTGGCGGCTTACGCCGGAATGTTCTTTGGGCGCCCATCGGCTAATTTATTCGACCATAATCACTTTCCTGCTCGTGAGGTCAAGAAGAGGGTAATCGCCCCGGGAGGAATCAGCCGTTTTCATTTTCCATTTATCAAATTTATCAATTGACATTTTTCATTTTTCATTGAAGAGATTCTCCGTTAGCGGATGTTCCAGTTAAAGCACGGATTTATGTTTGAAGTTGCACTCAAACTAAATCCATCAATGCCCAATGAAAAATGGAAATGAAGAACACCTCACCAATGAAGCTGAAAAGTGTATGGGTGTTTGGGGCAGCTAAGGCACGAGGACCACTTTGCCAATATTCTTTCGCGATTCGATGTAGCGGTGGGCTTCACCGGCCTGCTCGAACGGAAATGCGCGATCGACATGAGGACGAATCCAGCCTTCCTGGACTCCCTCCATTAACGCCAGCACCCACTCGCCAACTTTCTCAGGCTCGTGCCACATGTGGCCCAGGTTTAGGCCAAAGACGCCGCGATTTTTGTTCAGCAATCCGAGCGGATGAAACCGGGGCATCTGCACGGCTGCCTTGAGTAGTTTGAATTTACCCTTCAGGCCATTGGCAGACGCTGATGAGACGCCAAACATTCCCAAACGGCCAGTATGTCTAAGCGCTCGATAGCTCTTTTTCCAGTGAGACCCGCCAATCGGATCGATAACGAGCTCCACGCCATGGCCGCCGGTTAGCTTCTTCAGCACCGGAAGCCAATCCTGAGTGCGATAGTCGATGGGGTGATCCAAGCCTCGTTTGCGTAGGAAGTCGTGTTTCGACGGACTAGCGGTGCCGTAAGTAAGGGCCCCGATATGCTTCGCGATGTCTAGTGCGGCCAGGCCAACACCGCCGCCGGCGTTATGAATCAGGACTGCCTCGCCTGCTCGCAAACCGCCCATTGCCACCAGTAACGCATAGGCCGTGAGATAGTTGACCGGAATGGCAGCGGCCTGTTCGAACGTCAGTGAGTCTGGCTTTTCAAACAACTGCCTTGCCTGTACGACCACTTTTTCGGACTGTCCACCGAAGCGCGTCATCGCCACAACCGGCATACCGACCAGATCGGGATCGACACCTTCGCCAACTTTTTCGACGAGGCCAGCAACTTCATAGCCCATAACACACGGCTTCCGCGGGCCGTCGGGATAGAGTCCCTGCCGAGCGAGGATGTCGGCAAAATTGATACCCGCTGCTCGTACGTTGACGACCACCTCGCCCGGCCCTGGCTGCGGACCAGGTTTCTCTTCCACTCGCAGGACTTCCACACCGCCGGTTTTGGTTGTGACTACCTGGCGCATCGCGCGTGCCTCCAACAGTCTGGTTTACAACGAAGCGCTGGATGGGCGGAACATCGAACAGACGATGCACCAGTTAGCGAAAGAGGAGACGTGGGGTCCTGCAGGAAGATAAGAGCTTTATCGATTCGATTACCAGGGGTTTGCCGCCTGCAGTAACTGCGCAGGGCGGCTACAAGTCCGTCAAACTGGTGGAAAGCTGTTACCGTTCGGTTAGCGCCCCGCGAGCCAGTCAAGTTCTGACGCTCGAGGGCTCAGTAGACCGACTGTTAAGAAGAGCCAACATTGCCGATTGCCGATTGCTGATTTTTCTTCTCAGTCTTCAGCGCTGATTTCAGAGCATGAATTCAAGAGCATGTTAGCCCCCTCAACTGTCCAGCTACTGCCCCGAACTAAATTGCAAGTAACGAAGCTCGGCCGCTACTGCGCCGTCTTCGCCGATGCAGTTTCCTCCGCGGATTTATTCGGCTGGGGCGTGATGCGCAGATACGGCTTTGGCGCCTTCCATCCGCCCGGAAATCTCTCCTTCGCTTCCTCGTCGGAAAGTGAAGGCACGATGATCACGTCCTCGCCGTCCTTCCAATTGACGGGCGTCGCCACGCTGTACTTCGCCGTCAATTGAAGTGAATCGATGACGCGCAGGATCTCGTCGAAGTTGCGACCCGTGCTTGCCGGATAGGTGATCATGAGTTTGACCTTTTTGTCAGGACCGATGACAAAGACCGAACGCACGGTGAAGACATCGCTGATCTCCGGATGGATCATGTCATAGAGCTCGGAGATCTTGTGGTCTGGGTCTGCGATGATCGGAAAGTTGAGTGCTGTGCCTTGCGTCTCTTTGATATCTTCGGCCCACTTGCTGTGCGAATCTGTCTTATCGACACTCAAACCGATGACCTTAACGCCGCGGCTATCGAATTCAGGTTTGCATTTGGCCACATAGCCAAGCTCGGTAGTGCAGACCGGGGTGAAGTCTTTCGGGTGGGAGAAAAGCACTGCCCAGCTATCGCCAATCCACTCGTGAAAACGAATCGGGCCGTCGGTTGTGTCCGCAGTGAAATCGGGTGCCATGTCGCCTAAGCGTAATGCCATTGTGAGATCTCCTTTCATTCTGAGGGAATTACCCAGCCCTGGCAGACTTTGTAAGCCAGGTGGTGATTGATAGTTGTTGGATCAGAAGTGTTTTTACATCGGAAGGTCCTGACAAGTCAATCATGGGTATCGCTCAATACGGGGCGTCGACGCCAGACCGAAATTAAGAGACACTTGCAGACGCTGCCAGACCTGATTCCTATTTTTCATGATCTCAGCAAAAGGTGAATCAGAACTGAACGGCCGCTACTCTCTAACTCGTCCCAGATGCAATCACTTAGATCTACAAGACGGAGCATTATCAGCATCACAACAGAAGAAAGCCCGAAATCTGATAGAAATCCTTTAGATTTCAGTCTACCCTCCCTGAATTTATAGACAAGGGGGCGGCACGTATCTTGCTAGTTCTTTCCAAGGCTGGTTTTGTACCCGTACCCCTCGCTGGATCCTTCAAACACCCTGAGTGTCGCTATTTTCCCGGTTTGACGAGCAACCATGTCTGAAGGCTACAGCGCTGCTAGACCCACTGCTCTAAAGGTGCCGGAGTTTGGTCTGGACCTCTACCGGGAAATCTTCAACCACTCCAATGAGCCGATAGCAATTCTCAGCCCTGAAGGCCACTATGTAGAACAGAACACCGCACACCGGGATCTTTTTGGATATTCGGACGAGGAACTTCTGGGCCAGACTCCGGCTATACATATGGGTCGCGAAGCCTTTGAAAACATCGTTTACGAACTGGCGCAGAAAGGCGTCTACCGCGGCGAAGCAGTAAGTCATACAAAAACAGGTGAGATCCGGCACATTGAGATCTCTGCGTTCACTACCAGCGACGGTTCCGGAGATCCGATTTGTTATGTAGGCATCAAACGGAACGTCACCGAACGAAAGCGAGCCGAAGAAGTACTGCGCCGTAGTGAAGCGGAGCTGACGGATTTCTTTGAAAACGCCGCTATCGGTTTGCACTGGGTGAGCTCCGGCGGTACGGTGCTTCGCGCCAACCAGGCCGAACTCGATCTGCTTGGCTACTCGCGAGAAGAGTATATCGGTCGCAACATCGCGGACTTTCATGTCGATCAGGAGGCAATAGAAGACATTCTCAGTCGTCTTCAGGCTGGAGAGGTTTTGAGTGATTATGACGCTAGCCTCCGCTGCAAGGACGGCTCGATTAAGCACGTGCGCATTAATTCGAGTGTGTTCCGCGAGCAAGGAAGGTTTGTACACACTCGTTGCTTTACTCGTGACATTACGGATCGCAGGCAAACGGAGCGCAGGCTGGCACTTCAGTATGCCGTCACCCGCATACTCTCGGAGTCGGCTGACTTCATTGAAAGCGCCCGCAGAATTTTGCAGGTAACGTGCAGGGGACTGGAATGGGATGCCGGCAGTTTGTGGACCATAGATCACGACGCGCAGGTGTTGCGTTGCGTCGATTTCTACGCGGCTCCGACCACCGCGGTCAGTGAATTCGAGAAACTCACACGCAGTGTTGCGCTCAAGAGAGGTGAGGGTCTACCCGGACGCATCTGGGAAAAAGGCGCGCCTGCCAGGATCGATAACGTCGCCGAAGACCCAAACTTTCCGCGGGCGGCAGTCGCCCGGCAAGAAGGTATTAATAGCGCGTTTGGCTTTCCCATACTTCTCGGTGATGAAGTATTAGGAGTGCTTGACTTTTTTAGCATGGAGATCAGGGAACTCGACGATGAACTGTTACAGTTGGCTGCGAGTATCGGGGGACAGATTGGCCAGTTTACGAAACGTAAGCGGGCCGAGGACGAACGCGCCGAGCTACTTGAGCGGGAACGGGCAGCCCGGGCCGACGCCGAGAAGGCGATCAACATCGAGACCATTATCGAGGCCCGACTGCGGATCGTACCGGGCGACGCCGATCGTCTGCAGCAAGTGATATGGAACCTGCTTTCAAACGCCGCGAAGTTCACCCCCAGTGAGGGAAAAGTGGAGGTCCGCTTGAGCCATGATAGTGCTCATGTACAGATTCAGGTGAGCGATAGCGGTCCGGGGATTGATCCTGCTTTTCTGCCTCACGTCTTTGAGCGATTCCGCCAAGCTGATGGCACCACCACTCGGACATATGG
>JBHENH010000175.1:0-5392 GCA_046262135.1 Pyrinomonadaceae bacterium
CCTGGGAAGTGACGAACTTTTCTTACTTGCGGGCGGGGGATGATGTGAATCTCGAAGTCGACCTCATTGCTAAGTATGTTGAGCGAATTTTGAGCTTCAGAGGAACAGGGGAGAGACCTGATTGAAAGGGGCACTGAAAAACCAGCGAGAGCTCATCTAAAGGCTCTGCATTCTTAGATTCTAAGTAACTCAGAAGTGGGCCAACGACGAAAGGACCTCTCAATGTCTGCAAAGTACGTAATGCGAATGGTGATCCTTGTCGGTATTATTCTTGCACAGTTTACGTGGTCCACTGCGCAGCAACAATCAGGCACAAGCGGAAGTTCAACCGTTAGTCCCGAGAAGCGTGCCTTAATCTCGGAGCTATTGGAGGTCACTGAAGCCGGAAAGAATACTGTGGCTTCGTTTAACTCGTTGCTAGACCAGAATGAAAAGCAAGTGCCTGATGTAGTCTGGCAATCCCTTACCGGCATTAAAGAGGTGCAGGAACTAAGCGCTAATCAACAGGAGAGTCTGAGAAAGAAGTTGGTTGACGATTCCAATCGCATGAACAAGCGAATGAGAGATCTGTTGGTAGAGCGCATAGACCTCGCTCGCCTCATGGAAAAACTGTCCTATGACCTGTATGACCGGTATTTCACTGAAGCTGAACTTAAGGATCTAATTGCCTTTTACCGATCGTCTACCGGTAGGAAGACTATACAGGTCGGGCCGAACATGTTTACTGAGTTATTCGCAAGCGCGATGGAAACGATAAGCCCCAAGTTAATAGAAATAACTACTATATTGGCTAACGAAGAAGCGGATCGAGTGAGAAAAGAGCTACAGATGAAAAAGAGCATACGACCCGCGAAGCATAACCCTCCGCGACGCAATCGTAAAATGTGACACATTGCGGTTATTGACGTTACCCTTAAATTAGGGCTAACAGTCTAAATAATAACGGGGTTAGCCCGGCCGAAAGCCAGATGCAGCGGTCTTTCGGGTGGTTCACCTTGCTAGAGTGACCTTTGGTCGAAAAATCAGAGGCTTTCGGGTAACATACCAGTGCGTTCAAATATTGGATCTGAAGAGCGAAAACCGATGCAGTTTGCCTCCATAAAAGACGCTGTCGCTGAAATTCGCGATGGTCGAATGATCATCATCGTTGACGACGAGGACCGCGAGAACGAAGGCGACCTTGTTTGCGCGGCTGAAAAAGCAACGCCTGAGATCGTGAATTTTATGGCCCGTCACGCACGCGGCCTGATTTGCCTGCCGTTAACTGAGGAACGCTGCGATGAGTTGCACCTGACTACGCAAGTTGCCGATAACACCTCGTTTCTCGGCACAGCCTTTACTGTGTCGATTGACGCTCGCAAAGGAGTAACGACTGGTATATCTGCAGCAGATCGTGCCACAACGATTCAAGCGGCTGTTGATCCACAAACGCGACCGCAGGACCTCGCGCGGCCAGGTCACGTGTTTCCCTTGCGTGCGAAGAAGGGAGGCGTGCTGGTCCGGCCTGGCCAGACTGAAGCGAGCGTGGACATAGCGCGCATCGCAGGTCTCTACCCGGCGGGCGTCATCTGCGAGATCATGAACGACGATGGAACAATGGCTCGCCTGCCCGAGCTTCAGGCGTTCTCGGCCCAACATCAAATAAAAATGATCACGGTCGCCGACCTGGTGAGATACCGCATCAACAAAGAGACTCTAGTGAAGCGTGCCGTTGAAACTGATCTGCCAACAGTGTACGGCCGATTCCGGGCCGTCGCATATGAAAACATCATCAACGGTGACGTACATCTGGCGATGGTGATGGGAAACGTCCGCACCGACGATCCGGTTTTGGTTCGCGTGCACACGGAAAATGTCACCTGCGATATGTTTGGTTCATTGATCGACGACACCGGATTCCAATTGCATACGGCGTTGGAAAAAATCGCAGCCGCCGGCCAGGGTGTTGTTTTATATCTGCGGCAACGCGAGCACAGTTTGGATCTGGTTAATCAACTGCGCACCTACGGAGTGATGCAGGCTCAGAAAATCAGCAAACGTGAAGCCAGCCTCGAAACAGGTTATGGAATTGATCGCGACTACGGCGTGGGCGCGCAAATCCTTCATGACCTGGGGTTGCGTCGTATACAATTGTTGACGAACCATCCCCCCAAAGTAGCGGCGCTCGAGGGTTTTGCACTTGAGGTTGTCGGTAATGTCCCTCTTGGCCAGCCCGCCCATCTCAAAGATTCGTCGATGGAACCAAAGCAACCGCTGTCGGAAAAGAGAGAGCAACGCACCTGAGCGTTTTTACCATCTGTCTTAAATAATGGACCCGCGAGCCTAGGTCCGGAAGCTCTCTCTCTTGCTTTCAAAGGCTCCTTTTTTAGCTTTTAGACGCTCCCTCTCCCATTTTTAAAGACTTTCAGGCCACAATAACGGCCTTCCAATATGACTGTAGACGATCGCGATAAAAGTGCGGGCAAGGATTCGTCATCTACCAATGCTTCGGAACCGTCTGGCGAGATAAAGTCGATAGCCGACGCTCTGCGCTCCAAGTCGGATGATCCACTGCCGCCTGTGGCCGAGGTAATTGCTGACCGCGACGCTGAGCGCGCCCACCCGGTAACGCCACAAGGAAGGCGCCGCCGGTACCTAAACCAACGTAATATTTTTATTGCGACCGTTGCAGCCGCGATCGGTGTTGTAGCCCTTATTCTGCTGGTGCTCCTCGTGTACCGGCTCGGCTATGTCGACCGTTATGTGGCGGGCCAAATCAAAGACACGTTTGCCAAGTATGGAATTCGGGCCGAGATTAAAGAGTTTCACACTACCTTTCCCCCACAAACCGTGGAGATGTTGGGGCTGGAACTTTATGACGCGCAGACCGGCGAAAAACTTGGAAAGATTGATCGACTGTTGGCCACTGTACGAATTGAGGATCTATATGCGCTGAATCTTCAACGAAACATCAATCTTAAAGATCTTAAAATAGAAGGTCTGGAAGCCTGGATATCTTTTGACGAGCAAGGTCGCTCAAACTTTCGCAATCTTCACATCCCCGCACCTGAACCGAACCGTCGGATTCTTTTTGCCTATTCCACCGCGAGCATTGAAATAAAAAATGGCGTCATCCATTACGGCGATGCGCGCCACGAAATCTCCGGAGAGGCCCGTAATCTAAACGCCACGGTACAGCCGGACGATCTTAGCGCCCCGGCCGAGAGTTGGATGAATACCGTAACCCTCGCATTATCAAATTCCAGCTTCACCTACGATGGGCGGCCGGTGACCAACATTGATATCGAAGCCCGTGGACGTATTAATCAAACTCGTGCCGAAATTCAGGAACTTGTTTTGCTTTCACCGGTAGCTGAAGCGCGGCTGCAAGGCACGATGGACGATTGGCGCGCGTTGCGTTACCAGATGAACATAACGTCGTCCGTTGATCTCACTCAGCTCTCCGACCTGGTGCAATCGGGTACGACGTTGCGCGGCACGGGAAATTTCGCCGGCGTTGTTTCCGGAGAAGGTGACAAATACAAAGTTGAAGGCAACATAAAATCAGACGCGCTCGCCGCGGATGGCATCCGTCTCCAGGGCTTGACTGTCACCGCCAATGGTTCCGGCCAGGGTAAAACCTACGATATCAACGGTAAGGCCGTAGCCTCGCTTCTGAGCGCCGGCGATTTTCAACTCAACAATGTGCAAATTGTTGGTGGTGTCATGGGAACGGGATCCGACTTTCGTTGGGTTGGTGAATTGCGCGCCGCTGCCGAGCGAAGCTATGGCACAACCATCACGGGGTTGATTCTTCAGGACGCGCGGGCAGAGATGAACAACGGCGTTCTCACTGCTTCGTCGAGTCAGTTCAGCGCCGGCAGCTTGACGTCTTCAGGCGCGAGGGCGAACGGACTTACAGCCTCTGATCTGCGTCTACGTAGCGAGAATAATGTTACAACGGCGACCGCTTCCAAAGTGAGAGCAGGAACGATTGTTAGTTCAGGCGCAAAAATCAATGGCGTCACAGCCAATAATATCGACGTAGTCAGCCGCGATGGTGTGACGAGCGTGGTTGCCAGGAACGTAGAAGTAGGGAGCAGCAATGCTGCGGGCGCAGAGATTGGCAACATCAATATTGCGGGAGTGCGCCTCTCAATTCGCGCGGGGCGAGTCGAGGGATCCACCGCAGACATTAACGCGGGTACCGTTAAGCTCGCCGACGGACAGATTGACAACGTTAAGCTCGGCAAACCCGTATTCGTTGTCGAGCCTTCGGGACGTTACCGAGCCAGCGCTGATCTAACGATCGGCGGCGGAGCGCTGGGCCAGCTTAACATGGGACCGGCACGGGCCCGGCTAACAGCTACTAATAGCGAACTACAGCTGAGCGATGTAAGAGCGGATGTTTTCGGAGGCCAGGCGAATGGAAATGCGCGCATAGCTTTTAATCGCGGTGGTACTTCCCGCGTAGCAGGGCGTTTCAACGATCTGGAGATTTCTGGTCCACTCACTGCATTGGCCGGATCTGCGGTTCCCCTTTCCGGAAGAGCAAACGGCACTATCGACGTTTCTTTCCCCGGAAGCGATTTCAAACAAGCTTCAGGCACGCTTAATTCAACCTTTACTGGCGAAGAGAGTGGAGCTGAGGGACGAGTCCCACTTTCCGGCATCGTTGCGCTGCGCGCAGATCGTGGATTGTTCAATATCGATCGCGTTGACTTGCAGACTAAGGCCACAACACTTAAGGCGATCGGACAATTTTCGTTTTCCGGGGACTCGAATCTAATGGTCGATTTAAATTCGTCAGACGCCGCAGAGTTACAGAGTGTCTTAATTTCGTCGGGCCTGCTTCCGGCCGTGGAAGAACAAATGCGCAGCTATGGGATTGATCTGGGCGGCCAGCTCGCCTTTAACGGAACTCTACGAGGAAAACTTAGTTCGCCGGATGTTGATGGACGTGTGTCGCTGGGCTCATTACTTATCAATGGAAACGACATGGGCTCATTGTCCGCTGCCTTGAGAATGACTGCGGCGGAACTGCGCATCGCCGATGGACGATTAACCGAGAAAGATGGCGGAGGAATGCAGTTTACGCTTGATGCCCCTCGAACGGGCGAGAACAACACCACGCTTGAAGCGACCCTCGATCGAGTAAATGCCGGTAACTTGATTGCCGCACTCCCCCTGAGCAAAGCAACCCGTGCTCAACTCGCGGACACAAAAGCCGATGCTTCGGGCCAAATAAGAATTACGGGCATCCCAAACGCCATGAGTGGAAGTGCTGATCTTCGGTTTGGCCCCGGACGTCTGGCAGGCGAACCGCTGGAGGCGCTGGTTGCGCGCGCGACCTTCAACGGCTCCAGAGTGAGCATTGAAAACATAGACGCACGCCTTACTGCAGGTCACATAG
>JBHENH010000176.1:0-5387 GCA_046262135.1 Pyrinomonadaceae bacterium
GATTAACGATGCGCGCTCTGCAAATCCAAAAATAGGGGAGGCATTGGGTGTTGCAGCTGATGTTCGCAATTTTGAAGAGATTGAAGAAGCAATACGGGCGACAGTAGTCCGGTTCGGGAAAATCGACATCGTAGTCAACGGCGCCGCTGGAAATTTCCTATCGCCCGCTGAGGCGCTATCTCCAAACGGTTTTGGAACCGTCGTGGACATCGATCTTAAAGGGACCTTCAATGTTTGCCGGGCTGCTTTTAGCCAGCTGAAAGAGCAACGGGGCAGAATTCTAAATATCAGCGCTACACTTCATTATCTCGGCACGCCGATGCAGCTTCATGTGTCCAGCGCCAAGGCCGGCGTCGATGCGCTTACACGTAACCTGGCGGTGGAATGGGGACGCTATGGTATCCGGGTCAATGGAATTGCGCCGGGCCCCATTGAAGATACTGAAGGAATGAAGCGTCTGGTTCCCGACGTAGTCAAGGAAAAACTGCGCAAAAATATTCCGCTGGGCCGCTTCGGGCGAATTAGCGACATTGAAACGGCAGCCGTGTTTCTTTGTTCAGAGGCTTCGAGTTTTATTAACGGCGCGATATTGGTGATTGACGGAGGGCAGTGGTTGTCCTCAGCTAGATTGGTTTAGGTTTGATTGGAACCGCTCCGGTCGAATCGTCCCGCGGCACACGACCAAGGCAATGAAACCCACAGCCCATCGCCAAAGAATGGTTGGAAATGACTTACGACCGTCTCGACGAGTTTTGATTTTAACGCTGGCGCTGATCTGCTTTGTTACTCCAGGCACTGCGCAACAGCCGAAGACTTCTGAGCCGTCGCTAAACTCCCCAAAGAAGCTCAACACCAGGCCGCCTGACGCTGTCATAGCAACTACGGATGCTTTCGATGGGGCTTCGGTAGAGACGATGGCCCAGCAGTGCGTCACGCTTGAAACTGAGGTTGGTGCGATTGAAATCGAAATGATTCCCGAAGTCGCCCCGGAAAATGTACGAAACTTTCTGAACCTGGCAGCGACTCAGGCGCTCGATACAACTACATTCAGTCGCGTAGTCAAGGATTTTATTATTCAGGGCGGAAATCTTTCCACCAGTGAACGGTGGGGGCCGGAATTGGCAAAAAGAATGGCCCACAAGCTACCAGACGAATCGGGTTTGATTAAGCATGTGCGGGGCATAGTTTCGATGGCCCGTCCGGAAGAAGCAAACAGTGCCAGCACACACTTCTTCATACTTGTCGGCAATGGCCCTCATCTCGACGGAAAATTTTCCGCTTTCGGAAAAGTAACGAAAGGCATCGAGATTGCAGATGCGATAAATCACGCTCCCGCCGAAGGAGAGAAGCCGTCGAAGCCTGTGCGCATCAACAGGGCCGTCGTCGAGACCTGCAAAAAATGAACATGACATGCCGATCGGTTTTTGATGTTTGGAATGTGCGCCGCCACGCGACAATTGCCATCTGCATTTTGATCGGGTTTATTGGCTGTGGCGGCAACCAAAATCAAAAGCCCACACCAGAGGCGGCCAGGCAGTTTCTGAAACTGCGAGGTTACGAGTTTAATGAAAAATCTTTCTTATCAGCGGCAGCCGCCGGCGACGTACTAGCAGTCAATACATTTATCGTTGCGGGCATTAATCCTGATGCTAAGGATGATGGGAGCGGCGGGTCGGCACTTATCCTGGCGGCATCGCGTGGCGACATTGCAGTTGTTAATGCGCTCTTGAAAGGAGGCGCCGATGTCAATGCCATCGATAAAGGAGGTTACACAGCATTATTGCGGGCACTCGAGAAGAAGGAGAATGACGTTGCAGATGTATTACTGGCTCAACCGAAACTTAACCTAAATGCGCAGGGCGCAAACGGAGTGACAGTCTTAATGCGTTATGTGTGGGCGGAAGATGAACAGATCGTGGCGAAACTTCTCGGGCGGGGTGCGGACCCGCATCTTAGAGATCAAGAAGGCGACACTGCCCTCCATGGCGCTGCACAACGGGGTAATATAAGTATTGCTCAGATGCTTCTGGATAAAGGCGCCGACCCTAACGCGAAGAATAAAGTCGGTGGTACTGCCCTAATGTGGGCCGGAGTTTATGGCCACGAAAACGTGGCACGTGCCCTTCTGCAAAAAGGCGCCGACCCACGCCTAAAGGATGAGGATGGAATGACAGCTGCAGCCTGGGCCACAAAGAATAAAAGGGAAGAGATGGCGCAACTTCTGCGTGAGGCAGAAAAGGAACGTTAAGTGTCTCAAATCTTGGTTGCAGACAGCTTGTCTGCGTTGCTATGAATACATTACCGAGGGAGAAACTATCATGCGAAGTCACACCTACCTAAAACCGCCGCAATTCGTGTTTCTGGCACTGGCGATTTTTGCAGCGCCGCTGATGGCACAATCCGGTTGGACACCTGAACTTGAGATGAAGGTAAACAACATCGGCGCAATCCGCGTTTCCCCTGACGGAAAGAAGGTGGCATACACGGTTAATTCTGCCGTAATGACTCCCGAGAAGAGCGAGTACGTTTCCCAAATTTGGTTAGCTAATACGGATGGTACTGACAACCTCCAATTGACGTATGCCGAAAAGTCGTCTGATAACCCGCAATGGTCGCCGGACGGCAAAATGATTGCCTTCACTTCCGAACGAACCGGGAAGAATAATCTTTTTGTCCTTCGTTTGGTCGGAGGCGACGCCGAGCAATTAACTGATGTCAAAACCAGTGTGGGCAGCTTCGCCTGGGCACCCGACGGCCGCCGCATTGCTTTTGTAATGCGTGACGCCGCCAGTGATGCTGAAGATAAAAACAGCAAGGGCAAAGACGATTGGCGCTGGATCGATGAGAGCGTAAAGATTAATCGCTTAAACGTAATCACTCTGGATAAAGATGCCAACGGCAAACGCGAACCGCGCGCGTTAACTGGAGAAGCGAACGTTGCTCCCGGATTCGATTGGTCACCTGACGGCAGGACGATTGTTTTCGTTCGCACCAAAATGCCGAAGGCGGATTACTGGACCACCTCAGATCTCCTCGCGGTGGACGTCACTTCGGGAAAAGTGACCACTCTCGCGGCAACGAATGCGTCAGAGGCCGAACCTGCATTCTCGCCCGACGGGAAGTGGCTGGCGTTTACTGTTTCAGATGACCCGCCTCGATGGGCTGGATACCGGCGCATCGCGATTATCCCAGCGGGCGGTGGCGGACCCCGGTTGCTCTCGGAAACCTTCGATGCCCAGCCCGGTGTGATCGATTGGTCTGCGGATGGTAAACGAATTTATTTCGCTGAGACGCGGGGAACAACGAGCCGTTTGTCGGCGATCGACATCGCCACAGGCGCCATCAGCGAAATCAACAAAAGGAATGAAGTTCTTGGTAGTTTTAACCTGAATCGAAATCGCATGATGCTGGGCTTTACCATGCAGGCATTGGATAAAGCTCCTGAAGCCTTCGTGTCCAACATAAATAGTTTTTCACCCGTTCAGATTAGCCGTGCCAATGCGGAGTTACCTAAACTGCCGCTGGGGAAAACGGAGGTTCTCAAATGGAAGAGTTCAGATGGCGTTGACGTCGAAGGGTTATTGACCTATCCGGTTGGTTACAAATCCGGCACTCGTGTCCCGCTCCTGCTGGTGATACATGGGGGCCCAGCCGGGGTATTTACACAAGGCTTCTTGCCGGGAAGTCGCGGAGTTTATCCGGTGGCCTCATTTGCTTCTAATGGTTTTGCGGTTTTACGCGTCAACCCACGCGGTTCGTCGGGGTATGGACACAAGTTTCGCTTCGCAAATATCAAAGATTGGGGCGGCGGCGATTACCAGGACCTTATGACCGGAGTTGACCATGTAATTCAAATGGGAGTGGCAGATCCAGAACGGCTCGGCGTCATGGGATGGAGTTATGGTGGTTTCATGACTTCGTGGGTGATAACACAAACCCACCGGTTCAAGGCCGCTTCGGTTGGGGCGGGAGTTACAAACCTGATGAGCTTCATCGGCACCGCCGATATCCCAAGCTTTATTCCTGATTACTTTGAAGGGCAACCGTGGGAAAAGTTGGATGTCTACCGCGCACACTCCGCTATGTTCAATGCTAAAGGCGTAACGACGCCTACGTTGATCCAACATGGCGAAGCAGACGAGCGTGTGCCAATCTCACAAGGATATGAGTTTTACAATGCGTTGAAGGTGCAGAATGTGCCGGTAAGAATGATCGTGCTGCCACGCATGCCGCATGGTCCGAACGAGCCGAAGATGGTTTTGAAATCCAAGCATACTAACCTTGAGTGGTTTGAAAAATACCTCAAGGCCGGTAGTAAACAATCCACGGCGAAGAGTAACTGACAGTAGTCCTGTTATGTTGCTAGCAAAAACCCTGTCATCCAGAGATGACCCGGCTGATCGATGAACCGTTGCGATGTTTAGTGAGTTCCCATCTAGACTGTCATAGCCGGACTCGATCTCGTTGAGAAACGGGCATTTTACGCTTTCGGATTTCGGAGGTGAAACGCCCAGACTTATGAAGGAACTTCATAAAGTTAGCTCGGGGATCCGACGAGGCGCAGCTGTTGTCATAGTGCTGCACACGCCGCGCGAAAAATGCTGGGGGGTGCTCGACGAAATCAGTCCGGCTGGAGTATTCTTGCGCGGCCTCGACTTAAATGCTTTTGATGATTGGCTAACGGCGCTGGTCCATGAGGAACCGTTTGTCGGATTTGGTGATCTGTTCTTTCCCATGTGGCGAATAGAACGCATTGCAAAGGATGAAGCATCCGGTGGCGTCCCATCCCTTTGCGATCAGGTGGCACACCGAACGGGTCGTACTGTTGAGGAACTCGTAACCGCTGACGATCGTTAACGGCCGCAGGAATAATTGGCACAATGTTGGCGGGCACTCAAAATCAAAAGCGCGAGCGGTAGCGAGCGGCCCGACGGTCCACTTCGACGGATGCACCGGACACAGAATGTTCGCCATATTTGCTTTGCGCAGGCGATTCTCCGCATAAATAATCTTGTTGCAAGTGTGAAACACTGTTCCATTCTCGCGTTTCGTGTGTTATATTCAGCGGAATCTGACGGCGAAAAGTAATTGGTTTTGCCGCGTCACGTGAGAAAAGGAGCGGAAGAAAAGAGATGTATGCCATGGCTGATGACCGAATAAGCGTGGATAAAGGCAAGGCGATTGAGGCTGCCCTATCCAATATTGAAAAGAAATTTGGCAAGGGGTCGATTATGCGTCTGGGGGAGCGTGAAATCTCCGATATACCTGCGATTTCTACGACCTCGCTGAGTCTGGATGCCGCAGTAGGAATTGGCGGCGTGCCGCGGGGGCGTATTATCGAAATCTACGGTCCGGAAAGCTCCGGAAAGACCACTCTTGCTCTCCAT
>JBHENH010000177.1:0-5300 GCA_046262135.1 Pyrinomonadaceae bacterium
ATTAACTGAGACAGAAACTCCGTTAAGTTCGACGGGCAGCGGCGGCCGGCGCAGCGATTGCGACGCGCTACCCGCGTTCTGCGTGGACGGGGCCAGGGCAGTAGTAGAACGCATGATGCCGAGCATGCCAGGCGCCAGTCCGGCAACCGCGGGAGGCGTAGGGCTGGGAGTAACCACGGGGCGCTCACTTGCGCCGGTGAACAGCGCGATCGTTGCAGTTACATCAGTCCCTGCCCGCGACAGAAGGTAGTAAACCTCGGTGCTGCCGTCAGGGTTGCCTCCACCCAGTTCCCTGGATCCAAGACTGAAAGACAGACGGCCACGTGTTTCACTCAGGAATGGACGAATACCGAGAATAGCGGCACCCGAAGGAATGTTAGTTAAGCGGGTAAAAGGTCCGGTCGAAGCAACTGGAATGGGAGCCAGAAAAACCTGCGGCGCGCCGCTGGTGTTGTTTAGTCCTTCGCTTTCTTTGCCGGCTTCCGGAATAGTTCCGTCTGCTCGAAAATTCAGGATTGAAGCGAATACGACCGAATGGGGGTTTAGGGAACTGTCATAATCAGTGAACGTCGGGAAGTGCAGAATGTCCCCCGTAGTACTTCTGGGGCCAACCTGGGCGAAAGTGTCGAGGGCGATGTTATAAACAAATATGCCATATACCGGCTTGATACTGCCGTCTGCTTTCGGATCATCTGCCAACGATTCAAAGGCCAGGAAATTGCCGTCACGGCTGATTCGCCGGCCAAAACTGAAGATATTTACAGTCGCGAACGTAGTATCGGTTTTTGTTTTGGTTACCTGACGCGTCACCGCTGAGGTGCTGGCAAGATAGATCTCGGCATTACCATCCGCGTTACTGGACGTGCCGCCGATTGAAATATTAGCGTTGGAAACAAAAGCCAGTACGGCACCGCTGCCGGAAAGCGATGGGTTCGAATTAAATATTGGAGCCAACAACGTTCCCGCCGGCGTGTTTGTGATCTGCGTTGTCGTGTCGGCAGTTCTATTGTAAACAAATATCTCAGGATTACCGTCGGCGTTGTTCCCCGTAAGATTGCGGTTCGAGACAAAAGACACAACCGAAGCGCTGTCGTTAACCGTGGCGTCGCGATTGTCATCGGCGACCCACGGCGCGATGTTGGCGTTGCCGGGCGTGGGTACGCGGCTGGCAGCAGTGTTGGTAATTCGGGTGAAAGTCCCGGTGGTTAAGTCAACAAAAGGGGCTTCGGCGCCACTTGATAAATCAATGCTAGTAACCGCCGGAATGAAATAGAGAAAAACTTCCTGATTGCCGTCGGCCAGGAGCGCCGCGCGATTAGCATTACCATCGAAGTTCCCCGGTGTGGACGCATTCGAGCTGAAAACGATCCAGCGCGCGTTAGCGCTCAAAACGGGCCGGTTGTTGCTGACCTCGACGTCAACGTTAGTATAGTCGGCGGGTGTCGGCGCCGGTGCGGGAGTTGGACTGGCGCTCGGGGTCGGTGTAGGTGTTGGACTTGCTGGTAACTTTTGGGTGTTAGTGGTGTTGGTTATTTGAAAGATGCGGCGTTGGGCATAGTCCAGAAGAAAGATTTCCCGGTTCCCATCCGCATTGTTCCGGGTAGGAGTCTTTTCAGTGGCGATGTCGCCGTTCGATTCAATGACGACAAAGCGGCCGTCGCCGCTGATGTCACCGGCGAACGAAGCGAACGGATTGCTGAGAACCCCCGCCGTAGAAGATGTAACCTGAGCGACGAACGCATCAGGTGTAGCGGTGGGAGTTTGCGCCTGAACAAAAGAAAGCGCGCCCGCTATCAGCATGAGCGCGCTTATGGCGCATAGGGAACGAAAAGCTTGCTTCACGAAATCCTCCGAAATAAAGACGCAGATACGAGCAGATTAGATGCCCATGGGAGCTTGAGCAGCAACGCGCCTGGTGAAGTAATTTGAAGTATTATTCCCTGACACACCCGGCGATCAAGAACGGCCATTTTACGCAGAAGAATTGACAAGGGCAAGCGCGGCGAGGGTAATTTTGCCCGTTGCCGGCCGACTTTGCCAAAGAACCCTTCATAATCCGCCCCGTGCACCCGAATGGAATAAGGGTAGTTGACGTGTTACAGGATAGTTCCCCTCCCAGTCCGGGTTTGTCAGAGTTGACCCATCTTCACCGGGTTTCTGGTGTTTATGATTCAACTCAACCTTGTGTATGATGCCCGGGAACCGATGCTCCTTGTTTCCAACTCAAAATAGAATTTCAGAACAGGCTATCCGTCCTTTCCCAGCATGACCACTGCACTCCGCGTTGAAGACGTTTCCAAGCTCTATCGAATCTACAACCGTCCATACGACCGCTTGATGGAGATGCTGACCCGCGGCAAGCGGAAATGTCACCGCGAGTTCTGGGCGCTCAGGGACATCAATTTTGAAGTTGAAGCCGGCACTACCACCGGTATCATCGGTCCAAACGGCAGTGGAAAATCCACCTTGCTGCAGATAATAACCGGCACCCTTCAGCCCACGCAGGGAAATGTCTGGCATGAAGGCCGAATTGCCGCTCTGCTTGAATTGGGGGCGGGCTTTAACATGGAGTTCTCGGGAATTGAAAACATCTTCATGAATGCTTCGCTGATGGGCTTTTCGCGAAATCAAACCGAGGCGATGCTTCCTGAGATCGAGCGCTTTGCTGAACTGGGCTCGTTCATACATCAGCCGGTCAAAATATATTCGAGTGGGATGTATGTTCGACTTGCCTTCTCAGTGGCAATCAGCGCTTCTCCCCAGATACTGATTATCGATGAAGCGCTCGCAGTGGGTGACGCGGTCTTTCAACATCGGTGTATGAGACGCATAAAGGAGATGCAGGAGAGCGGCGTCACGGTTTTTTTTGTTTCGCATGACCCGGCCGCTGTGCGAGCGTTGTGCTCCCGTGCCATTCTCTTAAACGGCGGCCAAATTGAAGCGGATGGCGCACCAATGGACGTGCTTAATCGTTACCAGAAAATAATCATGTCACGAGAAGAAGCTTATTCGACCGTTGGCGCGGGCGTTGCTAATGAACCAGATGAAGCAGAAGACGAAATCCTGAGTCAGGAATTGCCTCCGCTCCGCTGCCTGTTTCGGCACGGTAATGCGAATGCGGAAGTCCTGCAGGTTGACCTGCTGGACCCGGGACACCGTGCGATTGAAATGGTTGAAACGGGCGAAAACGTGTTGGTCCGTGTGCGGTTCATGGCAAATATCGATCTGCCGGATGCAGTCTGCGGTTTTCTGATACGAAATCGTCACGGCATTCACGTCTACGGAACAAACAGTGAACTCCAGGAACAATCGCTTGGCACAATCAACGCTCAGGAGGTGGTTGAGGTCACGTTCGCCTTCGACTGTTGGCTGGCACCCGATTTCTTCTCTCTGACCGTGGCTGTCCACAATAGCGAAGGGGTGAGTTTCGACTGGCTCGACAGTGTTTTATTCTTTCGAGTGACGGCCGCAACAGCCATGGAAGGGATAACTAATCTTAACGCAACGGCGTCAACACGCCGCGTCGGGTATCGGAGTAGCAGGGCTGGTTTGGAGCACGTGTGGTAGGGTAAACTGTTTTTCAGACTCGCCAAGGAACCTACAAAATGGGTAACACAGCCACGTCAAAGGGTTTTGACTCAGAAGTCGCGACGGATGCTTCAGGAGCTCAGGGGGGCAATCAGGAGATTGACATTGCTCAACTGATGTCGCGTATCCGTGAAGGAGCGGAAAGACGGAAGGCAAATTCTGTCGTTGACGCTTCGGCCGCCCTCTATCGACTATTGAGGTCGGATAAATCGTCGGGCGTGTTTGAAAACGGGGCCTCAGCGCCAGGCGCGCGCGCCACGCCAGCCAGTTTTCAGCCGAAGTTCCCCCCGCGGCAGAATTATCAAGTTACAGACCTACTGGCTTTTTACGACGAGCCCTTCGTGCGTAATGCATACGCAGCGATTCTGAAGCGAGAACCCGATGATTCTGGTTTTGCCACTTATCTTGAGAACCTTCGTAGCGGACGCGTCAGCCGGATCGATGTACTTGCAAGCTTGAGATTTTCGCCTGAGGGTCGTTCGAAGGATGTAAAAATCGAAGGCTTGTCCAAGCCTGCCGCTTTCCGAAAATTGTATCGTCTGCCTGTCATTGGTTATTTGTTTGAACTCGCCGTCAATCTGCTGCGGCTTCCAGCTCTCGTAGTCGATCTCCGGAAACTCGAAGGCCATTCGGCCCACCAACAAGCGCGTCTGGCGGAACACCTCGATGAAACCATAGAGAATGTTGAGGAGCTCACGACCGAGCTCAAGATAAGACTCGCCAACAGACTGGTTCAGGCGGAAAAGGATTCTGAGGCAAATCGGAAAGTTGCGGATCTGCATTACCAGCAAATCAGTGCTTTGTTCCGAGAGCAACGGGAACTCACTGAAGAACAGAACAGAATCAAGACCAATATTTCCGGTCAGGTGGACTCAACGCAGAATCAGCTTGCCGAACAAGAGCTGGCGCGCGAGAAATTGGCTATTGATTTGTTGACGCTGAAAGAGCTGGTTGAGACGACGGTCACTCAGAGTCTCCAGCAGACACGAATGGAACTCGTATTACAGGAGAGACGGCTGACTCTTTTTCTGGAGGAAGCGCGTAAGCGATTGCCGGAGTCGTTTGCGGTCGAACAACTCAAGCAGTTCGCGGACGAGAAGGATCAACTCCTGGATTCACTCTACAGCTCGCTCAGCGATCAACTCAGAGGAACGCGCGAAAACATCAAGGACCGACTTAAAGCCTATCTGCCGATTTTGATTGAAGCGAATGCGATATCGGACATACTGGATTTGGGATGCGGACGAGGAGAATGGTTGGAAGTGCTGAAGCAAGTGGGATTTTCCGCCCGTGGAATCGATCAGAACCAGTTGGTAGTGCAGCAGTGTTTAGACTTAGGTCTCGATGCCGTCCGGGACGAGGTGTTGAGTTACTTGCGTTCGGTGCCCGATAGTAGCGTGGCGTGTGTGACTGTATTTCATCTCGCGGAACACTTAAGGCTCGAGACACTGGTCGACCTGCTGAATGAGATTGCGCGTACGCTCAGGCCCGGTGGGCTGGTAATTCTGGAAACTCCGAACCCTGAGAATGTCCTTGTCGGTTCCTGTAATTTCTATCTTGATCCAACGCATCGCAATCCCATTCCCAGTGAAACGATGAAGTTTCTGCTTGAATCGAGAGGCTTCTGCCGCCTGCATGTATTGAAGCTTAACGCCATAGTTTCAAAGAAAATTAAAGGCGAGGACGAATTGACGAGGCGTTTCAATGAGTAC
>JBHENH010000178.1:0-5281 GCA_046262135.1 Pyrinomonadaceae bacterium
TAACTGATCATCGCATTGGTTGGTGTCGGGTTGTAGAAAAACGCGTCAAACATGGTGACAGGGTTTTTGTGGAACAAACGCGTGAACGTCACAAGGGCGTGATCTCTTCGATTCGCCATCAGTTTCAATTGATGAAGCCCGAAGATTTGTTGCGCGTCACTAACGAGCTGGATGGCGAAGAGTTTGATCTGAATGCCGTAATTGATCATGTTATAGATCGGCGAGCGGCGAGGGTTGGAGCGGGCCACCAATCAGAGCGGCTATACATAAGGCGTCTCCGTCGACAGCGCGACGTCGCAGTATCATTCCTACTCGATCAATCCTCTTCAACCGCGCGTACGATCGGGCGGCATCCGCTGCAACCGTACACGCGTCCCGGCCGCCGCATCATCGAAATCGAAAAAGAAGGTTTGGTACTGATGAGCGAAGCCCTGGAGGCGGTTGGTGATGTTTACTCCATAAATGGTTTCACTTCCGAAGGCCGGCGCAATGTGAAGTTTTACGTCGTTAAGGATTTTGATGAGAAGTATTCAGATGAAGTGAAACAACGAATCGGGGGCATCACCTTCCAGAACAACACGCGGCTGGGAGCCGCAATTCGCCACGCCGCCGCGAAGCTTGCGAAACAGGAGGCACGCACTCGATTGTTGATCGTGCTTTCCGATGGTCGTCCCTACGATCATGATTACGGCGACGCACGGTATGCGCGCGAAGACACCCGTGAAGCGTTAAGGCAGGCCAAGAACCAGGGCATCACTCCTTTTTGTATTACGATTGATCGCGAATCAGAGGCTGAGTTGCGGGATCTTTACGGCGAGATCGGCTATACAATCATTGATGATGTTCTCTCCCTCCCCGAACGCCTCCCAGGTATCTATCGACGATTGACTACATGAGATTTCTTCTAAAGTCAAAGAGGAAATCCACCAGGCCGTATCGGACAACTTAGACCAGCTCAGGGTTGGGAAGGGGGCATGCCCCCGCTCTTTTCTTAGGTTCTTTTTCCATACGTTCTCCAACCCAAGTCTTTCATAGACTTTGATAACTTCTCGGAGTCATCAACCCACCACCAAGCTTGATCCACCGGCAGGGGTTCAGTACTTCCCGAATGAAAGGCGTGAAAGCTCGACCATCGGTAATCTTTGGCCGACTTAACGAGACGTGCTTTAACAGGATTGGCATGGATGTAGTTTATCTTTTGCCAGATCATCCAGGAGCTCCATAACGGTTGCCCCTTAAAGCTTTCTTGCCAAACCTGATGTGCTCCATCGGAATCCAGTTTGAAACGGATGCCCTCCTCCACCTCAACTATCGCTCTTGCGGACCCGCCTTTTAACTTTCCCGAAAATTCTTTGATTCGTTCGTCTTGAGGATTAACTATAAGGTGAAAATGATCAGGCATTAAGATATATGCAATCAATTTGCACGGCCAGTCTTTCAGCAGTGTCTTGAATGTATTGACAAATGATTCGCAGCATTCGTCCTGCTTAAAAACTGGGAACCTCTCCAGAAAGTTTCCAGTGACAAAGTGTAAAGCTCCAGGCAGATTCTGATTTGACCACTTACGAGCCACGGAAGTTAACCAAACAGATTTGCGTTGCCGGAGCAAGGCCAAGCTGACAGTGGAGAGGGTATTGAATCTACCGAATTCCTTTTAATAAGTAACAGCTCTAAGCAATAAGTAGTCTTCAGCGCACCAGCGGGGGCATGCCCCCTTCCTAACCTAGAGACGTTTGTAGTTGTGTATTGCATGAAGCAACCGTCTGCTCCTGCCGCCTGCTCTTGCTACGTCCCAAAACCGCCGCCGCCCGGGGTCTCGATCCGTACACGATCGCCGGCTTCCAGCGTCCAACTGCCTTTCGATCCGATCTTGCGTGTGTGTCCATTGTGAATGATCGCAGCGTTTCCCGGGACGCCATCCTCACCGCCGGATAGACCATATGGTCCGTGTTTCCTCCTGTCCGCGAGCAGCGACATTCGCGCCGGCACAAGCGTCTCAACTTCGCGAATCACACCATCCCCACCGCGGTGTTTACCTCTTCCTCCGGACGTCTGGCGAATTTTGTATTCGCGCACTCGCAACGGGTAGGCATACTCAAGAGCCTCGGCAGGCGTGTTCAGACTGTTGGTCATGTGCGTATGGACAGCGCTCATGCCATCGTGCAAGGGACGCGCCCCCATCCCTCCTGCTACTGTTTCGTAGTAGGAAAACTCTCGCGCGTTATCGCTCGGGCGCGAATCAATGCCGCCTATGGTGAGATTATTCATCGTTCCCTGGCTTGCAGCTGGAATGCGTTGAGGCAGCGCCTGGGCCAATGCCTTAAACATAACGTCTACAATCCGTTGAGATGTCTCCACGTTACCTCCGGCCACCGGGGCTGGATGAACCGCATTGACGACCGTACCGCTCGGCGCAATGACTTCGATTGGCTCCATCAGGCCAGCGCTGGCAGGCACATCTACCGGCAGTAGACAACGAAAAACATAGGAGACAGCGGAGACAGTAATGGCTGCAACTGCGTTAACTGGACCAGCGACTTGTGGGGCGCTGCCCGTAAAATCGACAAGCGCTCGCTCGTCTTCGATATTGATTCGCACTTTAATCGGAACTTCTCTAACGCTGACGCCGTCATCATCAAGGCTGTCTTCTGCTTCATAAGTGCCATTGGGGATCGAGGCGATCGCGTGTCGCATCAACCGTGCGGAGTATTCAATTAAATGAGTTGCGTATTCAGCGGCTTCGTTCGCTCCGCGACGCTCTATAATCTCCAGCAGCCGTACCGCTCCGGTTTTTAGTGAACCGATCTGTGCGCGGAAATCAGCCTGGCGTTCCATCTCGCTGCGCACATTTGCGAGAATCAAACGCATCAGTTCTTCATCGAGTTGCCCCCCACGCACCAATCGAATTGGAGGGATACACAAACCCTCGCCGTATATGTCTGCTGCCAGACCCATCGATCCGGGTGTTGCGCCGCCGATGTCCGCGTGATGTGCGCGGTTAGCGACATAAAACGCCGGGGGAAACAGGGGAACAGGGGAACGGGAAAAACGAGAAGTGGGTAGGATTCCTGATGCGCCTTTTCTTCCGGTCTTTATTACCCTGTTTTTCCGTTCACCTTTTCCCCCCGCGGCACTTCCCGCCCACACTCCCATGACTAGCGTTACGTCAGGCAGATGCGTGCCACCGGCGAACGGATCGTTTAAAGCGACGACGTCCCCCGGCTGGAGGGCGATTGCCTTTAGAGCAGATGCGACTGCCATCGGCATAGAACCTAAATGGACCGGCATGTGATCGCCTTGAGCAATCACGCGCCCCTGAGGATCGAATACCGCGCAGGAGTAGTCACGACGCTCTTTGATATTCGGCGAAAAGGCAGTGCGCCTGAGAGCAATGCCCATCTCTTCCGCGACCGAAGTATAGAGTGCACGATAGATTTCCAGAGTTGTTGGGTCGAAGCGTTTCATTTTAGATTCATTGGTTTTTTGGCGATGCAGTCAATTTTCAAATGGGAAATCGGAAATCGAAAACTCCAGAACCGACCCGCTACGGTGTGGTAGTAACTGAGTCCGCCCCAATTGCAATTCATCCGACACTCTTTCAGGCAGACTCTCCAACCTGAATTATCAAATTCCTAAACGCGTCAACCACGACGCGAACTCCAGGCGGAATCAGCGTGGTGGAAGAGTATTCCGTAACAATGCACGGCGTTCGCAGTTGCAGGCCTGCTGACAATTGCTCTCGACGATACACTGCAACCTTGAGCTTACCCGTCGCGAAATAAGCCTCCACATGTTTTGCTGCCCTGGGATATCCCCTCCTTCGCGCAACCCTGCTGCGTTTCTCTGGAAGCTTCTCCGTGACTCCGCTGGAGCGAACTCGGGCGCTGACGATCTCCACACTATTCGACTCCTGCGCGTAGCCATATCGCTCCTGATGCGCTCGATGGAAAGCAGCCCGCAGGTCGCCACTTGTTTGTTTGACCTCCAATTCAAAAGATTGTCCCTTATAACGCAGAGCGAGTGAACGTTCGTGGCGCTGTTTGGATTGGGAAAAGCCCTCCCGCACGAGCGCCGCGCGAGCATCGGTTTCCATTTCCTTGAAAGACTTTTCCAAGTTCTTTTCAACTCCGGCAGTCACCTCCAGCATGATCGTCCGGCTTTGATCCTTGACAACGTCGGCGGTCAGAACACCAACTGCGGAGAGCGCGCCCGCCGAGTTCGGCACAATGACAAGCGGGATGCGTAGCGCCTGCGCCAGGGCGACCGCGTGAAGGCCGCCGGCTCCCCCGAAGGGAAGTAAAGCAAAACCGCGCGTGTCGTAACCGCGCTCCACTGAGATTCGGCGAAGGGCTCGCTCCATGTTGGTATTGGCGATCGCTAACACCCCTCGCGCCGCTTCAATGGTTGACACTTTGCGTCCGGCGGCTTCACTCATATCAAAAGCGAGTTGGACAAACGCTAATCGCGCGAGCCCCTCATCGATTGGAAAATCTCCTCCCAGCAGGCCCACACCGCCAAAATGTCCGAGCACAAGATGGGCGTCCGTAACTGTAGGCAATGTAGAACGACCGTAACAGGCAGGTCCGGGGTCGGCCCCTGCGGATTGCGGGCCGACGCGTAATGAGCCGCCTTCGTCAACCCTCGCAATCGAGCCACCTCCTGCACCCACCGTGTGGATATCCAGAACGGATACAGCAACAGGAAGTCCTGCGATCGAAGCCTCATTTGTCATGCGCAGTCCGTCTTGCTCGCACAAGGCTACATCCGTAGAAGTTCCGCCCATATCAAACGTGATAATTTTGTCGAAGCCGGCCGTCTTCGCGGCTCGCAAGGCCCCTACCACTCCACCTGCAGGTCCTGAAAGAATTGTTCTGACCGGTTCATTAGCAGCCACCGATGCAGAAATGCTGCCGCCGGAGGATTGCATAACCCGAAGACGAGGCGTCTTCTCAGCGAGGCGATTTAGATAACTGCCGAACAACGGCTGCAGATATGCATTAATTGTGGTCGTTGAAGTACGCTCAAATTCTCGGTATTCGGGAAGAATAATATGAGAGATTGAAACCGGAATATCGAGTGAGGAAAGCGCTTCAGCTATTCGTTGTTCATGCTGCGGTTGGAGGAAAGAAAATAGCAAACAGATAGCAGCCGAGTCGATTTTTGCGTCCTGTAACCGCCAGACTGTTTTTAACAACTCCTGCTCATCAAGCCCCTCCAGCACCTCGCCCGCAGCGGTTACTCGTTCGCGCAATCCAAAACGTAAATCATCGGGGACCAGCGG
>JBHENH010000179.1:0-343 GCA_046262135.1 Pyrinomonadaceae bacterium
GTTCTTAATGTCGGTGCTGTCATGGCCCAATCGAACACTACGAGCGCTGGAAGCAGTTTCACCACGCCAAGTGTGAACGTGTCGTTGGTCCCAGGCTCAGCGGTTGCGAGATATTCAGATCCACAATCGGGATTAACTGTCGATCAGGTCGTGGCTTATGCACTCGAACACAACGGGGAGTTGTTGGCTGCACGTAAAGAGATCGACGCAGCAAGTGCACTTGTAAAGCAGGCTGCGCTGAAAGCCAATCCGAAGCTGGATGCCAGTGTGGCAAAGACAGTCATGGGTAGAGACAACAATATTACTGTCAATGGCATGTTGCCGCTGGAACTCGGCGGGCGCC
>JBHENH010000179.1:353-5277 GCA_046262135.1 Pyrinomonadaceae bacterium
CGTAAAGGTTGCTGAACGCGAGCTCGAAATGCGGAGACAAGACGTTGCCAATCGAGAACGAGTCATCGCTGGCGATGTTCGCGTTAAGTTTGGCGAGGCCCTGGCCGCAATTCTCAAACTGGGCTTCGATGAAGAGCTGATCGCTACCAGCCAACGCGGATACAACCTGGTGGCAGCACGAGTGACGGAAGGCGGTACCGCTCCTTTAGAACAGAACATGGTACTGGTCGAACTCAATCGTCTGCGTTCGATGCGCGAAACGGCTGAAGGCAAGGCTGACATAGAAATGCTGGAGTTGCGCAACCTCATCGGAATGAGACCTGACGACCCACTTCAACTGCGCGGAGACTTCAACGATGTTATTGCTCCGCTACCACTGCTTGCCGAGGCCACTGAGCGAGCGCTTTCCGAGAGACCTGATCTAAAACTGGCGAAAGCGGGCGAGAGTTTCGCAGAAGCCCGCATCGAACAGGCGCGCGCTGAAGGAAGACTGGATGCAAGTTTGATCGCAGGCTATCAGCGAATGGACTTCGGATATCCATTGAATGGAATCAATGACGCTGGTCAACTGAGACCTATTCAGGGAGCGTTTCACTACTTCACAGTTGGCGTATCTCTTGATCTGCCTGTGCGGAACAAGAACCAGGGAGCAATCGAAGCAGCTATCGCAGAAGCGGAAGCAACAAAACGCCGGCGAGAGTTTCTGGAACTGACCGTGCGGCGGGAAGTGGCTTCCGCTTATGCGCAGTACAACAGCACGGCGCGCGCAGCAGAGATCTTCCGGGTCGGAGTAAAGGACCAAGCCAACGCCAATCTTGATGTTGTTAGGCAGACATATGAACTAGGCTCGAAGACATTGATTGACTACCTTGGCGAGCAGCGACGATTTATCGATTTGCAGAATGGATACATCGACGCCTTGCTGGATACTTTTAAGGCCCGCGTGGAAATCGATCGAGCGATTGGTTCGTCAATGGCCGCCATACAACAGGTGACACAAAGATGAATGAAGCACCCAAAACCAAGCACGCCGACAGCAATGTCGGTAGCCGCGTTGAGAAGCGAACCACAAAGACTGCGATAGTCACTGTCGTTGCGATCGTTGCAGTTGCAGCTATTGCGCTACTTCTGTGGCTATTTATTCCGCGAGGCGGTGCTGGGCGGCCAGTACCGGCACCGCGCAGCATCGGTCCGGATCAAACATCTACTCAACCAGCAACACCTGGAGAGTCGACGCTCACTATCAATTCCGAACAAGTTCAACGTGCAGGCATCAAGATCGAAACGGTCGGCGAGCGCGTCTTGGCTGAGGCCACCGGCCAACAAACAACGGGTATCGTCCAGGCCAACGCTTATCGAGAAACTCCGGTGATGTCGTTAGTCGGAGGGATTGTGCGAAGCGTTGGACCGGAACTCGGACAAAGTGTGCGCAAAGGCCAAACAATCGCGATAGTATCCAGCAACGATCTTGCCGACGCTCAAACGAAATATATCGCAGCAGTCGCCCAACTGGACGAGCATCATAAGCATCATGCGCGCACTGAGAAGTTGGTAGCCATCGGTGCAGCCAGCCGTGAAGACTTGGAGATGGCAACCAGCAAGTTGAAAGCAGCAGAGTCGGACGTTGCGAACCTACGCCAACGTCTCTTGCTTCTGGGTTCAAGTTCTCACCGGGTCAATGCGCTGCGTTCCACGTCACAGGTCAGTTCGGAAGTGAGCTTACCGGCACCTGCTTCGGGCACTGTCACAAGTCGCACGGTCAATCCGGGCGAAGTCATAGAGGCGAATAAAGAACTGTTGCGAGTAACTGACTTGTCCAGCGTGTGGGTAATGGGGCAAGTCTACGAAAAGGACCTCGGCAAAATTCGTATAGGCAGCGGCGCGAGCATTACCACTGACGCTTATCCGGGTCGCATCTTTCGTGGCCGGGTGTCTTACGTTGATCCCACGGTCGATCCTCAAACGCGAACGGCGCAGGCACGAATTGAATTAGCCAACCCCGGCCAGCAATTAAAAATTGGTATGTACGTGAACGTGGCATTCGGCGCTCTCGGAGGCGCGGAATCGACTGTGCCGGTGGTGCCTGTGGCCGCCGTGCAGAACATCGGTACTCAACAGGTTGTCTTCGTGGCCACGAGCGATCCAAACGTCTTTGCGATGCGACCCCTGCGCCTTGGTCCTGAGAGTAATGGGAGTTATCCGGTGCTGGAAGGTTTGAGCGTTGGGGATCGAATTGTCACGGAAGGCAGTTTCATGCTTCGGGCTGAATGGCTCAAGTTACATCCAGCGGTGCAGTGACGTTGAAATCAAGAAGTTCATACACTCTGAGTGACTGTAAAATGGCGAATAGACTCGCATAGAAGCTCATTTGCTCGGGTCATCGTCGCCAGTAGTTCTTGATTCTCTCTTCGAGCAACGGAAAAGGAACGTAATCCGCAGGCCTTCCGGCGCCTCGTAGTTCTCCTACCATTCGCATTGCCCCGTCAGCGTTCCGTGTATGGACGAGAATTGTGGACGCCGGTTGAAGTTCGGGGTGTGTCGCCAGCCATGAGGCGATCGCATAACCGGTTCGGGTGTCGTCTTTGCTGGACGAGGTGTAGTGTTCGGGATGGAGGTCATGATCCAAAAAGATTGCATCGTAAGAATTCTCGCTCAAAAGGCGCTTGGCCTGTTTCACGTTTTGCGCCACATCTACTAAGTCGCCTTTGAAACGTGTGGAAAACCATCGATGTCTCCTCCGGTCGTCGTCGAGCAGAAAAACTCGAATGGGATGACGTTCGGCACTCGCCTTCCCGAGTCCCAATTTACTTAACAATGAATGTAACAGTGGCATATGAGTGTGCTTAATCGATCAGTAAACATAGCTTACTTTTGGTGAATTGAAAACTTTGACCGCATTGTCGTTAGACGGCCTGACAGTCGTCCCATAATATTTTGCTTGTCAAAATTGAATTAACACTTTGGAAGCCGACTTTGCTGTTCAAGCCTGATCACGATGCTATAATCCCAACAACTAACAGATACATGAGGTCGCAAACAGGTTGTCTTCAAACTAGTTTGGCCATAGCGGCGACCCAGCGGCAAAGTCGAGGGACGGTTACGGCTCACGCCGGTCCAGCATGACATTGGATAATTCCTACAAAAAAGTAATACGAATCGCGGCTGGTGCTCAAAGCGCGGGCGAATCGATCCCGGCTGGTGTAGCCGCGGAAAGGGCGGAGAACGAGGTGTGTCAGTTCTGCTTTGGAACCGGTACGCGACTAGAACCCGGAAAGGGAGCCATCATATGCGATTGCCGCCGCTCAAACAGCGGAGAAAAATCGCTTGATGCCGCTCGCATTCCGCGACGCTTTCGCCAGTGTTCATTTCACAATTACTACCCGAAGAATGATTCACAATATATAGCCCACAGTTTTGCGAATAGGTTGTTCGAGGAATACCCAGCCGTTCAATCGGGATTACTGTTTATGGGACCAGTTGGAGTCGGGAAAACTCATCTGGCAATCGCGATTCTGAAAGAACTCATCGAAAAGAAAGGTGTGAAGTGTCTTTTCTACGAGTCCGGTTCACTCCTGAAAACCATTCAGGATTCGTACAACCCAGTTTCTCAAACTTCTCAAATGCGAGTATTGGCACCTGTATATGAAGCGGAGGTCTTGGTTCTGGACGAGTTGGGGGCGACACCTCCAACCGATTGGGTCAATGACACGATCTACCAGATTATTAACAAGCGCTACAATGACCAAAAGCTCACTGTCTTGACTACAAACTTCCTTGATGATCGTCCCCCATACGAGCCGCCAAAAGAGGACCAACCCTACGAGGGCTCCTCGCCTTTGCGCAAAGGTTTTAAAGTTGGACGAAGGATCCCCCCTTGCTCTGATTACACGTTAGGCGAACGGATTGGTACGCCGTTGCGTAGTCGCTTATACGAGATGTGTAAAAAAGTGATGATCGAAGGTGAAGACTATCGCAAGCGCGTTGATCAACGCCGGTTTGATTCCACTACAGCCTAGCAGAATCTCTCCCAACCGTAGTTCAGTACCCCTCACTTTCACGGCAAGCAACGGCAGGGTCTTTTGTTGCTTACACCGGATATTTGGGAGAGACTAATGTCTCGAGGTTGCATATGCACACTGCCAATATTCCGACGATGGGGGAGCGAATTTTCTTGTTATGGAAATTTCCTCAGTTGGAAATCAGAGCGACCGACGCGCGGCATAAAAGGTAGATTAACGACCTTCGCATAAATGTTGTGAAAGAACTGGGTCAAAAAATGCGAATGTCTGATAGCAGTTACACTAAGGCGTCAGAGGCGCACCTGGTGAGTATGGCTTCTCCTGAAATTCATGACCTGGCCCGGCGATTACTCGCTTTCGAGGCGGCGGACAAGAACTCGTCCGATGCACGCGCAGAGGTCGCCCTGCGGGTCATTGAGGAATTGCGTATGCACCTCATCAGGCTCGCTGGAGTTGATGGCTTTCGATCTCTTTTATCCCGGGCTTTGACACTGGCAAAGGCGGAAGTCCCTTCACTAAATACGGTGAAGGTACTCGAGGACGGATCTTTGGAGGCTTTTGATGGAATTGAGCAGAGCCAGGAGGCGGGGGCGGCAGTGCAGGCCGGAACAGTTCTCGTGGCCCACTTGCTGGAACTGCTGGTGACCTTCATTGGCGCACCTCTAACTCTGCGCCTGGTGCGTGACAAGTGGCCGGGTGCGTCCATGGACAAAGCGGATCTGAGAACTGAGGAAAAAAGATGAGCGTGGAAGAAAAGGTAAGTATTCGGACTCTTCCAACCGGCGTGCCGGGTCTGGATGAGATTTTGGGCGGTGGCCTACCTGAGTTTTCTTTTAACATCATCGCGGGCGCTCCCGGCGGCGGGAAGACCACGCTAGCCCATCAAATCATGTTCGCCTGTGCCA
>JBHENH010000180.1:0-5211 GCA_046262135.1 Pyrinomonadaceae bacterium
GTGGTCGCCTGATGGCGCGAGCATCGCTTACATATCCGATGCCAGCGGAGAAGAAGAGCTGTACATCATCGGACAGGATGGATTAAAGCCTGCCGACCAAATCACGCGCGGCGGCAGCGCCATGCGTTATCAACCCGAATGGGCGCCAGACGGAAAGCGTATCGCGTTTGGAGATAAGGACGGAAAACTCTATGTCGTGACTCTCAGTGATCGGAAAATAATTGAGATCGCAGACTCACCTCACACACAGATTCGTGATTACGTTTGGTCACCGCGCGGTAACTATTTGGCCTTCAGCTATCCGCGTGGCGACAACGGAAACGCTACAGTCTTTGTCTGGAGTGCTGGCGATGGCAAAGTACATACTGTTACGGAGGAGATGTTCAATGCCAACAGTCCGGCCTGGGATCCGCAGGGCAACTATCTTTACTTACTGAGCGACCGCGAGTTTGCGCCACAGATTTCTCAAGTCGAGTTTAACTACGCCACTAATCGCACCTCCTACATTTACGCGATGGCGCTTAGGAAGGACGTCAAACATCCTTTCCCGCCGGAAAGTGATGAAGTGACCGTCAGTAAGCCGGACGAAGCGGCAAAGCCCAAAGGCACACCTCCAGCTCAGGAACCCACAGATCCGGCGACCGGTATGAACAAGGAGCTGAAAAAAGAGCCTTCTCAAGAGGCAGAAAAAGAGAAACCCGCGAGCTCACCGACGCCGGCTGAAACGAAACCTGAACCGCCGAAAGCCACCAGCCTGGTAATCGATTTTGACGGCATCTCGAACCGCGTGGCTCGCGTTCCGGTTGCAGCTGATAACTACGGCGGATTGTCGGCAAAGGCGGGACATCTACTTTACGCCGTTGGGCCGGCCTTCTTCTATGGTCGCACGGGTGATCGACCGGCCGTGTTGAAGATTTTTGCTTTCAAGGATCGCAAGGAATCAACGCTAGCGGAAGACATTCGTGGCTACACGTTATCTGACGACGGCTCTAAAGTTCTGGTGGCTCAGGGACCCACATATAATCTTTATGATGCGACGCCCGGAGGAGACAAAACTAAAAAACCTGTTTCTACAGGCGGCTTATTTGTGGATCGTGTGCCCGCGGATGAATGGAATCAGATCTTCAATGAAGTATGGCGGCGCTATCGCGATTGGTTTTATGTGCCTAACATGCACGGTTACGACTGGGCTGCCTTGCGTGAGCAGTACAAGCCGATGCTCCAGTATGTGGCCCATCGTTCTGATCTAAACTACGTCATTAGCGAGATGATATCCGAGTTGACGATTCAACACGCCTACATAGAAGGCGGCGATTTCCAGATACCTGCGCGCCCACGCGGTGGATTACCGGGTGCGCGTTTTGAACTTGATAAGCAAGCGGGACGCTACCGAATCGCAAAAGTATTTGAGGGACAAAACGAAGAAGACATCTATCGTTCTCCGCTTACGGAAATCGGGGTGAGCGTAAATGTCGGCGATTACGTGCTGGCGATCGACGGCGAAGAATTAAAAGGCAACGATGACCCTTACCGTCTTTTAAGAAACAAAGCAGACAACCCGGTTTCGTTGACCGTGAATAAAACGCCATCTCTCGCAGGAGCGCGCATCGTTTCCTATCGTCCCATCACGGATGAAGGCAATCTGATTTATCTCAACTGGGTCAATCAGAACCGGCGCAAGGTAGAACAGGCAACTGGAGGACGTGTCGGATACATTCACATCCCCGATATGGGTGCCGCCGGCATTCGCGAGTTTATCAAGTGGTATTACCCCCAGATTCGCAAAGAAGGTCTGGTCGTTGACGTTCGTGCAAACGGTGGCGGCAATGTTTCGCGCATGCTGATCGAGCGGCTGCGCCGAAAGCTGCTGGCGGTCAACTATACGCGTACTGATGACACGGCGAATACGTATCCCGATGCAGTGTTCATCGGTCCAATGGTGGCGCTGCTCGATCAAAATTCAGCCTCGGACGGCGACATCTTTCCCTATATGTTTCGGGAAGCGGGATTGGGACCGCTCATTGGAAAACGCTCATGGGGCGGCGTAGTGGGCATTCAAAGTCGCGGGCCACTAATTGATGGCGGCACCATTTTTGTCCCCGGCTCCGGGCTGGCGAGTAAAAATGGTGAGTGGATTATCGAAGGCTATGGCGTGGATCCCGACATTGAAGTAGATAACGATCCGAAATCAGAAATCGAGGGACGAGATCCTCAACTGGAGCGTGGTATCAGCGAAGTGATGGCCCGCTTGAAGCAACCTGTGCGATTGCCAGGCAAGCCGACCGGTCCGATAAAGACGATAAAATGATTCGTTTCACTGAGGACAGGTGATTAAATATCGGGACTTGAGTGGGTGGTAGGATGGTTAGCACTTAGCGCTCCAGCTAACTGTGACGCTGGCAAAGCTGTAGATGGTTGAGGCGCCGTTAGGGAACTTCGTGATCCGTTCGAGGACCTGAATCACGTGAACATACCCCGAATAGCCGGCGTAATCCTGGGCATAGGAATCTTCGCCGTGGTTCGGATGCAGGGTCATCAGTTTTGGGAGAAGAAACAATATCAGATTACATTGCGGATGATCGCCATGAAGCATGCGAATTCTCAGCTCCCTTACCCCTGAGCAATTGAGTAATCAAGAGGTGCATATTTTCTCCTGATAGTATTTCCGGTAGGTCCACATGAAATCTCGAGCTCAATAGACAAAACCTATTGAGCGAGTGTTGTCCCACAAACTTTTCCCCATAACTTCAGGTCTATGCCGCTTCCCTTGATTCGCAACGGTGAAGCAAAGGCTGCATCGTCCCAATGGACCACCAAATCGGGAATTCGCCGCATAGTTTTATCCACTCTGACGCAGCGTTGGGTAATCGCAAATGGAGACTAATCTTTTATCAGCAATTTTTCCGTGGGTAGCATCGGCGGCATCCCTTTATGCTGCCAGCAACGAACGGGAGCGTGGACCCGGCGCGAGCAGGGAGCTCCTTTCTTTGTGCGCGCGCCGCAAATATACACTTCAGCTTCGACAACTGATGGAGAGTTTTTTTGTTCCTGGGAGTCAGCGCCAGACTGCCTCGCACTTGTTAGGTTGTCAGGTTCATCCGGATTTTTGATTTTATTGAGAGGGGAGTCGAATCTTCTTTCGATAATGAGAGGAGGCGCCGGTGGCCGGCGGGAGCGGCCGGTGAGATAGCCGGCACTAATCAAGGCCAACCCCAAAAGCAAAGGCCCTCTGAAGCGCGCTTTGAACAAACGGCGCGCGCAGGGGCTACAGAACCTCCGGCTCATCCACACGCGCCAATGCAGCCGAAGCAGCCTGGTACCGCATTCCGAGCAAAAATTTGGTTTATACATAGTGAGGCCACCGGGTTTCAACTCGGCGCTTGTCGAGGCACACGGTCTTCAACGGATTCCGGTTCTTTCAAACCGAAAGCAACTCAAACTAGAGTTAGCGCGTCCGAAAATGACGGCAGATGGTTGCTCATTGTAAGGTTTAGTTCGAGTCCCATCTAATCCGTCTCAGAAATGCCTAAACGTTAACAATTGCAAAAACCCTTGCTTGCCCGGATACTCGATAAAAATGGAGTGTTAAGTATTGCAGCTAAAGAACTCAATTCTTTCCAGAATTATTAATCAGGGTAGTTCACTTTCGGTGTGGCTTCTTTTTCTCGCTTCGTTGATCTCTGTTTCATCGACGATTGTGCGTGCTCAGGAGCCGGAAGACGTCGTGCGCACAGATGTGTCTCTGGTGCAGCTAAATGTCGGAGTTGTGGATCCGAGGGGCCGCGCGATAACCTCGCTTTCACGAAATGACTTCACTGTCTATGAAGATGGAGTTAAACAACCCATTCTTAGCTTTGAACCGACGGATGCTCCATTCAGTCTCGTGTTGTTGTTGGACATGTCAGGGTCGACGGTTAATTTTCGCCAGCAATTGAAACAGGCCGCCTGGCGTTTTCTGGATGCGCTTGCGCCAGAGGATCGCGTCTCTGTGATTCAATTCAACGCAAAGATCAAGAGCCTTGCAGGATTTTCAACCGACAGAAAGAAGACAGCCTACGCCATTCAGATTGCCGACGGCGCGGGGGAGACGCATTTGTACGACGCTCTCAAGTTTGCGTTGAATGAGTTGGACAAGGAAGGCAAGCGAAGGAAGGCGATCGTCGTTTTAACGGATGGTCTGGACACGCAGTTGCGTAATTCGGATCGCGCCTCTGGAGCAAAAGCGCAAACTGATGCGGAAGCAATCGCTTCTATTGATGCGAAGGCCAGCAGTGCGCTCAACTCAGTTCTTATGGCCGCGGACCGGCACGGCGTCACTATTTATCCTCTGGCACTTCCATCAGGCGATCCCAAGCGACTGCCCTTGCCGGATCCTGTAATCACCGGAATTTACACAGCCGCGCGCACGCGTTTGCAAGCTGTTGCAGATCGCACCGGCGGACGACTCAACGAGATCCAGCGGCTTGATCAGATGGCGCGACTGTATGCTGAAGTAGCAGCAGATTTGCGGTCTCTTTACACGGTGGCCTATCAACGACGAGGTGATCGGGCGCGCGATGGCAAGTGGCACGAAATAAAAATCGAGGTTGCGCAACCGCAACTGATTGCGCGCACCCGGCCGGGGTACTTCGCGCGGTAACTAATCCGCAATCAGCGGTCAGCAGTCAGCGATGAGCAGTCAGCGATCAGCCATCGGCAGGCACAAATCAGTAAACAGCAGTCAATAGTTAGCATTCTCGCGCGCAGGTTTTACTATTCACCATTCACCATTTACTATTTACCAAAAAAAGGCACCCGTAGCTCAGCTGGATAGAGTACCTGACTACGAATCAGGGGGTCGCATGTTCGAATCATGCCGGGTGCACCATTCAGAATCAATAAGTTAGGGCGTCGTCATTGACGCCCTTTCTCATTTTGTGTGCCTATGGTGTGCCAAACTCCTGAAAACCAGTCATCCATACAGCAGTTGTTCGAGGCAAGCTGTCGCTTCTGACTGCATGCCTGGAGCTAGCACCTGAAACCGCACCGTCCACTCTAAGTGCTGGTCGAGCTTTGGTTTCTGCTTGCCGCGGACGTAACCCTTTTCAAGAAAGCACAGTTCGACTTTCTCACAATAAGCATTCGCCTTGCTGAGGACATCTCTTTTTTAGTGGCGGACGGAGCTTCCTCACTGAAATAACGCCATGCTGTGTCCAAGACAGTAGCTAAAAC
>JBHENH010000181.1:0-4611 GCA_046262135.1 Pyrinomonadaceae bacterium
TGATGGGATGAAAGAGGCGCATGTTCACCCCACTTAGTTCGCCTGCGCGGGCACGTACAGCTGTCTCGCCAATGTCGCCAAGCAGCATGTTTACCTGTGCGACCAGGGCCAGAGGTTGATCAAAAGCGCGCGCGATCGCGTCCTCTACGAGGCCTTCTCTCAGCCCGATGCGTAAATCGCCGGCCAGGAGCTTAATAAGGTACTTGGCTTCGAGCGGGGTGGCATGACTCAAGGCGACAACTAAGACACCGACCTTGTTCTTAATTCCTCTCGTTTCGCTCAAACGAGTGATGATTGATTCGGTCTCAGCAAGGGTTATCGCAGGTTGACCGTGGCGGTTCGCCTCTTTTACAGCTTCATACGCTGCCTCTCCGGCGTCTCCGAGGCGCACGTAAATTGGCTGAAGAGCAGTGACGCTGAAACCGGTGGCTTCACTCAAGGCCGTCGTGATGATACTGCCGCCAACGTTTGTGGTCCGGGAATCGTTAGAAGCGAATTGGTGACCGGCGGCAAAACGTGCCGCCCGGACCAAATCCAGGTCTGCCAGCTGCTTGAAGTAAGTTCCAAGTAGGGCAGTTTTCTCGAGTTTCTTCGTCGTGGAAGCGATCTTCTCCGCGACCTCCGCCAAAGATTGGAGCAAGCCGGCTGGCGAGTCGGGAGTTGCTGACACCTCGTTTTCGCTTGCCCCTACCATGATCAGTTCGTCCGCGAGCAACTGCGTTGATAGTACCTAAATTCTGTGGCGTATTGGAAAGGTTGCGTGAGACGCGGAGACAGTGTCAAGCAATCGAAGATTGTTGTGGTCAGTTCGATGACAATTCCCGGAAGATAGTCGCCGACAGCAATAGTTGGGGACAATCAGTTGAACTCTGAACAGCACCACCGGTTAGACCGCTTAGCGACAAGGTCGCGAGATCTTGGAAATGAGTAGTGCAGTAACTTCGTGCTTTACGGCGCCAGAGGTTACAATCGTCGCACAGACCATCAAGTGTGGGCCTTTCTCGCTCAGAGGTGTATTGCGACAGATGACTTTATTAATTCTCGAGTCTCTCGGTAGTACTGAATTCCTTTTCATATTGATCATGGCGCTCGTGTTCTTCGGCCCACGGAAGTTGCCTCAAATTAGTCGATCCCTGGGCAAAAATCTTGCGGATTTTCGCCGCGCATCTGAAGAATTCAAGACGACGTGGCACCGGGAAGTCAGTCTGGAGGAGTTTAATATCCTTGAAGATAATAACGATGTTCCCAGGCGGCCCCAGGCGCCGGCACGACCTGCGGCTGCAGATGACGAGATGCTCCAGGTCCCTGCACCGTCAGCATCGATTGAAACCACAACTCCTGACAGTGTAATACCTCGCCAGGCAACCGATCCTGCCGGGGGTCATGTCGCCGATCAGCAGGAAACTCCTGACGATTCCGATACGGGATCAGCTTCCAATCCTGTTGATTATTCACGGAAACGTGATTGGCTATGAAGCCGGAGCTGCGCCAGAATAATGTCAACGTTTCTGAGAGCATTAGGCACAGGCAAGCAAAAGGAAGAAGAACTGGGCGGCCAGATGTCGTTTCTGGAACATCTGGACGAGCTGCGTACTCGCCTTATCCGGTCACTCTTATTTGTTTTCCTGGCAGCCACACTTTGTTGGTTTCTGTCGGATCGCATTTATAGTTTTCTTGCCGTCCCGGTAGAGCATGCACTCGCTGAGGCTCAAAGACGCCAGGTACCGATAAACGGATTAACGGGAAACGAAAAGATCCTGCCGTTGACTTCGCTACGGGAAAATGACGTTGGACGTTACATATTCCCCGAAGAAACAAAGTTCGGCACCAGTGTAATTCCCATGGGCGCATCCGTCATGGCCCGCGCAGCAAAAGATGCGCAAGGGCAATTGGGACTATTTACCGAGGAACCGCTCTATACAGGCAATACCGTCATTCCGAAAGGCGTGCGCCTGCCTGTGGATTTCCAGGCCTTACCTGAGGCGTACTCAGGAATTACGGATAAGCTAATAGTTACCAGTGCGATGGAACCGTTTGCGCTTTACGTAAAGGTATCCCTGTATGCCGCGCTCTGTTTGTCCGTTCCATTTCTGCTGTGGCAAATCTGGGGCTTTGTTTCGCCCGGCTTGTACCCTCACGAGCGGGCATACGTAACACCATTTATTGCCCTCTCCTCGATTTCTTTTGTGCTGGGCGCGATGTTTGCCTACAAAGTAATTTTTCCACCCGCAGCTAAGTATCTCCTCGGATTAGGTCAGGACTTCAGACTCCTGCTGAAAGCAGATGACTACTTCGATTTCATCATCATTGTGATGTTAGGTATGGGTATTGTGTTTCAGATGCCGGCCATCACCTATGTATTGGCGCGGATTGGCCTGGTTACTGCCAGATTGCTGGTGAGGGTCTGGAAAACCGCGCTGATAGTCATATTGATTTCGGCGGCAGTACTTTCGCCCACTAACGATATTCCAAACATGCTCTTATTCGCCGCTCCAATGATTGTTCTCTACCTGGTCTCAATCTTCGTAGCGTGGATATTTAGCCGGCCGCGAACCGCGGTCTAGTTGATGCATTCCGAAGTCGTAGCGGTTGCGAGGACGTCGCGTTTTTATAGGCGCAAAAGGCAACGAAAGGCCGTCATTTGGGCATCTTGACTGTGTTCGCGACGAGACCGTAAAATCTTTTTCCACCTTGGTTCCGCTCATTGCTATCTTTTTCAGTTTCAAACATTTGCATGAATGTACTAGGAGCTTAGTTATGTCTTACCGAAGCGCTGCCCTTCGACTGGTTGTTTTCTCACTTGTTCTGGCGGCAAGCCTGACCACCTTTGCTCAGGATCCACGGCAGAGCCAGGATCCTATGGAAAAGCCTCGCAATGTGAAACCTGAGCTCAAAAAGGCTTACAAGGATTGGTTGGAAAAAGACGTCACTTACGTGATTACGGATGAAGAACGAAGAGCCTTCAAAAAACTGCAAACTGACGACGAGCGCGAAAAGTTTATTGAAGAGTTTTGGCGTAGGCGCGATCCCGATCCGGACACCGACGAAAACGAATTCAAAGAAGAGTATTACGAACGCATTGCGTATGCCAACGAACACTTTGCCTCGGGCATACCCGGCTGGAAAACCGATCGGGGCCGAATCTGGATTATGTATGGAAAACCCGACGAGCGAGAGACCCACCCGATGGGCGGCAACTACGACCGTCCTTCATATGAGGGCGGAGGTAACACTTCAACCTATCCATTTGAGACCTGGTTTTATCGATACCTTCCCGGCGTAGGATCGGGTATCGAAATCGAGTTCGTAGATCCCACTGGTAGCGGCGAATATAGAATTGCACGCAACCCCAACGAAAAAGATGCTTTGTTACATGTACCGGGCGCAGGCTTAACGCTCTCCGAGCAACTGGGACTGTCTGACAAAGGAGATCGAATTTCCGGGCTGGGTGGCATAGGAAACGGACAGTATCAGCGTGAACAGGATAGCCCTTTCTCCAGGCTGCAATTGCTCGCGGATCTGAGCCGTCCCCCGCAAGTTAAATTTAACGATCTCGCAACGGCAGTTAACACCGGCGTGATCGAAGAGAATCCGCTCAACTTTGATATTCGCGTTGATTACTTTCGTCAATCAGACGAACGTGTAATCACAGCGTTCACAATTCAAACTGAAAACAAGGATTTGGTTTTTCAGGATAGTGGTGGGCTTCAACAGGCTCGTATAAACATTTTCGGCCGAATCACTTCTGTGGCCGGACGTCGTGCCGGGATTTTTGAGGATCCCGTAATCACTACCGCAACCACGGAAGAATTAACGGACGCAAAGGATCGCAAATCGGCTTATCAGAAAGCCGTCGCCTTGGCGCCGGGAACATATAAAGTTGATGTTATCGTGCGCGACGTGGCATCGGGCGCTACCGGTGTAAAGCACCTGGGCTTTACCGTGCCGAAGTATGACACGCAAAAACTTTCCACTTCCACTCTCGTTCTGGCAGCGAAGCTTGAGAGCCTTGTAGATCAACCGGCTGTTGGACAGTTTGTAATTGGACAGACGAAAGTGATTCCAAATGTTTCCGGGGTCTATCACCGCGGCCAGCCCGTCGGAGTTTATTTGCAGGTCTACAATGCAGGGGTTGATCAAACCACCTTGCGCCCCTCGGTTGATGTAGAGTATTCACTCTCCAGAGACGGCAAGGAGCTGGGTAAGCAATCTGAAGACTGGCGTGGGATGAGTGATTCGGGTCAGCGTTTGACGCTGGCGCGGCTAATCGATACGCGTGCCTTGCCTCTCGGCGAATACGAGTTAACTGTGCGTATTAAAGACAGGGTTTCCGGCCAGGCCCTTTCTCCGGCAGCGAAGTTTACCGTCGTGCAGTAGCAGCAAATAGTAAATCGTGAATAGAAGATAGAAAGAGCAATCGCGGAGAGAACCAGCGGCCCAAAAACTATTCACTATTTACTATTCACCTTTTTGGTAACTCGCCCTCACTGTTTCGACCTTGGTATTTCCCGGAACTGACTTCCCTCGGCCATCGACGACATCTACCTCGAATCCGGGAAATGAGGGTCGAAATCTCGTCGCCTTCCAAGTCTCAACTGTGATGTCCTTTTC
>JBHENH010000181.1:4621-5148 GCA_046262135.1 Pyrinomonadaceae bacterium
ACTGCGGCAAGCCGGCTCGATCTCCGCGTACATCAGCTCCTGTTAAGTGAAGTATGCGTACGCGGAAGCCTTCAACCCGCTTAATCTTCCTCTCAACATTTATAACCGATGACATGTTTAACGAGCAATTATAGCGGAAGCAGGCCCCAACAGCTTGTCGAAAGGGAGATCGAATAGGTTTCAGTGAATTCTGAGACGGGCTACAGGATGCTAGAATGTTGGAAATGACCGAACGTATTCATCTGCCAGGCCTGACGCAGGCCGAGCTTGTAGAGGTTACCAAGCAAGCCGCCGAGCCCGATTATCGCGCCCGTCAGATCTTTGACGCCCTGCACCGGCGCCGTCTGCAGAGTTTCGACGCGATGAGCGATCTGCCCAAGATCCTGCGCGAGCGTTTAAACGAAACGACAACAGCTTCCACACTGACACTCGAATCGCGATATGTTTCTGACGATGGAACGCGGCGCTATCTACTGAAGACCCATGACAATCTTCCGGTTGAAACGGTTTTCATACCTGAAGATCAT
>JBHENH010000182.1:0-487 GCA_046262135.1 Pyrinomonadaceae bacterium
GTTCAACCGCGCGGTGGATCGCCCCACCCGGAGCCTTTGTACTTGCCGTCTTCAACAATGCACGGGACCGTGGGATCTCCGTCTGAGAAGGAAAACATTTCGGCGCGGCGTGCAGGATCGGTTTGCGCGTCGTAATCGATAAATGGAATGCCCTTGGAGTCGTAATAATCGCGAGCCTGCTGACAATAAGGGCAGCCGGGTTTCGTGTAAATAACTATTGCCAAAAAACTCACCTCCGTGTGAAGGGTATTTTAGCAATGTATCCGTACAGATGCGAAACGAGGGCCGAAGTTCCGGCAGGGGGTTAGTCTGCTTCGTTGCCCCATTCACAACGTGGCTACAGCCCGTGCCAGGGGATTTTCCAGTTCTGGAACCAGGTTAACCGGTTGTGGGCTGGCCGGCTCACCCGGGCTTCGATTGAAAACCGTTACAACGGTTCCGGAGATAACGTGCAACGTCCTACCACCGGGCCACGCCGCGGTGTGAA
>JBHENH010000182.1:540-5092 GCA_046262135.1 Pyrinomonadaceae bacterium
CGGTCGGTACCACTCACGTTTCTGATTCACCGTGTGAAAGATCGCAGTGTTATTTTCCAGGAGTCACGTTATACTTTTGCTCTATGAGCGAGCAGACCTTCGAACCGGTTCGGCCGGCCACAATTGAAGACGATTTGCTCGACCCCTATGAGAAGATGGTCGCTATTGAAGTGTTGGGTAAGCAGGTTGTGGTACCAGAGAAAAACCGATTGCTGCGCTGTTTTCAGTTCCTCTCGATAAACACAATTTCCTATGGCGATTTTTGTTGGAACGGTGACTGTACCAATTGCCAGGTCTGGTATCACACGGACGGACAGTCGAAAGAGAGCGATAAACCCGGCCTCGCCTGTCGCATGGAAGTGATCGAAGGAATGAAGATTACTTCAATGAGCCAATTCATCAAGCTCGACGGAATCACGAAGTAACACGGACAGGAAGAAAAGGGGAAGAGAGGAAAAGCGTAGGAGGCCCAACTGAAACCCGTTCCCCTCTTCCCCCCTTTTCCTTTTCCCCCTCTTCCCCTTTTCTTCCCTTCTCTTTCCCCATCAATACTTAGGCACGCTGGGATCGACATCGTTGGACCAGGCCGTAATGCCGCCCGCGAGATTTAGAAGCTTGCCACTAAAACCCGAACGCTTGAGTGCTTCAATGGCCTTCGCGCTACGTCCGCCCATCTTGCAGTGCACGACCGTCTCACGGGCTGGATCGATCTCCGTCACTCGGTTCAAAACCTGGGCCAGCGGAATGTGAATTGAGTTGGGAATCTTTGCCACCGCAACTTCGTCCGCTTCACGTACGTCTACTATCTGAATGTCTTCGCCGTTATCCAGACGTTGCTTGAGTTCCGTCGCGGTGATTTCCGGCATCTGCTGTTGAGTGGCTCCGTTCATAACTCCTCCGTCAATCGATTATGTGAAAACTTTCTGGTAACCGACATTCTATCCGCATGCCAATAATGCCTACAAGCATGTTCCACAACGTCAGGCGGAGTCATGGTTGACCTCTTCTCTGTGTACCCTCTGTGTCTCAGTCGTAAATAAACCTCCGGCAACCACTCACCACAGAGACACAGAGAACACAGAGGTTGCACAGAGAAATCCAATATAAACCTACACCCAACGATACCCTGATTGGATGAACTGCTTTCTCGCGGCCCACGCCCGACAGTTTCACCTCTGTTTCTTCATTCAAGATACATGAGCTACACTTTCATTGAAGCTGTCTAAATTCGCGGCACTGGAAGACCCATGCGTTTTGAGTTTTATCACTCCGGCCTTGATGGTATACCCAAGCTATCGGTTGACGGCACGGTTTCCAATAGCGTGCATTTCTCCCACTGGGAAGGAAACGAAACGCCCGCAGAACTCAAAGCCGACACGTCGACGGAGATCGCTTTGAATCTCGTCGGCGCTCCGAATAGAAACGAATTGACGCGCGGCATTGAGTTGGTCACCAACAATCATTTCGATACTGACGGTGTGCTTTCTGTCTGGACTGTTCTGACCGGTCAACGCGCGCTGGAATTGCGCGAGCGATTAATTCCGGCCGCCGAAGCCGGGGATTTTTCTGAGTTCACAAATGAGAATGCTGTGCGTGCAAGCATTGCGATTCAGGGCTCAGATCAACCGACTCCGGGAGAGGAGTCCGGTTCGCCACTAGCTTGTCAGCTAGCGGGTGAAAATGTTGTTGACGATGCCAGAGCCTACGAGTTGGTCTTGCCGGAAGTTGAGCGGCTGCTCACTAAGACAGATGACTATGAACCTTTGTGGCTTAGTGCGTGGCAGAAGATCTCAACGGCGATGGAGAGTTTCGAGCGCGGCGCTTCGCAGGTAGTCGAATTTGATGACGAAGGTATTTCGTTAGTGACACTTGGGCCGGAGATATTTAGTGCCAGTGGATTCAACCCCACCAGACACGCTGCGCCTTACGCCGCGATCTCGCGTTATGCCAAGGGCGGGCTCTTTTTGATAACCACGCCTTTGAAAAACGGTTGGGCCTATCGAATTGATTACCCTTACTACTCCTGGGCAGAAACGATTGTTCGGCCACGCGTACGGCGACACGACTTTTCGCAACTGCTGGCTGAGCTTAATCAGCTGGAGGCCCCGGGAGGTGGTGTGTGGAAAATGGATAACAGCGAAATGACTTCGGCAATTAAGTTCCTCGGCACCGACGGGAAGCTCGCCGCTTCAACCCTAACCCCGGATGTGGTCGCAAAAGCCTTGCGAGCGCTTTCGTCGTCAGCGCAGCCCGCGGTTGCAGGCACTCATGCAAGCGTCAAGTAGTTCAGAGTCCAAGCTTTAGCTTGCCGTGGTGCCGAAGACAAACTGAAGTTTGAACTCTGAACTGCTTGCATGTCTAAACTAGGAACCCTTCCTGAGCTTTGTGCTGCTAACTTTAATGCATGACGTCTTAATCATCGGCGCCGGCCCAGCCGGTCTCTCAGCGGCTCTTTGGTGCGATGAATTGGGTCTCGACACCTTGCTGCTCGAGCAGAAGGAGCAAACGGGCGGACAATTACATTCTATCTACGGGCCTATAGAGAACTATCCTGGTGTGCGGGCAAGTAACGGGTGGGAGTTTTTCGAGCGTTTTTCGGAGCGTCTGAGTGAAGCTGATTTCGATTTGTGGACCAGCGTTGAAATCGAGAGCGTTGATTTAATAGCAAAAAAAATAGCATTGCGCAGTGGTGAGGAGTTGCAGTCGATCTCGATCATAATTGCCACGGGAGTGAGGCGCAGGCAGCTCGACGTTCCGGGCGAGCGAGAGTTCGTCGGGCAGGGCATCATTGAATCGCCTAGCCGTGATCGCGATACACTTGCCGGCAAAGATGTTTGTGTTATCGGTGGCGGTGATGCGGCTCTGGAAAACGCTCTCTTGTTAGCGGATGTCTGTCCCACCGTGACGATTGTGCACCGCGGAAAGAAGCTAAGAGCGCGGCAGAGTTTTACTGAACGGCTGCAGGAGCAGCATTGTATAACGCTTTTCCGCGAGGCCCTCGTTACCAGAATTCTCGGTGGCGACAAGGTTGAGGCCGTGGAGATTCTACGAAAAGACGCCCTAAAACCTTTTCAGATGGCGGTGCAGGGCGTGGTTATTCGGATTGGCGTTGAGCCAAACACGGAGATCTTCCGGGAACAACTGCAGTTGGACAAAGAAGGTTACGCTATCGTAACCAGCCAACATGAGACTAATGTGACGAATGTGTTTGCCATCGGCGATGTGTCAAATCCACGTGCGCCGACAATTAGCGGGGCAACCGGTGGAGGCGCAACTGCGGCAAAAGTGATTGCCTCTCGTTTGGATGGTGGTCGGCATTCGTGATTGAATTCGTTGGAAGGAGAGAATCTCATGTTCGCAAAGTTTGCTTTGCTGGCCATTCTTGCTGTTTGTTCCTCAGCATACGTTCAGGGTCAAGTTGAACCCAGTCCGACGACAATGGAGAAGTAATGAAATGGTTGGCCGGAAACAAAGACCGGGTGGGTGATTTCCTGGCCTGGTCTAAAATGTACAAATGGCCTCAGCCCGAATGATTGAGGGATTTAATGGAAATGGGGCGTAGCGATCAACCCGAGGATAGACTGTCAGTCGACCAATTACCCTACTCAGACGTTCACATTGCCGCCTATCCGGTGGAATACATCGCGGGTATTGACCTGTACAACGCCGGTGAATTTCATGCAGCTCACGATGTGTGGGAAGAGCGCTGGATGGGTGAGGTTGGCGCTCAGGAAAAACTCTTTCTGCAGGCAATGATTCAATCGGCGGTAGCGTTTCATCACCTGGAAATCGGCAGACCCGGCGCCGCGCGACAAATGTATCAAAGGGCAAAGGAGAAGTTTGCACGCTTGGGGACAAATATCTTCATGTCCCTGGACCTTGAAGAGTACCAGACACAACTCGATACCGCGCTCTCATGGTTGTTGTCCGTCCCCGATCCCCGCGAGTTAACGCCACCAAACTTTCGGGTTCCCAGGATCGCTTTGCTGCCTGAAATAACCGAATACGATTAAGAGCATGTCGTTGTCTTTTCTTAATCAAGTGAGACTATTCCTGCTCGCTGCCTGGCTGGGCGCGGCGATTTACTTTAGTGCGGCAGTGGCGCCGAACGTTTTTGGGGTCTTAAGATCGTTAAGTCTGACTAACGCAAGCGAGATCGCGGGCTCTATCGTTACTCGCACCTTATCTATCGTTAACGTCAGTGGTTTCATCCTGAGTTTGTTATTGCTCATCACGACCTTTGCGGTCATGAGGAATTATGGTCGGGTATCCCTCATTCTTCAGCTCGCTTTACTGATGATCATGACCGTCGCCACCGGACTTGGTGAATGGGTGATTGCGGCCAGGATGCGGGGCCTGCGCGCGGCAATGCTTGGCCAAATCGATCAGGTTCCGCTCACTGATCCGAACCGCATAGCCTTTGCAGCACTACACGGCTATTCTGTCTCAGCTCTCGGTATTGCTATGATTGCCGGCCTAATTGCTTGCTTTGTTATCGCGAATCGCTTCAAAGTGGCGGAGAGATAGGAAACACTCTTTTTGGAAGTTATCG
>JBHENH010000183.1:0-4961 GCA_046262135.1 Pyrinomonadaceae bacterium
AGGCTATAAACATGTCGCCCCTCTGGGGCGAAGCAAATAGTCAATACCTCTGTTGCACTTCAAACTTGAATCCACCAGTTTCCATTTTCCATTTGTTGTCAGCTTGATCTCGAGCGTCCGACCTTTGAACACGCGCGACCTACCTTGTCGGCCAGCGACCCGTTCTTTAGCTGTTTGCTGCATGTACAAATGGCAAATGAAAAATCAAAAATGAAAAATGTTTTCTGATCATTCCCATCTCCAATTGTCTCCTAAGTAATCGCGCCCCCATCGACGATAACCACTTCTCCGTTCATAAAGCTGTTGCGGTCGCTTACCATGAAGGCGGCATATTCGGCCAGCTCTTCAGGACGGCCCAAACGCCCCGCGGAGGCCCAGAAATGGTGCATTTGTAACAGACGCTCCGGGAGGGCCTGGGCCAACTCAGTATCAAAAATCCCCGCGGCGATTGCATTAACTTTAACGCCAAAAGTTCCTGCTTCACGAGAAAGACATTTCGTAAACCCAACCATCGCGGCCTTCGAAGTTGCGTAGTGGACCGCGGTTGGAAGCGCTCTCAGCGCACCGATGGAAGTAATATTCAGGATGCTGCCCTGCCGCTGCCGAATCATCTGCTTGTAAATCGGTTTGGTTACCGCAAACAAACTACCAACATTCGTGTTAATGACTTCATCCCAGGCACGATCCGTAGTGGTAGCAAAGTTATCACCGCGATTGATTGCCGCGTTGTTAACGAGAATATCGATCCCGCCCCACTTCTCTACAATCTCACGCGTTAACTTTTTCAATCCCAGCCGATCCGTCACCGAGATTTTAAAAGTTAGAGCACGTCTCTTATGCGCCTCGACCTTCGCTACCGTCTCCGTAGCGAGATCGTCTCGGGTGTTGTAATTGAAAGCAATGTCCGCACCTTCGCGCGCAAATACTTCACAAAGCGCTGCACCAATCCCTCGCGTCCCTCCCGTTATAAAGGCGCGTTTACCTTGAAGCAACAGACTCACTGTCTATTCTGTCTCCTAAAAAGCCCGCTTTCCGGGAGCAAGCGGGCGAAAGTAGTTTTTAGATTTCGAGCTGTGATTTCAAACCGCTGTACGGGCCAATCCCGTCAACGATGTTAGATCCGCACTTCGAGATTCTAAACCATTTGAAGTCCAGGATGTGATGCGTAGCAAGGAATTAGACTCTGAAAAGTGCGAACAGTCAACGGGGATTCACGCCGAGGCAATTTCAGCAAGTACGGATTGTTCTGTGCGGTCCGTCGAGGCTGGAATGAGTGCAGTGATCTCCTCAACGATGTAGCGGGTGGCGTTGGGAATCGCGAGTCCAATAGTAGCGGCTCGCATGGCCGAGTAATGCGCCGTGTCTTCTACCATCCGGTGGATGACAGGAACGATATCGACGGCCCGCTGCAACAGCACGCCCGCGCCACGTTTCACCAGAAGTTTCGCAGCGCCGGCTTCCTGCGGCATTGGAGTGGTAATAGCGTCGGCGATTATCGGCAGACGGCAGGCGAACGCTTCGAAGGTAGTCAATCCACCGAGTTTAGAAATCATGACGTTTGCTGCGCTCATCAGCTGCTCGACATGCTCTGAATATCCAATAACTTTGATGGGAAACGGCGCGTCCAGGGCGAGCGCCTCGGCGTGGGCTCGCAGCTGTTCATTTCGACCAGCCAGAAAAATGGCCTGCACATTTAACTCACCACGAATCAATTCTCGGAAGATTTGAGGAATATTTCCGCCACCTTCCCATCCAGCATTTACAAAGACGGTGAATTTCTCGGGATCCAGACCGAGCGCACTGCGCGCCGCGCGCGCGGCAGTTTCGCCCGGATAAGCAAACTTCGGATGCACCGGCATTCCGGAGACTTTTATTCGTTCTGGCGCAATGCCGTAGTCAATCAATTGGCGCCGCGCTTCGTCACTCGCAACCAGGTAGAGCGTTACATCGTCGCAGGCCCATCCCTTCCAAAATCCGTAATAGGGGTCGGTGACCACGGAGACGAGCGGAACGCGATCGGCGAGTTTCAGTTCCTTCAAAACTCGAGCAAAAATATGTTGTGTAAGAGGATGAACGCTAACTACCACATGCGGACACCACCGCTCAAAGAGTTCAACTACGTAACCGACACACCGTTTATGGACGAACTGCCTGGTCTCGGGACGAAATCGATTCATGCCCCAGTAGAGATATTTCATCCAGTGTTGCCGATTGCGGAGTAGCCAATTGTAGAAACGGACCATCTTCGCGGTGATCGCATGCGATTCTTCAACTGCGCGCACCACTCGAACGGCGTACGATTCGCCTTCAAAAAACTTCTGAACTCCCGCCACAATCGCGGCTGCCGCCGAGCGATGCCCTCCACCCGTGTCGGATGAGATGATTAAAATCTTGGGAATGCGTGGAGACATTGGGAATGGTCTTCGGCTTTTGGTTTTTGGACTTTGGACCTTTGGTCTACGCCCTCTGTCCTTAGGCTCTAACGGTCACACCGTCTGGTTGACCTTGAGCGCGGTCCATCTCTTTGCGCGCCTTCTTCATTTCTCTCTCCAGCTTCTTGATCTGGATCAGGTGACCTGGATTAAAAGGTAGCGAAGGATAGTAGCTGTTTGATTCGTGAGTGCAGAAGCAACCGTCTAATGCCTTTTTTCGGCGTTCCTTCATCGCTGGCGACAACCAGAGTTTCTGGAAATTCCAATCGTAATCTCTTAGATTTCCAATCGGGGCGAGGTTCTCGCAAGAGGAAACCGTCCCTTCATCGTAGATTACGCCGCCCGCGGTGCCAGCATAACACTTCATCTGCGCAGTTTGAGTTTCCTGCGTCCTGGCGATTAAGCCGTGCATGTAAATATCGATCGCCGCTTTGAAATACCCGGCCTTTCCGCCGTAATTGTTCTTGATCGTCGCATGACGCGAGTCGCCATCAATCATGCTCGCGAGTTTCGCGTAACGCGAGTGATCAATCTGCAGCTCGACAGGATCGGCGGATGGAGGACGGATGTAGTTGAAATTAACTTTATCCGGTCGCAAGTCATACTTCAAAAAATCGTACCAATCAAAGATCGTGTCCTGATTCGAATTCATAAAGCATGTGCAGGTTTGAACATCGAGTCTGGAATATTCCTTCTTGATCGTTTGCAGCTGGCGCGCAGTGTCAATGGCTATGTCCCACGAACCCGGCTTCTGGCGAATCTTCTCATGCGGGCCCTTTAGACCATCGATGCCGAGTGCTACCGTAACGTTCAGGTTTGGACATTCTTCGAGAATGCGCGTGATGTCGGGAAAAATGCGCTTCTGAATCTGTCCGTTGGACATAATGTAAATCGATTCCAGCTTATTATTCTGGTAGAAGCTGCGAGCGATCTCAGGCAAGTCTTTACGCGTAAATGGTTCCCCACCGGCGAGAATCAGAACCCCCAGATTGCCGCCCAGGGTTTCCGATATTTTTTCGATCTCGTGCGTCTTCATCTGAAGCTTCTTTCGTGGACGATCGTCGAGTTCCTCCGTGAAGAAGCAGTGGGTACATCGCATGTCGCAAACCGACGTCACCAGAATATTCAGCAAAACAGGCGAAAACGGTCGGCCGATGGCCAACTTCGCGTAACGCTTCAATAGCTCTCTAGTCGTATGATCCATTTCAACCTCTAATTATTGCCCGTCACACATGTGTTTGATGCATAAGTACGAACTCAACAGATAAAGTATTTAACCCAGCCTGTCAACGAGATAAACAAGACGCTAAACCTACGCCATTAGGGGAGATGCTACGAAATCGCCGAGCGTTCGCTGCGACCCGGAATACCTAGAGCGCGCATCCGACGATACAAGTGGCTCCTGTCGACACCCATGAGCTCTGCTGCTCGCGAGACGTTACCTTCGGCCTCGTCCAGCTTCCGCTGGATAAACTCGCGATGATAGGCGTCGGTCGCCTCCTTGAAAGAAGGAAATCTGAATGAGGCGACAGGCGCTTCTTCTTTGCCGTGTGGCGGCAAATCGTCCGCAGCAACCTTAATACCGGGATTCATGATTACTACGCGTTCGATCGTGTTCCTCAACTCCCGAACGTTCCCGGGCCACGAATAGTTCTGCAACTCCTCGATAGCTGCCGCACCAAACTCTTTCGGAGTTTTACCGTAAGCGCGGGAAAAATGGTCGTTGAAGTAAGCAACCAGCAACGGAACATCCTCGAGCCGGTCGCGCAACGGCGGAAGTTCAAACGGAATAACGTTGAGGCGATAAAACAGATCCGGTCTGAACTTGCCCCGTTCGATCTCCATGTCGAGTTGCTTATTGGTTGCGGCGATCACTCTGACGTCAACTTTGATTGAGGTGCCACTGCCGACTGGCTCGAACCTCTGTTCTTCCAGTACCCGCAAAACTTTCGACTGTACTTTTGAACTCATGTCGCCAATTTCATCAAGGAAGAGCGTGGCGCCATCTGCGAGCTCAAACTTGCCTTTCTTGGCAGCGGTCGCGCCGGTGAACGCGCCTTTCACGTGTCCGAAAAGTTCCGATTCAATCAACTCTTCTGGAATCGCAGCCGAGTTAACCTCAACAAACGGTGCACCGGCCCGTCGCGACTTGGCGTGAATTGCGTGAGCAACTAATTCTTTGCCGGTGCCTGACTCTCCGTAGATGAGAACGCGGCCATCTGTCGGGGCTACCACGGAAATTTGCTTCCTGAGCGCGCGCATCGCCACAGACTCGCCAACCATGGTGTATTCCCTGGCGAGCTCCGCTGACATTTCGGCGTTCATCAACTCCAGTCGCTGCTGCCTCAGGGCATTGCGGACGGCAAGCAACGTTTTCTCGATCGAAAGCGGTTTTTCAATGAAATCGAAGGCGCCAAGTTTCGTCGCGCGAACCGCAGTCTCCACGTTGCCGTGTCCTGAGATGATCACCACTGCTGCTTCGGAACCTGCCATACGCAGCTGCCGCAGCGTTTCTAATCCATCTATGCC
>JBHENH010000184.1:0-4951 GCA_046262135.1 Pyrinomonadaceae bacterium
TTCCGAGCCCGGGCAAGTCGTCCGTGGCAAAGAGCGCTACGCCATCTTCAAATGAAACTCGGTCACCAAGTTCAATCTTGTCTGCAACCGCCAGCAAATTCCGGTCGTGAGAAAAATTCATGAAAGTGCCCTTAGGAGCGCCGCTCCTCCAAACGTCACAAAGAGAATTACGCTTACGAAAGCGTTGGTGGTGAAAAACGCGGCATTAAGTTTACTCAAATCGTTTGCGCGCACCAGCCTATGTTGATAGATGAGCAAACCAGCCGTTGCGATCACTCCCAACAAAGCAAAAAGACCAAGCTGAGTGATCCAGTATAGAGCAAGCAGGGCCGCAAAGGCCGACACGTGAAATATTCGAGCGACCATTAACGAGCGTGCAATTCCGAACCGCTTTGGAATGGAATGAAGTCCCACACTCACGTCAAAATCATAATCCTGGCATGCATACAATACGTCAAAGCCGGCGGTCCAAAACAACACGACCAGGGACAGTAAGAGTGGCGCCGGACTATCCAGGGCGCCGCGCACGGCGATCCAGGCGCCCGTAGGGGCGATTGCAAGACACCAACCGAGAAGAAGATGAGAAAACAGAGTCCACCGTTTCGAAAAGGAATAGATCAATACGCTGGCCAGTGCAATCGGAGCCAAAACCAAAGTCAGGCGGTTAAGCATTGCGGCGGATACGAGGAAGACAGTGGCGGAAACCAGCGTGAATCCCCAGGCGAAACTCACCGATAAAGCACCGCTGGGAAGCGCGCGGCTGGAAGTGCGAGGATTGCGGGCGTCATATTCACGATCTGCTATGCGATTGAAAGCCATCCCTGTGGAACGCGCTCCAACCATGGCAAGCGTGATCCAGACGATTTGTCTCGGTGACGGCAGGCCGTTAGCTGCGAGCACAGCTCCCAGGAACGCAAAAGGAAGAGCAAAAAGTGTGTGCTCGATCTTGATCATTTCGAGCGTGATGCGGGCGTTTCGAAGCAGGGCCGGCATAGTTGGCCTAGTCTTCCCTGGCGGTTATTAGCTCGCCAGACTGTTCCTTGAGGCCTTTCCAGTGTGTAGCCTGCGCGTGGGGAACGCCTAAGTGATCAAGAATGCGGAACACAAAGTGATCGACGAGGGATGCGATCGTCGTTGGACGATGATAGAAACCAGGGCTTGCAGGAACGATATGAGCACCAGCGCGAGACAACCGCAGCATGTTTTCGAGATGTATTGCGTTGTAGGGCGTCTCTCTCGGCACGATGACCAGCTTACGACTCTCCTTTAATGTGACGTCGGCGGCTCGGTGAATAAGGTTTGTGCCCGCCCCCGAGGCTATAGCGCCCAGCGTGCCCATCGAACAGGGCACGATTACCATTCCTTCCTGTGGATGAGACCCCGATGAAGGCTTTGCGGCGATGTTGCTAAGGCGATGCACATGAATGAGAGCGGCATCCGGTTGTAGACCGAGCCACTGGTTTACCGTGAGTTGATCGGCATTCTTGAGATCCACTCCGAGTTCGACACGAGCGACGGTGATCGCGGACTCGGAGAGGATTAAATTTACGCGCTCCACCACGCCGCTCGCAGCCATATGGATGAGAGTTCTCTCGGCGTAAATTGAGCCCGAAGCCCCGGTAATTGCTACTGTAAATTCCATCGGTTGAGTCGTGATTTGATCTTACTTTGCGACTACTTCGAGCGCAAGCGACCGCCATGAGGCAAGGCGGTCCTAAGTTTCAATCAACGTTTTGCATTTAGGCCAGCACGGTAGTTAGTAAGTGCGCTGTGGAGCAACGGAACTTTTCTGAAGAGCAGGATCGATATCATCGTCGTATTGAGTCCGCAACGTTCCAGGACGATCAGGCTGACGGTAAAGAGATCCGAGCCGCAAACTGCGGGCGTGAGCGCGCAGTGCAGTAGGAAGTCGCCCGAAAATCCCAAAGGCCTGGCCGTCATTGGCGTTTATTTTCGCGACCGCCGGACTGTGATATTCAATGTTAGAATCGTGAAACAATGGATCTAAAAGCGCTGGAACAACTGCTCGCGGCGTATAAGAGCGAGCAGATGGGGTCAACTGAAGTTGCTCGTCGTATTAGCGAGCTCCAGTATGAAGACATCGGATACGCGCGGGTCGATCATGCCCGTGCTTCTCGTCAGGGCTTTCCTGAGGTCGTGTTTGGCGCCGGTAAAACGCGTGAACAGGTTGTTGGCATTGTTGAGCGTTTGATTCAGCGGTCTCCGAATGTTCTGATTACACACACTGATGAAGGAACATTTGGAGAAGTGCGAAACATCGCCACCGAAGCTGAGTGGCATGAAACGGCGCGCGTCATCCGCATCCGCAAGGATCACACAGAACTTGGCGTTGGCGAGATCGCAGTGGTTACTGCGGGAACCAGTGATATACCCGTCGCTGAGGAAGCTGCGTTGACGGCTGAAATCATGGGCAATCGCGTCTCCCGCGTGTGGGACGTCGGCGTCGCCGGAATTCATCGGGTTTTGTCGGAGCGTTCTTTGTTGCAGCGTGCGCGCGTTGCGGTTGTGGTTGCCGGCATGGAAGGCGCGCTTCCTTCAGTCGTCGGAGGACTTGTGAGTGTGCCGGTAATTGCAGTACCGACGAGTGTCGGCTATGGAGCGTCGTTTGGTGGCGTCGCCGCACTGCTTGGCATGCTCAATTCGTGTTCCTCCAACGTAACAGTTGTGAATATAGACAATGGATTCGGTGCCGGCTTTGTAGCCAGTCTGATCAATCGAAAGTGGGAACCACAAGACTAGTCGTCGAAAGTCCAAAGTCCCACGTCCAACGTCCAACGTCTTTACACGACGACATAAATGGACGAGACGAAGATGCTAGGCTACTAGATTTTCGACGTTGGACTTTGAACGTTGGACGTTGGACTAAAACGCCTTACGGGTTAATAAGATTATTGAGCTTTTCCGCCCAGTCCTGATCGAAGTTTTGCAAAATATTGTATTGTTCGAGCGCGCCGTCGCGGTTACCCATTGCCAGGTAGGATTTGCCAAGGTTGTAGTAAGCCCTTCCGAAATCAGGCTTCAGACGAATTGCTTGTCTAAATGCTTCGAGCGCTTCTGTCAGCCGGCCCAATTCAAGGTAGGCCTCACCCATGCTGTTGGCCGGGTTTTCGTCCCCCGGCTTCAGCGCAGAAAGCTGCTTGAAGATCTCGATCGCCTCGGCATACTTCTTCGACTTTAAGTATCTGGAGCCCAATCGTTCGTAAGCGCTCGTATAGTCCGGACGCAAGCGGATCGCCTGTTTGTACGCTTGAATCTCGTCGTCGGGCCGCCCCCAATCACGATATACAAGGCCCAGAGCGTAGTAGGCGTCGGCGGAGTTGTAGGGATCCAGCCGGATGGCTTGCCGGTAGTTCTCAGCTGCTTCCCGGTAAAGTTTCAGGTAGTAGTTTGCCAATCCTATATTGAAATAGGATTCGGCAGACGGTCGAAGGGTAACGGCTTTCTTTGATGCTTCGATCGCCTCGCTGTGCCGGCCAAGTTTCTCTCTACAGAATCCAGTTTGGGCCCAGGCCTCCGCATAGTTGCTGTCCGAATCGACTGCTTTTTCAAAATACGGCAAGGCCCTTTCGCAATCATCTTTTGAAAGGAAGCTCAGGCCGTCGCGAAAGAACTGTACAGCCTTGGCCCTCTTGTTTCTGCCTGTGCTTGCAGACAGTTCGGACAGTGATAACAATGTTCCGCTCTGCAATTGTGAGATTCGCTCTGATGGAATTGCGAAGTTGACACTTTGTCCGCTGGTAATCTGCAGAGTGGCGAGGCCAATCACCTGTCCCTTCATGTTAACGACGGGGCTGCCGCTGGAACCCGGTGAAATGGGCGCGGTGATCTGGATTATTCTTCCGAAGGTAGGAATATCGCGTACCGCAGAAACGATTCCGTTCGTTACGCTTCCTTCCAACCCAAAAGGGTTTCCAATCACGACTACACTTTCACCTTCCTGCGGCGAAGTTCTGTCGAGCAGGAGCGGGCGCACCTGATTGGGAGGCGCATCTATCCTCAGGATCGCCAGATCGCCCTCAGCATCAACGGCTGTAACACCTTTAACCGGATAGACGGCGCCGTTATACGAATGGACTTCGGCGCGGTGAGCGTTCTCAATGACATGACGGTTGGTTACGACGCGATCGAAATCAATAAAGAAACCACTGCCGCGCGTAAGCTTCTCGCCTCGGGCGTCAAACGTTTCGATTGCCACGGCCGACGGTTTAATCCGGCGAACAAGTTCGGGAAGCAGATCCTGACTCGCGGCCTGTGAAGCGAAAGCGGCGGCGATTAGAAATAAGAGCGAAGTCAATTTCATTAAATGCAAGTACGTCGGTTGAGGCATAGCCCCGCAATATTAGAGCACGGGCGGAAAGGCATAGCGCTTTTCGCAGTGGGCGGCGGCAACGCCGCGTTTAATTTAAGAACCGTAGAGATCGAGTTCTACAGGCCTGCCAGCGCCAGTTTTTGAACGTTTGACACAACATCGCCAAGTTTCACATCCTGACTCGTCTTTGTTGCGCGCGCAAAGAGTTCAACCAATCCATCAGATGCTTTCTTACCGATCGTGACGCGATATGGAATACCTATTAAGTCTGCGTCCTTGAATTTGACTCCGGCGCGCTCGTCACGATCGTCCAGCAGTGCCTCAAGACCGGCTCGCTGCAAATCTTTGTAGAGCTTCTCTCCCGTTTCACGCAATAAATCATCTTTTATGTTTGTCACAGTGACAACGACGTCGAAGGGCGAAATGCTCTTCGGCCAGATGATTCCGTCGGCATCATGGTTCTGTTCGATTGCTGCCGTGATAATGCGTTCGACACCGATGCCGTAACTTCCCATTACAATCGGAACCTCTTTGCCATCCGCGGTGAGGACGTTTGCCCCCATCGACTCCGAGTATTTTGTTCCCAGTTTGAAGATATGACCGATTTCCATAGCCTTGTAG
>JBHENH010000185.1:0-4508 GCA_046262135.1 Pyrinomonadaceae bacterium
ACCTTGTCGCGCACAAATCCTTCCATCGCGCTGCCGTAGCGCTCTCGCAGCGGATCGAAGGGCGGCGCCTTGATCACGCTATTCCAAAAGCGAGTTTCCGATTCCTCCTGCGAACGGGCGCGCACAGTTACGTAAACCCGCCCGACATTAGGAAAGCGGTGCAACAACATGCTCAGCGTCACTTTGCCAAGAAAGCCCGTGCCACCGATCACAAAAAGGTTACGGCCGTTGAAGATTTCAGTTGGTGATAGTTTCATTACCGCATCCTGGTCGCTGACGCCTGCAATAATTCCGGAAGTTTAGAGTTCGAGCTTTAGCTTGTGTCTTTCGCGACCACAAACTAAAGTTTGAACTCTAAACTGACCCACCAAAGTCTGACATTTCATTCCATGTCCGCGATCGCGATTATCGGTTGGTGCAACATCGTGATCTCTGCTGAGCTGCCCATATAACTCCGCGCCATAGCAATGGCCTCGGTCAGATTGTCGGCGCGTTCCCAGCCCATCATGGCGGGAACGTGGGCGTTCTCCGCACCCGCGGCGATGACGTGGCCGGCATGCTGGCGTCCACCCTCGCCCCAGTACCACATGAAGAAAGGGTGCGAGCCGTGATAGGCGTTGCCGCGTCGGTACATTTCGACGTAGCTCGGATTATTCGCAAACTCCTCTTCATACTTGTTACGCAAGACGTTTGCGTCGCGGGTCTCAGGCAGCAGGCGATTGAAGAACTCGATGTAGCTCGGGTGAAAGTTATGGTCGAATTCATCGGTGCAGGGATGATGCAAAATCAACGTGCCGCCCTTTCTCAGAAGGGGCTTGCCTCGATACATGTTGAAGTGGTAGCCGAGGGCCATCACCTGTACGAGCAGCGGGTTCAGAATCGAATTGATGCTGTAAGGCGACATGTCCGGGACGGGGCAGATTAGAATGTCGCACTGGCCCTCGATGGGCACGACATACTGTTCCATGCTCTTCGCGATAATGCGATCGTGGACGGGATCTGTGCGCCCGGCGTGGCAAGCGATCATCTCGTAGTTGCTCTTGAGCGAGTTGTACATGGTGCGTTTTGCCGGGCGTGGCATCTTATTCATCGCGAATCGCATGGCTTCGTACTTCATGCGATCGAAGGCGGAGAAATCGTCCTCGTTCTTCGTTAAGAATCCCATGTCTGCGCCGAATATATAGTTATTAACGGTCGTCTCAATATGGAAGACGTTTAGATGATCATCGGCGATTTCCCCGACGCGGCCGATCACACGAGCGAGTTCCGATCCGGCTGGGTCCATGTAGCTGTGCGAAGCGCGGATCACGTCAGGGTTGTGATGCGCGCGCAATGACTCATAATCACAGAGACCGACACCGACGGACTTGTGGCCACCGTTCATCGGTACGAAGTTAAAATTAAGATAAATGAGCAAATCACTTTCGGCGGCGCGACGGCTGATGCGCAGTGGTTCTTTATGGCGCGTCTGGCCGAGCAGCACGAGATTGCCAGGATCTTCAGCATCGAAGTTGTAATACCGATCCGGGTAAAAATCAGCCCAAATCTTCGGCCCCGACATGCGCTTCATCTCCGCAGGCCTCATCTTGCGATGCAGGGAGATGGCGATGATGATGTGCACATCGTTAACGCCGTGGCCGTGAAGCATCTCAACCAGAATTTCGAGGGCGGTCTGGCGGATGTCCGGTGTCTTCATCGGCGGAATCGGCATACTGATGTCGTCCACGGCGATGGTAACTTTCATTCCTGGCTCCAGCTGCGCAAATAGCGGATCACAGTCGTGCGGGTGATTGAGCGCATAACGAATAGCAGCTTCACGGTTGGCCAGCCCTTTGATCGGCGGGTTGGGATAGATCACGCGTGTGCCCACGGGCAGATCTTCGAGAATGAAGTCCATCCCCGAGGCCAGGATTCGGGGCGCACTGTCGCGGTCAATGTAAACAACTGATTCGTGCGTTTTGCGTCGTAATTGAAGTGACATAGTTGGTAAATGGTGAATGGTAAATGATAAATGGCTTAAGGCAACTTATACGGTAGCTTCGCGAATTTGACGCGAAAGTCCCGTTATTAGCCGTCCGATTCGTTCAAGCTTGGACATCAATTCCTCAAAGGCAGTCTCACTCAAGAAACCGAGTCGATAGGCAATAATCAGCTCTGTTTCCAGCTCGCTCGCCGACCCTTGCGCGTTCGAAATAGGGTGGCCGAACTCTTTCCGTGAGTGGCGGCCGGCACCCTCCGCAAGATTGGAAGCTGAAACTGCCGCTCGCCGAATTTGTGAGGTTAAACCGAACCTTTCTTCTTTCGGAAAGCGGTCGGTGGCTTTGTATAGATCGATAACAAGATCTACACCCTTACTCCAGGCTGCAAGTTTTTGATGTGGACGCATAACTTACTCCTTTCGTGAGGTTGTGAGGTTTTAGGTTCTTCCATTTGCCATTTACTACTCACCATTTACCAATCTTGCATTCGCATTCACTTTAGATTGAGTATCGGCCAATCGTGGTGCAACGCGGTTTGCCGTAGGCGCATGTCGGGATTAACCGCCGCCGGGTGTCCTACTATCGATAGCATTGGCAAGTCACTCATGCTGTCGGTATACGCGTAGGAGTCGCTGAGACTGATACCCTCCCGCTCAGCGTACACTCGGATCCATGACGCTTTTGTCGCAGCAGCCATCAACGGGGGCAGTAAACGCCCGGTCGCCTGGCCATTAACGAACTCAAGCCGGTTGGCCACATATTCCGTGATTCCCAGGTGGGCCATCAAATGGTTTACCGACACATCCAGTGCACCGGTCACGACTACCTGGCGCAGGCCTAGACTGCGTGATTTCTCGAGCAGCTCGTAAGTGCCGGGAAAGATCGCCGGCCTAAGCACGGCTTCGAACAGTTCCTGAGCGAAGAAGCGTAGCCGGTCTTCTGACTGCCCTTTATATCGCTTGAAATAGAGGTCATTGAAGACTTTTCTACTATACTGGTCCGTTATGGCGAAGACGGGAAGACTTACGAGCGTGGCGGCGCTTTTCTTGAGACTGCTAACCAGGTCCGGCTGGTTCCTGGCATAAAAGCCCAGCGTGTGGACCAAATTGGTCCTGACCAATGTGCCTTCCAAATCGTAGAAAGCCGCCGCTGCCACATTACCTCCAAGGTCTTCAAGTGAACGATTGCCGGAATTGCGCCGCGCAAGTTTTCCGTATGAGCGTGCCAATATACCCTATTCGCCTGGTTTTTGGTATACCTTCAACGGTTGAAAAGTATGTGTATGGTACACCTAGACAATTTAGAATTTATGGAGCTAAACGGTTGAAAAACATGAGAAAACTCAGATCTATGGCTATTGTCCTGTTGGTTCAGATGGCGGCAATCTCGGGACTCTCTTGTCGAAATCAGCGCTCCGAGGGTGAGCAGAGTCTCGGCCAGACTGATAAAACTTTTGCCCTGGAGAAGATAGTGGAAGCGGATCATCTTTATTCGCAGCGGGAAGACCTCTCAAAGGTGAGACTGGGTGTCGCTTTGCTAAGACAGGCTCGGACGGCGGATTACGGGAGTTATGAGGCCGCCTGGAAGCTGGCGCGGATTAGTTACTACCTCGGAGCACACACTGAGGACGAGCGCGAACGAGACGAGGCCTTTCGGGAAGGCACCGAAGCAGGAAAGACTGCGGTGCAAGTTAGCAGTGAAAAGCCCGAAGGACATTTCTGGCTGGGAGCCAACTATGGAGGGAGCGCAGAACACAGCACGCTGGCTGGTTTATCGAACATCGAAGACATTCGTCGCGAAATGGAAGCTGTGCTGAGGATTGATGAACGGTTTCAGGCTGGAAGCGCCTATCTGGTGCTTGGCCAACTCTACTTAGAAGCGCCGCGGCTCTTCGGCGGTGATTATCGAAAAGCGCTTGAATATCTGGAGAAGGGTTTGAGGTTTGGAAGCAACAACCCGCTACTTAGGTTACGTTTGGCGGAAGCCTACCATGAGGCGAACAGAGATGCTGAGGCTCGCAAGCAGACTGATGTGCTGCTCAAAATGACTCCCGACCCCGATTATGTGCCGGAATACAAAGAGGCTGTGGAGAAAGCAAAGAAACTACTTGAGAAAATACACAGAAGTGGGGCGCGGTAGCGGCGAGTTGTTTCAAGGTTAGTGTTCATTCCGCCAGTCCGGGTGCCCGAAGTCAGTGAAAACTCGGGGTACAGACAAGTCAACACCGAAGGTGTTCGCAAATTGCAGCCCAGGGTTTCCTACCCTGGGATTATGGCCCATCAATAATATGTCTTAACTCTGAGGGAGTTCGCTCTTGGATTTCCCGCGCCATTCGCCAACACCTTCGGCGTTATTATGTCTCTTGCAATGGAAGCCCAGAGTAGGAAACCCTGGGCTGTAATTCGCGAACTCCTTCGGCGTAACGGCATCGACTCTTCCCACCGTTACCAACGCATCACTGCTTGCCGCCCACCCGCTTCAATTCCTCAAGTGTGCGCTTGTGTTGTTCCAGTTTCTGGCCTGCTTCGG
>JBHENH010000185.1:4552-4926 GCA_046262135.1 Pyrinomonadaceae bacterium
CTGCCTGCAGATACACGGGTTCCACATAGAGAAGGGAACGCCCAATGGGGATAACCAGTAGATGGCCTCGCAAAACTCGCGAGCCTTGCTGATTCCACAGGCTGAACTGCGCCGAGAGTTCGGCGTTTTGATCTATGCGTGCTTCTATTTGCAAGGGTCCTTCAATCAGACGAGACTGCGGAAAATTGTAGACAAGAAGCTTGCCGTAGTTATCGCCGTCACTGCGTCCCGCCATCCAACCAATCATATTGTTTCGATTTGCGGGCGTGAACGGCAAGATCAGAATGAACTCATTAGATACTTGCTCGCCAGGAAGCTGCATCAGCACATAGTAAGGATCGATCGGTTGAGACTGATTCTTGTCTTGCCCCTCA
>JBHENH010000186.1:0-4896 GCA_046262135.1 Pyrinomonadaceae bacterium
ATCGATCTGAAGTTTCCTCAAGACTACGTTGCTGTCTCGCGTCGATTTGTGCCCGAGTCGAAGGTTGAGAATTCCGATATCGTTTTTGTCGGCTACGGTGTGGTTGCGCCCGAATACGGCTGGGACGATTACAAGGGCGTGGATGTGCGCGGCAAGACCATTGTCATGTTGATCAACGATCCGGCCGTGCCTGACGCGACAGATCCTTCAAGGCTTGATGAGAACATGTTTAAAGGCAAGGCGATGACTTACTACGGTCGCTGGACCTACAAATATGAGATCGCTTCCGAGAAGGGGGCGGCGGCGGCCATTATCATTCACGAAACGGGGCCGGCGGGCTATCCCTATGAAGTGGTTTCGGGAAGCTGGTCGCGCGAGAATTTCGACATTCAGACGCCGGACAAGAATATGAATCGTGTCGCGGTGGAATCATGGATTACCACAGACCGCGCCAAAGAACTCTTCACCGCAGCTGGCCAGGACTTCGATGCGCTCAAGAAGGCCGCGGTCACCAAAGATTTCAAACCGGTGACACTCAATGCCAAGGCCAACTTGGATCTCAAAAACACTTTGCGAGAGATCAATTCCAACAACGTCATCGCCAAAATCGAAGGTTCCGACGCGGCGCTCAAAAACGAGTACGTCGTCTACACAGCTCACTGGTATCACTTGGGGCGCGACCCTAACCTGCAAGGGGATCAAATCTATAACGGCGCGCTCGACAACGCATCGGGCACCGCCGCACTCCTGGAGATCGCCGAAGCCTTTACAAAACTCGCAACGCCGCCCAAGCGCTCAGTCCTTTTCCTGGCCGTCACAGCCGAAGAAAAGGGTTTGCTGGGGGCGAAGTACTACGCCACAAATCCGCTTTATCCCCTAACCAAGACACTTGCCAACATCAACATGGACGGCGTCAATCAATGGGGTCGAACCAGAGATATCACGATGGTCGGTGACGATAACAGCATGCTCATCGATTTGCTACGCGAGTCGGCGGCTGCCCAAAATCGCATTATCAATCAAGATCCTGAACCTGAGAAAGGTTTTTACTACCGTTCCGATCATTTTGAATTCGCCAAAGTAGGCGTACCCGCGCTTTACACCGATTCGGGTATCGACTACATCGGTAAAGATGCGAACTACAGCAAACAGAAGCGCGACGAGTACACGGAGAAGGACTACCACAAGGTATCTGATGAGATAAAACCTGACTGGGACCTGGCGGGCGCGGTGGAGGACGCTCAACTTCTCACCATCATCGGTCATCGCGTCGCGCAGGGCGAGAAAACTCCCCAGTGGAAACCCGGTTCTGAGTTTAAGGCGAAACGTGATGAGACGATGAGAAGTAATGGGAATCCTTGATAAGACATCTTGGTCTGAAAGTCACTCAAACCTGATAGTCGGAAGTCAATTAAAACCAGCTCGAGGTCGGGAAGGGTGGTTTACCCCCGCCCAAGTCTGATAGGCACTCACTTACAATTTCAATTTCTTTTCACCAGCGCGACGGCCTCGATCTCAATTCGGGCATTGCGCGGCAGTCGCGCCACCTGAACGGTTGAGCGCGCAGGCGGATCAACTTTGAAGTGGCGCCGATAGATTTCGTTCATCGCGTTGAAGTCGTCCATGTCGGCGAGAAAGACAGTTGTCTTTAGAACGTTTGACATGTCGCTTCCGCCCGCTTCTAGTACGGCAGCGAGATTGCGCAAGACCTGCTCGGCTTGCTCCGCGAACCCACCCTCAACCATTTGCCCAGTCTGCGGATTAATCCCGATCTGTCCCGAAGTGAAGACCAGTTCACCAGCCACGATTGCCTGCGAGTAAACGCCGACGCCCTGAGGCGCTTTGTTCGTTTTAATGACACGCCGCCGGGTTGATGCGCTTTTTTGGTTCCTGGCGCCGTCGTTTTTTCGGGAAGGCGTTTGACTGCTAACAGGAGTCGTGAAACAAGCAAACACAACGAGAGTTGAAACGAGTTTCTTCATCGCGGTGGAATTAATAGGTATTGAAGACGATCCACTAAATAACACGAAATGACATTAATAACACTTCGTGTTGGGTTCGTGTCGTTTCGTGGATCGCTTCTTTCGGTCGAATTTTCCTGGTTACGCTATTCCCAACTAAAAATACTTCGCCAGTGTCGTGTTTCCTGGTTTGTGAGTGATTTTAGAGACGACAATCATCAACAGCGCGGAGACAAGCACCATCGGTACGACGGGCATGAAGCCAAGAACAGCCGTGCCGCCGGGAGTCCGTGAAACAACTTCAATGCCTCCCAACGACCAGAAGATTGTTGAAGGCCCAGGCGCGGCGCAGGGACGGTGTGCTGAAAAACAGCAACCGCAATTACAGCTAGCGCGGTCCAGACCGTCACCGCCAGTGCCCCCCACTTCGTACTTCCCTTCCAGAAAAGTGCAGCGACAAGCAATGGCGAAAGCGCGGCGAAGCCGGAGAAGGCATACTGTATGGCCAGCTCAAAGATTGTCTCGGGCGCGCGCAAAGCAACCGCGTAGGCAAACAACGTAATAATAACGATGAAGACGCGGCCGGTCTGAACTTGAACAGCTTCACCAAAACGCCTCTTGCCCCCGTAGAAGGCAAAGACGTCCTCCGTAAACATCGTCGAGAGCGCGAGAATCTGCGAGTCGCTGGCCATCACCGCTGCCATGATGCCCGCGCCCAGTAGACCGGCTAGCCAGAGCGGAGCGTAACGTTCAAGCAGTAGCAGGATGACATCATCGCCAGCGGCCTTTTCCCGCAAATCGTCGCGTGCTTCCGGCGCCATGGTTTTTCCCTGCGTGGCCAAAACTCGTCGCGCTTCCTGCTTAGCACGTATCTGCGGCACGTCGGTAACTCGATTCGCCATGACTCCCAGGAACACGCACGGGAGCCAGATAGCGAGGATGCAAAGCGGGTAGAAGATGACGGTCTTTTTAAACTGATTCATCTTGCGTGCCGTCAGGCAGAAGATCAGGATATGCGGGAAGGCGATCGCCGAGAGCGGAATGAATGTGTAGCTAAAGAAATAGAGCGGCGAGATCCGCTCGCGCGTAAGCAGCGGAGCAAGAGCCGGCGACGATTGTATTGCTTGCACGGCGTTGGTAAATCCTCCCATGCCCACGCCGATCACAATCAGGGCAATGGCGCCGAATAGCAGAAAGAGAATCGTCTGAAAGGTGTTTACCCAGGCGGTGCCGCGCATGCCGCCGAAAAAGACGTAGCTCATCACAACCATGGCGACAATCGCGCCGCCAAACCAGAAAGGAACCAGTCCGCCGCTGATGGCGTTTAGAGTCGTGCCGCCGCCCATGATGCCGATAATGATGTAAGGAATAAGCAGCACGGCCTGTACTACAAAAATGACTGTGCCGATGTGGCCACACTCCCAACGGTCGCGAAACATCTGCACCGGCGTCATGAAGCCATGCTTCTTGCCCAGTGCCCACACGCGCGTCCCAATCAAGAAAATAGAGAGCGGAATAACCAACCCGGAAGACGAAGCCATCAAGCCAAAGGTGACGATTCCGTTTGTGAAGGCATGACCCGACGAACCGAGGATGGCGAATGCCGTCATGTTCGTCCCAAAGAGAGAGAAAAGAAAAACGAACGGTCCGAGCGACCGACTCGCGAGAAAATAGTCTTCCGCCTTTTCACGTCCTTTCGCCTTACGGAAAGCGAAGATGCCAATGTACAGAACCGTGGCCAGGTAGATGAAAACGACTATTGCGGGAATCAAGACGGGGAATCCTCCTCAGAGTTTCGTTCCTCGATCTCGCGTTCCAGTTGAGAGGGCCAGGCGAACTTGACCAACAGCCACATTACCAGTGAAGCCGCAACGGAAAAGCACGCCTGATAGAAAAGCCCAATGGGAATGAAGCCGAAGGGGATAGCGCCACGAAAGTATGGCGTGCGCCAGAACCAGAAATCCTGATGCAGTATGTAGAGAGCTACGACTACGATTACGAGCAGAATTCGTTTCATATCGTGTTGGCTGCCTGGTCTTCGACGTCCGGTCTAATTTGAGTGACTGATACGCAAACAACTTGTGGGACTACGAGTATTGTGGGCCAAGTGTGCCATCACCTGCGCAAACGCGCAAGAGTTGGCCTTGCGGCTCTGCCGCTCCCCTTGCGGTAAGGCTCAGCCTTACCGAAAAGCTTCTACATTTTTGTTGAGGCTGTGCCTCCTCAGCACAAGCAAAGGCATAGCCTCAAAACTCCAAAATGTTGACGCGCCGGTAAGACTGCGGGCAGCGCAGCAGGAGCGGAAGTTGATTGCCCATTTCCAGCATCTGCGGTGAACCGACCCTAATCGATCTCGGTCCTCGATGGGCCCTGTGGTAACGGCTTCGTCGCCTGATGTGGGGAAGTGGCTATCCCCATCCATAACAGCTCTCCTAATGAATATCCCGTTGGGGGGCACAGTTCCAATTTCTTAAGGGACGCATACGGCCGGGCAGAGCCGCCGCCTTACATCGGGCGGCGAAGCCGTTAGCGAGGTTGAGCTGTCCTCACCGCAATGGAAGCAGCCTAGCCACTCAAGCCTGCTTCTGGCCAAACATCAGTTCACCTATCCCATATCGTGCAACATTTCACGAACGCATTCACACACGTTCAATCAGATTCTTGTGATTCGATTGTGGTGCTGATCAGAGCGACTTTAAACCGAGAAATAACTAAAGTTCTCTGCTTGACTCGCTGCGAGTGAGAATGTGGCACGCTCATTGCCAAGTCACTATTGCCAAAGTCACTGCGGCTTGCGAAACAACTTTTTGACCAGGGGCACGGAGGGTCTGCTATGAAAGCACAGTTTAATAGTCCGCTATCGCGTTTCACAGTTGGGTTATTGGTTCTTGTAGCGTTGGTTATTTCAACAGTTGTTCCCGCCTTGGGCCAGAGC
>JBHENH010000187.1:0-4851 GCA_046262135.1 Pyrinomonadaceae bacterium
GCCCTGGACCGCGGGCATGCCACCATGCTCAGCGACCGGAAAAGGCGCGCCTGTCAGTATTAGTGGTGAGTATAGTGTCGCTGATCACGAAGGTCGCGGATCGATAATCGTTATCGTTGCCACCGACGCGCCGCTGCTGCCACATCAACTGGAGCGCATCGCGCGGCGCGTCAGCCTGGGAATGGGACGGTTGGGGAGTTTCGCGGGCAATTCTTCCGGTGATCTCTTTCTCGCGTTTTCGACGGCAAACCCCGGTGCAGCGAAGCCCGACGGCACCCCGTCGCTGGTGATGCTCCCCAATGACCAGATCGATCCTCTCTTCCGAGCGACGATCGAAGCTACCGAAGAAGCCGTGGTCAACGCGATGCTTGCGGCACAAACGATGACGGGCGCAGACGGCATCCGCGTCTTTGGCCTGCCCGCCGATCGAGTCGTGCAGGCGTTGCGAAAGTACAATCGAATGAAGTGATCGAGGTTTCGTGTCGCTTCGTGATATTTCGTGTATTTCGTGGATCGTCACCCGCGAAGCGGGTGACAGCATAAAGCCTGGGGGTGGAGCGCAGCGTAACCCCAGGAACAGTTGACGGATTATTGCAAGCCCGCGGAGCAGCGACACCGCTTTGGATGTTCTTCTAAGCAGGGGACATAGTAGGCTCTGATTCGGCGCTCTCCGTCTGCTCAACGATCTGAGATTTGAAATTTTGAGATCTCAAAAGAAACCATCCAAAGCGCCGTCGCCACTTCGCTCTGCCGGCGCACTGCAAATCTTTCTGTTTGTAACAATAAAAAAAGGGCCGCTCGACTTGAGCGGCCCTTGGTTTGAAATACTATGATTTTGGTTTAGTGGCTGGAAGTTACGGCGATAGCTGCGTTTGCATGTTTCGCTTGGAATTGCTGCCAGTAGTCCTGAACGAAGTCGAGCTGCTTGCCATGACCGTTGCTGGTATAGAAATCGTACTGCTTCATCTCAGCGTAGGCCTGGTCGTAGTTCCAGTGACTGTGGTTGAAACGATATACGGCGGCCATGACTCCGGTCCGATGCCGTCCACCCGCACAGTGCACGTAAAACTTGCCGGTGTTTGGATCATTAGCAATTTTCAAAAACGTGCTTATTTGTTCCGCACTGGGATTCGTTTTGTCTTCGATAGCAATGTTGATGTAGCGCATTCCGGCGGCGATAACCGCGGGCTCTTCCCGCTCCCGGGTATTGTCAGTCAAATCAATCACCGTCTTAATGCCGAGTGCTGCAAGGGCTGTAAGTTGCTCGGCTTTTGGCCGGGCGCCGCGATAGAAATTCTCGTCCAACTGGCCAAAGTTACTGATCTTGATATCGGGGAAGCTGCTGTTCTTTGACTTAGCAAAGGAGAGGCCGGAAAGGGCAAAAACGAGTACGAGGGTCGCAACGATCGCTGGGGAAGACTTTCTTATTGATTTCATTCCTAATCTCCTCGAATCAGTATAAACAGTTAAAGAACTGTCCGGGCCAGGAAAATCAGGGGCCGTTTAGCCAAACATTACAGTCAGGTATTACTTGATTTCCCGAATCTCGGGGATCTACCAGGGGGGAAGCTAACAACCTATTGAACTCGCCTCAAACAACCGAGAGTAAGATTCCTAAAGTGTCACGGTAGTTGCACAAAACGTTTGTCAATTTGCTGTACGAAATTAGTGCCTAAGTGGCTGTTTTGGCAAGCGTTTGGGGAGTGTTTGGAAACTTTGGAATGGGGGGTTGTTTTTTATGCTAAGCGAGTGGCCGTGTCAATGAGCCTATGGAGGTGGGCGGGGGCGGCGAACAGCAGAGCTTTGTAGGGGCGGCACTGCGTGGCCGCCCCCCTCTTTACCTCACGAATCGCCGCCTTCCATCCCGCGGCAAAGCAAACGCGCCAGGTCCATGACGCTTGAGTCAGAGTCTAGTTAAGCAAAAAAAGAGGGGGCGGCCACGGAGTGCCGCCCCTACAAGGTTTCGACCTTGGCGTCTTCGAAATACGCGTACTTGGCGGAGAGAACTTCCTCGGGGTCCGTCTTTGTGAGCGTCTCGTCAATTTGTTCGTAGAGCGGTGGTGGAATCTCTGCGAATTCGGAGAGCGGGCCGTAAACCGCATCCACTCCCTCCCTAAAGACATCGCCAATCAGCAGGTTAATGATGTTGACGCGCTGTTCCGGATACTTGCGCAGGAATTGCGCAAAGCTGAAGCCATCGTTGTAGAAGGCATAGACGAGCTTGCGCATCGACTCGATGCCCTGATCGAGTTTGCCCTGGAACTGACCCAGTCGTTTCGCGGAAAAGTCGTCGTGCCGGAAAGCATCGTGGATGGCGTCAGCGGCCAACTCTGCCATCTTGAGCGCCAGCAATACTCCGGAAGAATAAATCGGATCGAGAAAGCCGTAGGCGTCGCCGATGATTATGAAGCCGTTACCGGAATTGAATTTTGAGCGGTAAGAATAATCAAGAATCGAGTAGATCTTATCGACCCGCGTGCCCTCGCCTACGCGCCACCGCACCCTTTCACACTTGTCAATTTCCTCCTGGTAGATCCTGGCCAGATCCTGCCCGCGGTCTTTCAGGAGATACCCAGGATCGGCGACGATGCCCACGCTGGTGATGTCATTTTCCAGCGGAATATACCAGAACCATCCGCCGCTACCCGGCTGTGTGCGCAGCACCAGTGTGGCTCCACCGTTTAAATCAGGCTCGCGGTGCGCACCTTTGAAGTAGGAGTAGAGGACGGCCTTCTTGAGTTTCGGATCGCGCACGCGCCAGCGAAACTTGTTGGACAGCATGGCGCTTTGTCCGCTGGCATCGACGACCACCTGGGCATTAAAACGCTGGCGCGAGCCGTCCTCCATTAGCACCTCAACACCGACTGCGCGATCGCCTTCGAAGATGACCTGCTTGACCGCCGTCCCCTGATGAACCCTGGCGCCCGAATCGGCGGCATGGTCGATCAACAGCTTGTCAAATTCAGCGCGGGTCACCTGCCAGGTGACGGCGCTCTCATGATGCATGGCCTCGAAGAAATAGAAAGGTCGCGACTCTTTCCCCGCCGAATTGGCAAACTGCACACTGTATTTCCGCACAAAGGGACTGGCCTTCAGTTTTTCCAGGAATCCCATGCGCTGGAAGGTGAAATAGGTGTCAGTCATCAGCGACTCGCCGATGTGATGCCGGGGAAACACTTCTTTTTCGAAAAGCGCGACACTGCGGCCTTCGCGCGACAGGATGCTGGCGATGGTGCTGCCGGCAGGGCCCCCGCCGATCACGATTACGTCATAGTTATGATTGTTAGTTCCCATCGGTATTTAAGCGTAACGAACAGTCCTGAACTCAGGTTCAAAAAACTCGACCAGGAAGTTCTCCACTTCCAACAGACCACGGCGCGTCAGAGTTATCTTCTCGTTTTCACGCACCAGTATTCCCTGCGCACTTAACCGTTCATAGACCGGGCGAAACTCCTGCCAGACATCAACCCCAAACTTATTCTGAAAATACGCAGTATCGAGCCAACCGTTTTTGAGCAGCAAAATCATCTCGCGTATCAGACGCTGCTGTGGAGGCAGCGAGACGGCACGCAAGAGCGGCAATTTGTCGGTGCTAAGAACGCGAACGTACTCTTCGAAGTTGTGCGCGTTCTGAAAATTCACGCCGTCGAAATAAGAGAACGACGAGACACCTAACCCGATCATGTCGCCTCCATGCCACAGAGCGTCGGTATAAATGAAGCGGCAATGTTTCTTCTTGCTCACCAGCGTAGTGGCACTGGCGATCTCGTAGCCGTGCTCCAGGAATTGATCGAACGCATAGTTTAGCCAGTGGCGCTTGATCTCCCAGCCGGCGATTGGCGACGCGATTCCCTGGTTGAGAATGTCCTGCGATATGACAGTGTTGTAAGGTAGCTCCATCTGGTAGATGGTCACGGAATCCGGTACCAACTCGATTGTCCGGCGGACGGTGTCACGCCATTTCTCGTCGGTCTCACCCATCATGCCGGAAATCAGATCGATGTTTATTTGCGGGAAATCGACCTCGCGGGACCATTCATAAGCACGATAGATTTCCGGTGAAAGATGCGCGCGGCCATTTTCCGCCAGAATTTCGTCGTCGAAGTGTTCAATCCCCAGGCTCAAACGGGTGACGCCAATCTCTTTGAGCGCTTCGAGTTTGGACTTTTGCAGCGTGCCAGGCTCGCACTCGAAGGTCACTTCTTCCGCGTTGGCCCAACTTACGTGGCGGTTGAGTCCGTCCACCAGGTAATGCAGTTGCTTTTCACTTACGTAAGACGGCGTGCCCCCGCCGAAGTATGCGAAGCGCAGCTGGCGTCCCTGGAAGGCTGGGCTGCGGCTGTAGATCTCGTTCTCTTTGATTAATGCGTCCAGATAGACTTCGATCTCGGAAGCATTCTTGTCCGTATAGACTTTGAAATAGCAAAACTTGCAACGCTTGCGGCAGAAGGGGATGTGGATATACAGGCCCAGCGGATCGTCCATGCGTGCAGGTTCGTTGAGCACCGCGAGTGCGTCGCTGACCGACTCAGGATTCCACTGTGAAAACGGGGGGTAGTTCGACACAAAATAATTGCCGACTTCGGTTCCGGTTGTCTTCGCAACGTCGATCGTCATGGTCGTTCTGGTCACGGACGGGTGCGCTTAACAGACTTTTTTTCCACGGCTTGAGATGGGGATTGGCCTCTGCCGATAGGAACTAATAAGACTAAGCGTAGCTTACTTCGGTTGTCCGCTGTCACATCAAATTACCATCCCTGTGCCCGATGGGCAATTTGCGGAGCGTGCGGTCATTAATCCTTGTGTGTCTCTACGTTGTCAGTCGCGACAAAGTTGCAGACTGCTAGGATC
>JBHENH010000188.1:0-4760 GCA_046262135.1 Pyrinomonadaceae bacterium
TCTACCAGGCTGAGCCACGCCCCGACAACCACTGAAAAGCCTTTGGATATTAACTGAAAACGTTTGGATACTAAGTGAGGCGTGGCCTTAAGTCAAATCTCTGCCCTGCTGGCGCGCGCAGCGCGCGCTTTCTCACGTCTCGATTTAATAAACTCAATGAACGGCGGCATCAGAGACAACAGAACGACGATAATGACGACCCACTCGATATGCTCGTCGAGATCAATACCGAATCTGGATTTGAGGATGCTTCCCAGAAAGTAGCCGCTCAGGAGCATACTAAAAACCCAGAGGAAGCCGCCGGCAACGTTGAATACCGCGAAACGACGGTAAGGCATCTGCGCCGCTCCGGCGACTATGGGCGCGAAGGTGCGGACGATGGGCACAAAGCGCGCAATTACAATCGTCTTACCCCCATACTTCTCATAAAAAGCATGGGCTTTCTGAAGATGACTGGGTCCAAACAAAAGTGACTTCTGTCTCTTGAAGAGGCGCGGCCCCATTCTGGCTCCGGTGAAGTAGCCCACGGCATCACCCACCACCGCTGCCAGGAACAACGTACTCAGCAGTATCGCGAGCTTTAGCTTGCCAACTGCTGCGAAAAGCCCAGCCACCACCAGCAGCGAATCGCCAGGCAGAAAAAAACCGACTGCCAGTCCCGTTTCAGCAAAGACGATAAAGATTAGTCCAAGGTAAACAAAGATGCCGCCCTTTGCTAAGAGTGTCTCAATAATGATCTTTGGATTGAGAAGCTCCCTCAGTTGATGAAATAGTTCTGAAAGCGTATCCATATTTTTCAGTGTTGCAGGTCTAGATTCAGACAGAACCGTTTGCGGTAGCCAATGGATGCTGGCATTCAACCTTAGTGTCAACCAGAGGATGGATGACACGCACTAGCGAAAACTCTTCGGCCGAAATTGTTTCAAAAGCCAATAAGTGCGCATTCTGAACTGAATAGTAGGTTGAATGCCAGCATCCATTGGCTACCGCAAACGGTTCTGTATTGAGCGGCGACTTTGCGCGCCGTCAGATCACTCCTTCTCAGATGGTTTTCCCGGCTGAGCTGACCAACCGTGATGTCCTATAAGCGGTACGAAAGCGCAGGCGCCATGATCCTCGCGCTCAATTCCCTTCTCGGTTTTGTTTACGCGCACCAGAGTCTGAGAATCCCGCGTGGCACCAATTGGGAGCACCAAGCGGCCGTCGATTTTCAGTTGGGCCACTAAGGGTTCGGGTATATTTGGTCCACCCGCGGCGACGAGAATCGCATCGTAGGGTGCATTAGCCGCCCAACCCAGCGTACCGTCGAAACATTTGACGGTGGCGTTATAAATACCCAACGCTCGGATTCGCGTTTGCGCTTCACGAGCAAGATCCCCGATTCGCTCCATCGCATAAACCTGACCTGCGACTTTTGCAAGCACAGCGGTTTGATAACCTGACCCCGCGCCAACTTCCAACACGCGACTCTCCTTGTCAATGCGGAGCAGTTCCGTCATGCGGGCAACTATGTAAGGCTGAGAAATAGTTTGATTGGCGCTGATGGGGAGTGCGTGATCGCCGTAGGCGCGGCTTTGGAGAGCTTCTGGCACGAATGCGTGACGGGGTACCGCGAGCATCGCCTCCAGGACCGCCGAGTCGCGAATGCCATAGTGCTCGCGGAGCCGAGCGACCATGCGTTCGCGTGGAATCGCGTAGTCTTGCGACCGCTCTGATGGCTGTTGACCTGTGGATTGCACCAATGAAACGTCTAAGCTCGTCTTCGCGCGCCTTTGCGACTATTGCCGGACATGTCCTGCAAGGCAGTCTAACTTTTGTGCACCAGCTCCGCTGCTTTCAAGTAGTTCCATGTCTCGATCGCTGTTAACGCATGGTGGTCGGTCATGTCGCTTCTAAGCGGCGTAACCGAGATATAGCCAGAATCAATGGCATAGTAATCCGTGCCGTCGGCAGAGTTGGTATTAAAGTATTCTTCGCCAATCCAGAAGTAGGGCTTTCCCCGAGGGTCGATGTGTTCGGTGATTACTGGCCGGGCGTTCTTAATTCCCTGTCGAGTTACCTTGACGCCTTTGATCTCACCAGGCGGAAGGTTGATGTTCAGCAGCGTCCCCTCCGGCAGTCCCTCAGCCAACACCTTTCGGACTGCCGTGACCGCAAACTGTGCCGCCGCCGCGAAGTCAAAATTCTCTCGGGCCACTAAACTGAAAGCCAAACCTGGCACACCCAGGATGGTCGCTTCCAATGCTCCCGCGACTGTACCTGAATACGTGGCGTCATCGCCCAGGTTTCCACCGTGATTGATGCCCGAAACACAGATATCTGGCAATTCTTCGGTTGGTAGAATTTTGTTTAGCGCGAGGGTTACGCAGTCTGTTGGTGTGCCATCCACCGTCCAATGACGCGCATCAAGCTGGCGGATGCGAAGCGGTCGGGCAAGCGTGAGACTGTGGGACGCACCGCTCATCTCCGACGCCGGCGCAACCACATAGACATCGCCAACGGCTCGCAGGGCGTGTTCGAGCTGGATCAGGCCATCGGAGTGAATACCGTCGTCATTTGTTAGAAGGATACGCGTCATATGGAAGACCGGTCTCGAATCGGCCCCGAAAACTGTGTTGAGCTCTAGTCCACGCACTCAGCTGCGCGCCGCGCCCGCTGGTCTGGTATCTTCGAGCGCATCCACTTCCGATTCTGCACTAGGGGGTTAACTGATGAGAGATGAGCACGACTACGTGCTGCACTGCTGAAGGCTGGCCCAACTAGTCGCGAGGAGTGCTGCGCATACGGCCCTTCTTCTTATTCCGCTTACGCGCAAGCGCTGACTTTAACTTCGCCTTTTGTCCTGGAGGGATGAAGAACGCGTGCTTCTTGGCGTCCTTAATTATCTCTTCTGTCATCACCTTGCGCTTGAAGCGCCGCAAGGCGCTTTCGATCGATTCGCCCTGATTAACCGTAACTATTGCCATTCTTTCTCCGTCTCTCTTTTAGTCAAGTGTCATGCAGCGGAACATATTTAACACGCGTACAACGCCCGCGGTCAAGCCGGCATGCCCTAGCCCAGAAACCGAAAGTCCAACACCCAATATCGAAAGAACAAACTTCAGACATTGGACGTCGGACTTTGGGACTGTTAGCGCCCGGATCGCAAAACTTAAACCGCAACAACCTCAGCTTCCGCAGGCAGGGCTTTCTTTCGCGTCAATCCCTTGATTTGGACCGGTTTGTCTGCTTCCTTGGTATCGAGCTGCTTCTTGAGCACGAGCTCCTGATAGAGCTTGCGCATCATTACAGCCTCTTCGTGAGCGGTCTTTGGTCCTTCCATCTCCGGCTTGTTCGGTCGCGTAAGGTCGATGGGATTGAGCACCATATTATGTGCAGCGTCACTCAACTCAACCTCTTTGCCTCTGGCAAAGATCTCGTGGCGACCATGCTCTTCATACCATTTCGCAACCGTGGCATTCTGATGCATGTTCTCGATAATGTTTCTCCAGCCGATGCCTGTGTTGTAAGCACAGAACGAAATCTCACCTTCCTGCGTACCGTAAGGGATGATGCACATCTCAGTGCGGCGGAAATCATAGTTAAAAAGATCCTGGAACCACATGCCTGCGATGAAAAGGAAGTTCCACCGGTCGGCGCGGCGCGTCTGGATGTCGTCCTTTGTGCGATCACCTGAGACCTTGCCGTACTCCTTGCCAGTCAAGCCGAACGACTTGTCGAACTTCTTGAACAACTCATAAAGCGTAAACTGAGTCGGCGACTTGTAAGGATTGTAGTGCTTTAGAAGCGCCAGTCCCATCATCAAATTCGACATCCATTTACCGCGGGCAGCGTCGGTAATCTTCTGCATGTCCTTAACCAAACCCGGAATGTTCAAAAACTCCGGTACCGGACGCATTTCTCTCGTTTCCTTGTCCACCATCACCGCAGTGCCGACTCCACAGTTGGGATGGCAACCGCAGGACACCTGGCCCCACTCAGCTTGGGGACCATGTACGAGGTCGGCGAAGTCGGCGAAAGCACCCATCAACGAAAGCGGAAACCAATCACGCGTGGGCTCGGTGATGCCCACCTGGTTTTTCACATCGTGGGCCAAATGCGAAAGCGTGTAGCGTTGCTGCAACCGACGTTGCTCAGTGATCTCTTCGTCACGGCCGGTGAACGAAACAGGCTGGAAAGAGAGGAAGGCAATCTTCTTCGGATTGTCGAGGGCGAATCGAATAATCGAGCCGACCTGATCGTTGTTGATTCCATTGACGAGCGTTGTAACAAGTACGATCTCAACTCCTGCTTCGTGCAGGTTGTTGATTGCGCGCATCTTGACGTCGAAGAGATTGCCGACTTGCCGATGGCTATTGGCGTCGTTGCCGATGCCATCAAACTGCAGATACACGTAACGCAGACCGGCTTCGGCCGCCTGACGGCAGAATTCTTTGCTCTTGGCGAACTCAATTCCGTTGGTCGCGGCCTGCACGCTGTTGTAGCCAACTTTTCGAGCGTATTTGATCGACTCCAGAAAATGCGGCGAAATGGAGGGTTCGCCACCTGAGAACTGAACCGACATCTGACGACGCGGCTTGATGGAAATGGCGTTGTCCAGGATTTCTTTAATATCCTCCATGCTCAACTCATGAACGAAACCCACCTGGTTGGCGTCCATGAAGCACGGGTCGCACATCATGTTGCAGCGATTCGTTAAGTCGACCGTCAGGACAGCACCGCGGCCATACTTAATTGTGCTGGTGCCATGATTGTGAAGC
>JBHENH010000189.1:0-4731 GCA_046262135.1 Pyrinomonadaceae bacterium
ATGACCGTATGAAAACCAGAGCATTCACCACAGAGACGCAGAGCACACAGAGTTTACACAGAGAAAAAGCATGAACTGCTCTTTCTCTGTGCCCCCTCTGTGTGCTCTGTGTCTCTGTGGTGAGTCTCTTGTGTGTACCAATCTCATAAGGTTCGATTTAGGGAAACATGGAGTTAAGCGAACGGGGCATTACCCGACACCGGCATCAGCTGTATGATGTGGCTATCAGCAACATAATTAACAGTTGGGTTGCTCACGGAGATGTCGCGTTGAAGAAAAGCCTGGAACAGCGTATTAAAGAGGCCATCCGTGAGGACATATCAATTGCTCCCTATGATTCAAGATGGCCGAAGCTCTATAAGGATGAGGCCGCGTTCCTTCGGCACAACCTGCCCAAATCAGTCGTCATAAGGATCGAACATTTTGGCAGCACCGCCGTCCCCGGGTTGGCAGCCAAACCCGTGATCGACATGTTGGTGCAAGTCAGTAGCCTGGCAGAAACCCAGGAACAAATTGTGCCTATGCTGGAAGCAGAAGGCTACGACTACTTTTGGCGTACCGATGTTTCGCCTCCCTACGCCTGGTTTATCAAACGGGGTTCCGGAGGAAGGCGCACACACCATATCCACATGGTAGAAGTGGATTCGAAACTTTGGGAACGGCTCTACTTTAGGGATTATCTGAGGGATTTTCCTGAGGAGGCTAAGCGTTACGCTGAGTTAAAGCGACTCCTTGCTGAGAAGCACCCGAATGACAGGGTCGCGTACACGGCAGGTAAAGCCGAATATATTATGTCGATCACGGAAAGGGCCAAGCGCCACTACGGCGCAGCCTAACAAGGGCATGCTGCTACGCGCAAATAACAATATTGTTATCCTCAACGGGTCGTGCGCGCGGCTGATGCCAGTGCGTTGGGCCCGCCGAACAAGGCCTTGCAGCTGACGGCGCGATAGCTGCCGAAGCGCACCGTTTGCCGCTCTTACCAATGCGAAGAGAATTGAAACCTCCTGTCAATGTATTTGTTGCCCTCCTGCGCGCCGTCAATGTGGGGGGCAAAAACATGATTCGCATGAGTTCGCTTAAAGCCAGCTTCGAGAGAATGGGCTTTGCGGACGTGACCACTTACATTAATAGTGGAAATATTATCTTCAAAGCGAAAGAAGGCGACGCCCGAAAGCTGGAAAGAAAGATCGAGGGGATGCTATCGAAAGAATACAAACTCGTATGCAAAGTAGTTGTACGGAGTTTTTCTGAAATGGCCAGTCTCGTGAAGAACTTGCCTAAAAACTGGGACCGCGATAAGCAGTGGAAATACAATGTGATATTCCTCCGCCACTCAATTGATTCCGAAACCGTCTTGGAGGTCCTAAAACCCAAGCGCGACATCGAGGAGGTGGTCTATTGTCCGGGCGCGCTCTTATGGTCGGCAGGTATAAGTGAGTTGAGCCGAACGAGCATGCTTAGGCTCCCAAGCCAGAAGATCTATCAGGATATGACTGTTAGAAGCCCTAATACTGCCAGGAAGATTTATGAACTGATGAAGAAAATATCTGAGGCTTAGTGCGTGAGACATGAAGTATAGCGCTGCGCGCAACTACAGCATGCACCGGACCGCGAATGAGCGCGTTAGACGGTCCCTCTTAGGCTCTCGCGACGGCCCTGTGGCAGCCCCTCGAAGCTCCCGCGGAGCGTGAGCGGTGCTGGCAGCCACTCGATAACTTTCCCCGACTCTGCATTCGTGCAGGTGGCGAGTTCGACGAGGAAACGGCCGTCGAGCTCGCCGGAGCCTGCGCGCGTGGCAGTGCGAAGATAGCCGGTGGCACGATCTGCCGGTTGGCAGCGCAGTCTCTGATTAACATTTGTCGCACGATCCAATCGTCACGCGGCTGCCGAATCCATTGCTCGCAGCGTTGTTGGAAGCCACGAGTGACCTATTGAAACGTGTGAACCTAATTTATCCGCTGTGCGTAACCTTTTCAGTTAGCTGATGCAAACGCCCGACTAGTCTCTTTCTGCGAGGTCCAAAATGTATTGTCCGAAGTGTAGCCAGCAACAAGTTTCCGATGAAATGCGCTTCTGCTCGCGCTGCGGCTTTCCACTCGGAACTGTGAGAGAGTTGATTGCCGGCAACGGCGCACTGGTCGACCATGCAGGAGAAGCGCAGGCGGCAAAATTTTCACGAAGTCCTCGGCGGCTGAACGATCTCGGCAGTTTTCATCTTCCGCGGAATTAAACTTTCAGATACCGGCAGTACTCGTGGCGCGTTCAGCTGCGGATTCCGCGCGACGGGTGTGATTGAGGGCACGACGAGGTGGCTTGATGAGGAAGCCGCGGGCCGTCGCGAGTAAAGTAACGCACAATAATAGTGTGTCCAGCAAAGATCCAAATGAGAAGTCTTGGGCCAACGTCTGGAAATTGCTTGATGCTACTCTTCCGCTTTGAGCCGCCTTGTGAAAAATGCAGAACCAAAGAGATTGTATTGGGCAATCGTGCGACGTTTTGGAGTGCGGGGCTGCTTTGGGTCGGCGGGGCTTGACGCTGATGCTCTTATCGTTCGACGGCTGTGAAAAGTCCCAGGCGGTGACTGAATCAACATCAGCATGCTGCGAGCCGCAGCTCAACAAGTTACTCAGTGCTCAGCGTACCGGGTAACACTTCGAGTCCCGGCATCCGAGGAGAAACGAATGCAGATAAAAAAGTTCGCCATTGCCATTCTGACAGTTTTATTTCTCATCCCGCAGACGACATGGGCCAAGACGATCCGCGTTAAATTCCCTGCAGGTCGCAGTACTGTAGTGTTGAAAGGGAAGACTACAGGGGGACCCAGTGAAAGCGGCGGTATGGATCCAGTGAATTACCAACTGCGTGCTCGCAAAGGCCAACAGATGACCTTGCATCTTACTTCCGCTAAGAAGAACGCGGTGTTCGCGATTTACTTGCCAGGGATGGATTTGCTGGAAACTCCACGCCAGACGAGCGACTCGCATTCTGGTGCGCGGGATTGGAAAGGGACGCTGCCCAAATCCGGCATTTATGAAATTATCGTGTTCCCTGAGGACGAGGCCACAGACACGAGCTTCACGCTTGAGATAACCATTCGTTAAGCGCGTAATGCGAAGCATCTTTCTGTTCCGTAAAGTTATGAAACTCTCAACCGTATATCTCTTGAATGCTGTTTTGCTTTTTGCCTGTGCTGAAGCAACCACCGCCCATCAAGCTAACATTAAAACCTACCAGCAAAGCAGAACTGCATTAATGCGTGCTGTGGATCGCGGCGACCTTCGTGCTGTGCGGCGGTTGCTGAAAAAGGGCGCGGACGTGAATGCGAAAGATAGTCTGGTGGGACAGCGCTAATGTCTGCCGCAAATAAAGGCCACCTCCAGGTTGTACAGGCTTTGCTCGCTGCTGGAGCTGATCCCAACGCAAAAGGGGCAACTTTTCATTATGGAGATTTTTCCGTTCTGACAGGTGCCCTGGAGCCGGAAAATAAAAATTGGTTGCGCATCGTGGACGTGTTAATCGAGGCCAGGGCAGAGGTGAATCCGACTGGCGCGTTTTCAAGATTCCCACTGGCGCATGCGGTGGAGAAGAGAAGTATTGCGATGGCGGACGCTTTACTTGCGCGCGGCGCTGACGTCAATCATAAGAACCCCGCTGGTATGACGGCATTGATGGTCGCAACCGTAGAGGTGTCGCCTGAAATGGTGAGATACCTAATTGGTAAAGGCGCAGACGTAAAGGCACGCACCGGGGATGGCGAAACTGCACTTTCCCTAATGCGACAAGTACCTGAAGGATTCAAACAACAGGAAAGAGAAGATATAGAGCGTATTCTCAAACAGGCGGGCGCGGATCCGTAAGTGTTCACGTTTAGTCTAGTGGGCGTCCCGCCGGCAATCACGGAAGCGACACCCATTTTGGCGGTGCGTTCTAAGTCGGTTATCCAGTGTCCTGGGCTGTTAACCTCGTAAAGGGTGAATTTGAATATCAGCCGGGGATTAACGCGAATCCAAAAGGTTACGTAGCAATACGGTCAACTCGGACGAACTTCTAAATTTGTTTCCAGGCTCCGCTTATCAAGCTTATCTTTCTGATACTTCTTTTTCAGATTCGCGTTCATTCGCATTAATCCGCGGCTGAGTTTTGCGAAGTAACACTATACTGAAGGGGGACCCCCTTTAACTGTTGACGAGTGTTATGCTGGTCCTGCTACAAGGCATATAATTCTCCCAAACTTTCAGTTCCTGATGGAGGTGCGTCAATGATTAGGTTAAAGCGGCTCCGATGCTCATTCTGTCGGAAGGATGAGACGGAGGTTTTAAAGCTCGTGGCCGGTTCGTGTGGCTACATATGCGATAAGTGCGTAGCGATTGCGAGCCAGATAATGAGTGAGTCTGGTGATAGCCAGCCGCCTAAGGTCGAGCCGAGGGTTTGGAGCAAGCTGTGGACTCGTGCCCGGTTGGTTTTTCGGCGTGGTAATACGCGGCATGTTAGCTGGCGTGGCATTTCCGCTTAGCGGGGTGAGGCGAAAACGACGGCCGGTATCCGCAGATTACGCAGATTACACAGATTAGTAGATCGGCAGTTTGAAAAAAGCTCTGCGCCGCCGGTTGATCGCGAATTCAATTTAGAAGTGCAACAGAATATGCGCTGTTGCTTCGCCCCAGCGGGGCGAGATGTTTATAGCTACGAGAACCTTGCACAAGACCTCGCTCCGTCAGGAGCGAAACC
>JBHENH010000190.1:0-232 GCA_046262135.1 Pyrinomonadaceae bacterium
CATGCCAGAGCGCCACGTTTTCCAGACCTACCAGACTGTTGGCTCTTACTATTCTAGCCATGCCGCAGATGCGCTCGGAGATTATTGGATTCCGCTTGTGCGGCATCGCGCTTGAACCTTTCTGACCTGCTGCAAAGCGCTCCTGGGCCTCGCTGACTTCGGTTCGTTGCCAGTGCCGAATATTCAACGCAAACTTGTCGAGCGATGAGGCAATTATGGCAAGTGTGCTCAA
>JBHENH010000190.1:242-4710 GCA_046262135.1 Pyrinomonadaceae bacterium
CCGCATAACAATCCCGCTGAATGATCTGTGTTGAAACCGGGGCTGCCTTAAGTCCCAGCCGCTCACAAACCTTTTGCTCAATGATAGGATCCAGGTGCGCAAACGCTCCGACCGCTCCGCTTATTTTTCCCACGGCCACCGTAGTTCGCGCATGCCGCAAACGGTTTTCATTGCGGCGCATTTCGTCGAACCAAAGTGCAAACGTTAATCCAAACGAAGTAGGCTCGGCGTGGATGCCATGAGTGCGGCCGATCTGGGGAGTATCCTTAAATTCAAATGCTCGCCGCTTGAGTATCTCGGAAAGAGATAGAACCTTTGCGAGCAGAATATCGCAGGCATCTCGTAACAGCAGTGCGTTAGCAGTATCTACGACGTCGGAGGAAGTTAGACCATAGTGAACGAATCGGGAGGCCTGACCGATGTTTTCGGAAAGATTAGTGGTAAATGCTATTACATCGTGGTTAGTGGTTCTTTCAATCTCGTTAATTCGTTCAACCGAAAATTTGGCGCTCGATTTGATCTGCTCGAGCGCTTCTCGGGGAATGGTCCCCATTTCTGCGTGAACTTCGCAGACGGCAGTTTCAACGTCCAGCCATTTCTGAAACTTGTTCTGCTCACTCCACAGCGCGCCCATTTCGGGCAATGTATAACGGTCAATCATAAATCGCCGGCGCGATCACAAATTCTGTAAATTATGCAGATCATCAGATTTAAACAGCTCATGCAGCAGCGCCTTCCTTCGTGTTTCTGCCACTGTGTGGTCGGCGGATTCTATTTTAGGGCCGTAGAGTTTACAAAATATCTTGCCAGCTCCCACCGGCTATTTCGCTCGACCAGCGTATAGGTTTCCATGCCTTCGCCATTCTGAAATTTTGTCCGGTACGTAACGATATACGCGCGGCCCTTCAGGGGTCCACTGGAATTCTCCTGTTCAATCGCGGACTGCAATGTTCGATTTTCAACGAGGCCGAGCTTGCTCCGCAATGTTTTTAACGCTGCCACCGACTCGTCAAGCGTCGCATCCTGTCTCCACAAATCGGATGCTTCTTTATAAATATTCTCGTAACGTTCGGCCGCAATTTCATCACTTATTGTACCTATTGCGGATTCTACTTCCGGCGGAATCGTGCGGCGTTCTCTAACGGTTGCGCAGGCAAAGTTAAAGAGCGCAACGACGAGGACTGAGGATGTAAACCGCAGGGAAGATCGAACTCGTATTAATGGCAATGGATGAAACAAAGCGGGTTTTGACGACGCCCATTCCAGCCTTTCCCGGTCATCCGTCATCCCTGTGCTACACCTCGATCCACGGGGTTGGCTCTTTGGGAAACGACAGGGTGATCTGTGTGTCGGTATGAAAAAGAGGGAATCGCTCTTGTAAGGCAACCTCGGCTGAGATCTTCGCAAGGTAGGGGTTGTTGGCGCGTTGTGATAAATGAGCGAGAACAAGAAATCTTGCCACGCCGTCAAAGCCATCGCGAATCCAATCGGCGACGTCTTCATTGGATAGATGTCCTAGTCGGGAAAGGATGCGTTGTTTTAGTTCCCAGGGGTAGGCATCACAGGCTTTCAACATGTCGCGGCTATGGTTTGATTCAATCACAATTGCGGCACAACCGCGCAAGCACTCGCTAATAAGTGTCGTGATGCGGCCAAAATCCATCAGCGTGGCAATCTTTACGCCCTGATGAGTTGCTGTAAATCCGAAATTATCGACAGCGTCGTGAGGGATGGTAAAAGGATGGAAATCAATCTCCCCGATGCGAAAATCTTTGCTTGACTCGATCTGTTCAACCCGTTCGCGCAGTGCGTCAGATCGCTTCCGTGGTTCTTCATTACTGACATTGTGACGCTCGCTTACATACGCATCGCAGGTCTTTGCGGAAATGTAAACGGGACAATCGACAGTCCTCAGCAGCACACGCAGACCCCCAGCGTGATCTCCATGCTCGTGCGTGACCAACACAGCATCGAGTTGATGAACGTCTTCGCCGACAAGCGCGAGTCTGCGTGCGATCTCTTTGGCGCTTAGTCCAGCATCAACCAGCACACGAGTCTTGCCGGCAACGATCAAAACCGCATTACCCGTTGATCCGCTGCCGAGAACGGTAAGTTTCATCTTCAGGCTATAAAGCTAAATCGGCTACCAAGAAAGGCGTAGAAACAAACTTTATCATTGAACGCGGCAAACGGCCACTGATCAGTTGTAAACGCAGTGTCTTAATTTGGTAAAGCAAACTGTTAGTTTGCGATGATTGAATGGCATTCGCCGGTCCCGCAAACTAACAGTTTGGTTACAAAACGAATTGTTGGTGTTGGGAGGTTACCGATGTTGCAACTAACAGTTGGCGCTACAAACGCGCTACACGAACGTACATCGTCAGATCTGGAGCCGCGAGCGATCGACGCGAAAGCCGTTGAGATTGCCGAGCGCGCCAAGCGCCAGAGAGTCGCTCGTGAAATACTCACGCGCAACTTGCAACAAATCGTCCAGACTCACAGCTTCTATCTTTTCGATGACTTCGGCAGGTGGGATGCGTCGGCCATGGATTATTTCCTGGCGGGCGAGTGCGCTAACGCGCGCGCTCGAAGATTCAAGGCTTAGAAGTATCGAGGATAAGGCCTGATCCTTGGCAATAGCTAGTTCCTCCGGTGAAACACTCTCTCCGACAACGCGTCGCATTTCTTCAAGCGACAAATCAACTACTTCATCAACGTGCTCCGGCGAGGTGCCGGCATAAATTGTGAACACACCCACATCTGAAAAGGTGCTGCCGCCAGCTCCCACAGAATATGCCAGGCCTCGCTCTTCGCGCACTGTTTGCCACAGCCGGCTTGAAGTACCGCCACCGATAACGGAGGCAAGCAGACTGGCTGCATATCGTTCGCTGCTGCGCGCATCAGGCCACGGCGCGGCGATGATCAGATGGGCTTGTTCAAGCTCCTTTTTCTGTTCGATGAGAATGGGGGCTGCGGGCGATGGTGACTGCTCGGGTTTCGAAGCTGGACGCGTGGGTCCACCGTTAGTTGAAGAGTCGAACGACCTGGTAACCAACTCCACAAGGCTATCGTGGTCAATATTTCCCGCTGCGGCTACTACCAGGTTGGCGGGAGAAAATTCGCGAGCATGAAAAGCCGAGATTGTATTGTGATCGAATGAGGAAATGGTTTCCGCAGTGCCCTCGATCGGTCGTCCCAAAGGATGGCCGGGAAAATACGCTGCGTTGAACAGTTCCCCCAGCAACTCATCGGGCGTGTCCTCGACCATCTTCATCTCTTCCAGAATAACTTTTTGTTCGCGATCCAAATCGCTTTGATCAAAGCGCGGGTTCGCCAGGAGGTCGGCAAGCAGATCAAAAGCCTGCGGAAAGCTCCTGTCCGCAACCTTTACGGCGAATCCAGTCATCTCATGGGTTGTAAAAGCGTCGAGATTTCCCCCAAGTCGATCGGATTCAATGGCTATATCGCGAGCTGTTCGACGATGCGTGCCCTTGAATACTGAATGCTCGATAAAGTGGCAAATGCCGTTGAATTCGGGGGCTTCGTGTCGCGACCCACGCCGTACCCAAATTCCTGCGGTAGCAGAACGAAGGCCGGGCATATGCTCGGTCAGGATAGTGATTCCGTTGGCGAGTCTAGTGGAACGAACTTCGTCGATCATTGTGTTCTGCAACCCAAAGCGGGCGAGAATTAGTAGCTCTGAATGCTAGCACGGCGCAAACCGGGGACAAAATGCAGCCAAACTCCGGCCAAAATGGGCTTCCAACGCCTTGACACAGCTTGGATTAGTGGCGGAAAATGCGGCTATTCAAGCGGTTCCGGTAAGTCTCCTGGCCTGAACCAGTCGGCGTGTACGGCTGAGCTCGCTGCTCTCCGGAGCGGCGAGGGCATGGGAGGCATTCTTCCTGATTTGCGCAGACTACAAGTCACAGTTGGTTTCTTCAAACGTCTCCGAACGGAGCCGAAGGGGAGTTCCGTGGCAATGAGAATATTAGCGAAAAGAACTTCGGGGAGAATGACGGCGAGTAACAGATTAGCTCTGCTCCTTATGGCGCTGGCGTTGGTCACAAATTTCAATGCTCCCACCGCAACCGCCAGCAAAGTAAGACTCGCGACCATTACTGGAGCTGTGCAGGACAACAATGGCAATCCCGTGGCTGGAGCGCTTATTTCCCTGCTGAGTGACCGGGCAAGCAAGGTTATCAAACAAACTCGCAGCGACGCTGCGGGACGTTTTACCACTCGAGTATCGCCGGGACGTTATGGCATTCGTGCGATTGCGGACGGTTTCAACGAAGTAGTCTTCTCGTCAGTCGAAGTTCGCGCGTCGCAGGAGCTTGTTTATCGTTTTAACCTGGAGCCGGTCGGCTCAGGTAAAACGCTTCCGGAACGGAGAAAAGACCGCGAAGATATCAGATGGACTTTGCGCTCGGCGCAAACGCGGCGCTCCATTTTTCAAGCACAAGAC
>JBHENH010000191.1:0-4676 GCA_046262135.1 Pyrinomonadaceae bacterium
TCTACACTCGACGGGGACGGGAAATGCTACAGAGCAGGTGGCTGTACAATCGAGGTTGTATCCGCCGACTGACAGTGTCGCGGTGACGGTCTGACCTGCAAGCCCTGTGGTATCAACCCGAATAGCGCTGGTACCCTGGCCGTCAATAATCCGTCCTGCTGAGACAGTCCAATTGTAGATGGGAGCGACATTCGGCGACCCGCCTATAACGGTGGATCTAAACGTCAGCGGTTGGTTAAGTTCGGCCCTCTCGGGACATTCGATCGTTATGTTTGGACATACTGGCTGTGGCGGAGGACACCGGTTAACCAATACCGACGTCGAAGAAAATGCCTGACACGCCTGGTCGCCGCTGCCTGTGTCAATGTCTACGTAGGCCTTGTAGTAACCAGGTTGAAGACCCGAAACATCCCATGAAACCGTCGGGCCATCTCCGTCAATTCGCCCAGCACTGGCCGTCCAACGATAACGGATGGGAGAGTTGGAGGTAGCGCGAGCATTCAGCTGCACGATCGCAGGGCCGCTGCCCTCGCAGACAGTAATGACCTGTGGATCGGCCAAAAGCGTCAGATTTGGTGGCGTAAACGCGACCGTATCTCTCCTCGCGGTTTGGGCGACGGCTGATGATGCAGAGACAAATAGTCCTACTAGGGCAATTAGTAGAAACAATCCAATGATGCGGCGGTCGTATCTCAACATTTCCACTCCTTTTGCAGTGTTACGTTCTCAAGTCCGCCAAGTCCATGTCCATTGTCCTATGGCCGACGGGGATCTTCGGAGAAGTCGCAGTTGATAAAGAAATACAGGGAATGCCAGTTTATTTCCACAACTTTATGGCAATAGACCCCTTACATGTGCCAGATAATCGTCGCAACCATGTGCTTAATCCCTGATCTATCGTCAATGAACGTTGCGGAGAGCGGGTTTGACTCGCTCCTGGAATTACAGTAGATAAGTGGCGTCCCCGGAACCCCGCATCGACGCGACAATTGAATGAAACAAGCGTTACTAATCGTCACCCTTTTTCTGCTGATTGGTCAAATTGCCTGTTGGAGGCAGAAACTTGTAGATACTAATACCGACGCTTCAGCCGGCATTTCCGTTACTACTGAGGGCGATCGCTCGCGAGCACGCATCTATTTGGATCAAGGGAAAGAGCTGTATCGTGGGGACGAGGATGAAAAAGCTGTCGAGGCGTTTCAGCAGGCTATTAAAGCGGATCCCGACCTGGCCGAGGCTCACTTTCGGCTTGGTTTGGCTTACGATGCCCTCGGGCAAGAGAAGGAAGCGGAAGACGCTTATAAAAAGGCAATCGAGAAATACAAGAAGTATCTGGATGCAAACAGCAAAGACGCTGAAGGGCATTACAACATGGGGCAGGCTTACGCAGGGCTGCACCTATATTCGGAGGCTGTCAGAGAATACCGGCAGGCCACTCGTCTTAAATCGGACGATGCCGATATGTTCTACGACCTCGGCATCGCCTTAACGAAGTTGGCTCAATACGATGAGGCAGCCACGGCTTTTTCCAAATCGCTCGAGATTGACCCGGAGAACTATCGAGCTGAAGATGCGCTCGAAGAAGCACGCGAGGGTGTAAAGCGAATTCGCGCCGGTAAGAAACACCAGGAAGATTTGCTGAAGAAGCAGAAACAAGCGAATGAAAACAAGACTGAAGACGGCACGACCCAGCCTGGCACGTCGCCCGCCTCTTCGAACGCGAATTCAAACCGTAAACGTGACCCGTGAGTTTCGATCTTCGTCTATAGATGGGATTCGATCGTAGGTCCCGGAGTTTAGTAAGGAGTCTTAATGGCGACATACACACCACCGCCGTATTTTCCGCAAAGCTCATTGGCGCCCCCGGACAAAAACCGCTACAAAAAGTTTAAGGTGATGATGTTCGCAGTGGCGCTTCTGCTACTTTTATTGTTGGGCGCAATTGCGTGGGGAATTTGGCATTTGCTTAAGTCGATGATGTAGGGCACTGGGTACCATAAGCCGCGTCCCATCAAGTACCACGGACGGGGGCAGGTGGGTTCTGCAAGTGGATTGGCTGATTGAGCATTGATGCAACTGATTTAGCATTATTGCGACTGACCCACCCGCTACCGCATGGTGGTGCTGACCCCACTGGAAACGCTGTTGGGTAGGTCTCAACTACACGGCGTGCCGACATGCGCTTGACAGTTTCAGTAGTCACCATTATAGTTTCCGGTTTCGGACACGCAGTCTGAAGTCAACAATGCAACGTCCAGTTGGTTCTGTCGGTGTGGAGGCGTTGCCCCGGCTAGCATTAAGGCAGTCGGTTTGACAATTATTGTGGCGTAACTCGCCCGCGTCGTGACGGCATAGGCCGTTCGCTCCGGCGCAGGCACGCGTGAAAGCCCTCGGGCTTCTCGTCCAGGAAATGCGACGCCACAGAAAAGTCGGCTTGAGGGAAGCCACCATCCACACCCGCCCCATAGCGAAGTCAGAACATCCCTAAAAGAGATTAATAACAGGGCAGCTCGCCTGCGCTGACTGCCGGACAAAGCGGGATTTTGCACGATATCCCGCGTGGAATTTCCACATGTTCCGGAAAGAGGCAGGTAACGCCCTTTTGCGCGTTGAGACGGCGGTTCACGCTCCGCTAAGAGGAATTTAAGTGCCTACGATTAATCAACTTGTTCGCAAGGGACGCGAAGCGGTGAAGTATAAAACCGCGAGTCCCGCGCTTCAGAGTTCACCGCAGAAGCGGGGCGTTTGCACACGCGTTTACACGCAAACACCTAAGAAACCAAATTCGGCCTTGCGCAAGGTAGCGCGTGTTCGACTTACAAACGGAATCGAGGTCACTACCTATATTCCGGGCGTCGGTCACAACTTGCAGGAACACTCGATTGTTTTGATTCGTGGCGGTCGAGTAAAGGACTTGCCGGGCGTGCGGTACCACGTAATTCGGGGCACGCTCGATTCGGTGGGCGTTTCGGATCGCAAACAGGGCCGTTCGAAGTATGGAGCGAAGCGCCCGAAGGCGGCAGGAAAGTAACGATGAACGAAGAACGCGGCATGATGAATTCATCGTTCATCATTCAGCGCTCTTAATTGAATATTATGCCCAGACGAAGAGTTGCAGAAAGACGAGAAGTGCTTCCGGATCCGATTTACAGCAGCCCGCTGGTGACAAAGTTTATCAACGGCGTCATGTGGGGAGGCAAGAAGTCGGTTGCCGAGATCATCTTTTACGGTGCGATGAAGCAGATTGGAGAAAAAACGGGCGAAGAACCCCTTAAGGTTTTCAAGCGTGCAATCGACAACGTAAAGCCGACCGTAGAAGTTAAGTCGCGGCGCGTTGGCGGCTCCACGTATCAGGTGCCTATTGAGGTTCATCAGGAACGACGCGGCGCCCTGGCCATTCGTTGGATTGTTTCTTACGCGCGCGGGCGCGGCGAAAAGAGTATGACCGATCGATTGGCTGGTGAAATTCTCGACGCAGCAAATAACCGTGGCAACTCGGTAAAGAAGAAGGAAGACACGCATCGCATGGCGGATGCCAACAAGGCGTTTGCGCATTATAAATTTTAGGGAAGTTAGTTGTCAGTAGTCCATGGTCCGTGGGTGACTTCGAGTTGCCACTGACTACGGACGACTGACTACTGACTAAAGAAGATGGCAAAGCAAGATTTAAATCTTACCCGGAATATCGGCATCATGGCCCACATCGATGCCGGTAAGACCACGACGACAGAACGTGTCCTTTATTACACGGGCATCACGCACAAAATTGGCGAGGTGCACGAGGGCACGGCGACTATGGACTGGATGGAGCAGGAGCAGGAGCGAGGTATAACGATTACCAGCGCCGCGACCACCTGTTACTGGGACCGGAATGGCGTCGATCATCGCATCAATATTATCGACACGCCGGGCCACGTCGATTTCACCATGGAAGTCGAACGGTCTTTGCGTGTGCTGGATGGCGCCGTAGCAGTGTTTGATGGGGTCGCCGGCGTTGAGCCGCAATCGGAAACCGTTTGGCGCCAGGCTGACAAGTACGGCGTTCCACGAATTTGCTTCATTAACAAACTGGATCGCGCGGGCGCGTCATTTGAGCGATCGTTTGAGTCAATTATTACTCGCCTCGGGGCTAATCCCGTCGCCATTCAAATACCAATTGGTATCGAGAGCGAATTCAAGGGCGTAATCGATCTCATTGCAATGAAGGCTTTGGTCTGGAACGACGAAAGCAAAGGCTCGGAGTACGAGACGTCAGACATACCAGACCATCTGAAAGAAGCGGCTGCAGCCGCACACGAAAAACTAATTGAGGCTGTTGCCAGTGTTGACGACGGTCTGATGCACAAATACATCGAAGGTGAGCAGATCAGCGAAGATGAGGTGCGGAAGGCTCTGCGTAAAGGTGCGCTTGAGTTGAAATTGGTGCCTGTGGTTACAGGCTCGGCCTTCAAGAACAAAGGTGTGCAGACACTTCTGGACGCGGTTGTCGATTACCTGCCTTCGCCTCTTGATGTTCCACCGGTTGAAGGTATCAATCCCAAAACCGGAGAAACAGAGACCCGTCCGCCTGAGGCCAGTGCGCCTTTTTCCGGGCTGGTTTTCAAGATCATGTCTGACAAGCATTTGGGTCAGTTGTCTTTCGTTCGCATTTATAGCGGCACGATCAAGGCAGGGTC
>JBHENH010000192.1:0-4656 GCA_046262135.1 Pyrinomonadaceae bacterium
TTTGATCCTGGAGATGTCGGCCGTGAGTTAGACGTAGACGCTATTCTGACGGCGAACTTCCTCCGTGCGGGCGATCATTTGCGAGTAACGGTCCAACTACTCGATGTCAGATCCGGCGAGATTATCTGGAGCGATAGGATTGATGCTGACGCGCGCGATGTCATCGCCGTCCAGGACAGTATTGTGCAGCACATCGTAGACGGGTTACGTCTTGAGCTGAGCCCGGACGAAAAGATTGATCTCGCGCGCGGCACCACTACTGATGCCGATGCGTCGGAAGAATATTTGCGCGGCCGTAATTGCCTGGCCCAGTTTATCCATCACACCATTGGCGGCGCGGACCTTGAATCCGCAATACGTCACTTTGAGCGGGCCATCCAACTGGATGGCAACTTTGCTCTCGCGCACTCGGCTTTAGGGAGTTGTTTCATCCACCGAGCACTTAAAGGCCTGGCGGAACCGGGCGATCATGAAAAAGCGGAAAAGGCATTTAACGAGGCTCTAACGCTCGATCCAAAACTTCTTGAAGCCCGCATGCAGATGGTCTTCATCTATCTTGCTCGCGGCGACAAGAACAAGGCGCGTCAGGAAATCATGCTGCTGCGCGAAGAGTATCCCAACGATGTTGGGGTTCATTTCGTGCGGGGCGTCGTCGCAAGGCTGGATTCGGAATATGAACGCGCTCTCCGCAGTTTTGATCGAATGGTTCGTCTCAGTCCCGGTGAGCGGCTCGTTGCCAGTTACAATCGGGCCCGCATTTTTACTTACCAGGGTCGTTACGAGGATGCGTTGCAGGAGCTGGATCAGGGTTCGGAATCAGAACCGGACCATCCAATGATCCAGACATTTCGTGCTCGCGTACTCTACTATCTGGGTGAGATCGACGCAGCCACTCGTATTCTCGAAAAGGTGCTTGATAGCCATCCCCGGATGGACGGCATTCGCCCGATTCTGGCAATCTGTTTCAGCGCCCAGGGCAAACACGAGCAAGCCGATAAGCAGTTAACCGAAAGAGTCAAAGTGGCCGCCGCCGCCGACCACGATATCGCGTACTGGCTCGCATCGGCGTACCTACTTCAGGGACGTCAGGTTCTGGCGCTCGAGTGGTTGGAACGGGCCATTAAGCTGGGCAATGAAAACTATCTGTGGTTTGAATCCGATCCAAACTGGTCTGATCTACACCCTGACCCTCGTTTTCAGGAATTAATGAAAAAGGTCAGAACGTCAATCGAAAAACGCGAGGGAGCAACCGCATGAAGACCTTTGTTGTCGGAGATATTCACGGCCGCTGCGCTCAACTTGGCCGGCTGCTGGATATGCTACCGCGTAATGAATCGACTGATACGCTCGTTTTCCTGGGCGATTTGATCGATCGAGGGCCCGACGCGCCCGGCTGCGTCGATCTTGTATTGAAACTTCAGCGCGAAAATCCTGAGCGCGTGCATTGCCTGCGTGGCAACCATGAGCAGATGTTATTGGATTTTATCGAGGGCACGGCCCATCTGTGGATTACTCCCGTCACGGGAGGCGAACGAACGTTTGAGCAATATGTGGGACAACCTCTCATGGTAACGAACGAGCAGGACCTGGAAGACGCGCGACGGACGATTGAGAGCAACATACCGGGTGAGCATTTGGAATTCTTTAGCGAGTTGCCTTTCTATCACGAAGACGATTACGCAATATATGTTCATGCCGGACTCGATAAGAAAAAACACCCAAGAGATACGGTGCCTCAGTCTTTGCTGTGGATGCGCGATATGGATTTTTACAAAAACTATCGGGGCAAGCCTTGTATATTTGGTCATACGCCAACACCGCTGCTGCCTCTGCGAGGTCGCGTAGGCCGACACGGCATTTACATTTCGCATAGCGCCATCGGCATAGATACTGGTTATAGCCTGCAGTCTCCGCTAAGTTGTCTTTCCCTGCCCGACTTCGCGCTGTACCAGACGTTCTCAGACGGCCATGAAGAAACGCACCACATTACTTCCTTCATTCCCGACAAGTTGAAACAGATGCAGAGGAACGCAGGCATTGAGGCGTAGCTTCAAGTCGACTCCGCTTTTTGGCGGATGTTGATATAGATCACGCGCAGCTTCGAGGTTGCGACTGTGTTACGAAGGCTGAATCGCGGCTTCCGCTACGCAGTGCGGTAAGCCTCGGCCTATCCTTGCGCGAAGGTCATTAATACCCATACGTGAAGAAGCACATTCTTATTTACGGTCTTTGCGGCGGAGTGCTGATTGCGGTGCTCAAACTCGTCGAGTATCGCTTCCTGGTCGTGGAACATTCAGTGGAGATTTACGGAGGACTGATTGCTGTCCTCTTCGCAACCCTGGGTGTTTGGTTGGGACTCAAACTTACCAGGAAGAAAGAAGTAGTCGTGTTCAAGGAGGTTGCGGGGCCCGCGACAGTTCCATTTACGCTGAATGAAGGAACACTGCGTGAGCTGGGAGTAACCCCTCGTGAGCTGGAAATACTTCAGCTGATTGCAAATGGTCTAAGTAATCGGGAAATCGGGGAGAAACTCTTCGTGAGCGAGAACACTGTAAAGACCCACTCCAGCCGCCTGTTCGACAAGCTAAACGCCAAACGTCGGACACAAGCCGTACAGATAGGTAAAGAGCTCGGGCTCATTCCGTAGACGTAAAATGCAGCTCTGCGCGGCGTTCCGAGGCGCACATCGGAGAGGGCAGTTCCGAAAAGCCGAATTTCTTTCGCGAGCTCCACAACCAAAGTATTAATTTGCAATTCCCCTCATAAAATCATCCGAAAGTATGACGACAATTCACGGCCGGAAAGTTTATGTTCACGCCCCATAACCGCGAATTTTTCCAGTTAGGAGAACCTGTCTCATGAAGAAAACTGTTTTGACGTTCGGGCTGATTTCCGGGGCCATCCTCTCTGTGATGATGTTGTGTACGTTGCCTTTCATCGACAAGATCGGTTTCGACAGGGGCGAAATTATTGGCTACAGCACGATGGTTCTTTCGTTCCTTATGGTGTTTTTCGGCATACGCTCTTATCGCGAAACTGTCGGGGGCGGAACAATCAGTTTCGGAAGGGCGTTCAGCGTCGGGATCCTGATTACGCTCATTTCGTGCGTCTGTTACGTGGTGACGTGGGAGATTATCTACTTCAAACTCATGCCGGGATTTGTTGAGAAGTATTCAAATTACATGGTGGAACAGTTGAGAGCATCGGGCGCCAGCCAAGAGGCAATTGAAGCAAAGCTGCAGGAGATGAAAAGTTTCAAGGCGATGTTAGACAATCCTGTGATCAATGCCGCCCTCTCGTTTATTGAGCCATTACCAGTAGGACTGATCATGACTCTGATTTCGGCCGCAATACTAAGGAAAAAACCGAAGCCCGGCGGTCGGGACGAAAGAATTGGCGAAGCATTGACCAGTTCTTAGGGCGCTAAGACAATGGTGAGTCAATAAGCAATCGTGGTCGCCTTGCTTTGGCAGTCAATGCACCGTGCCGGCGTATTTCTTCTCGCCCGCTTCGATGCGAAACGGAAGATGATTCTGACGGGGCGGCAGCGGGCACGTGGCGTAGTTTGTGAATGCACATGGCGGGTTGTAAGCCTTATTGAAATCAATCACGACCTTGCCTGAGTCATCGGGCGGCGGAACGTAAAGGTAGCGCCCGGCCCCATACGTTTCGGTTCCGGTAGTGCCATCAGCAATCATTACAAAAAGGTCGGTCTCACCTTTCTCAAGTATCGGATCAATCCGATAGGTCTGCCCTCCGACTTCAAACGCCAGGGCACCCGGCGAGGTCTCGTTATCTGTCATGCTGAGCACATTCGTAATGGGAATTGTCTTCGGGGGTTCGTAGCGCTCAAAACTTGCTTCAATTCGCGATTTTGGATCAACTGGAAAATATTCCAACCCCTTGAATTGTAAACGCGCAGCGCTTTGAGTGTCTTTTACTCTCACGCCCACTCGATCACTTCGTTTGACGACATTGATTATCAACGTCCCGAGTTTTAAGACCGTTGGACCGCGGTCGTCGGTGTCGTCTCGGAGTTCGACAGTTTTAGCGGCGTCATCGAGTGGTTTCCCATCAGTTGTTATTCCCGCACCTGACTCTGCGGCCAAGCGGACGCGACCGTCTTTCAGCCAGAAGGCTCCCGCGACGAGGGGAGTCTTGTTCTGCGGCAGCACAATGGCGTTTTTTGCGCCGCTTCCAAATCTATTTTCGCCTTCGTCAAGCCAAAAAAGACCCACGAGCGTGAGCCAACTATCTTCCCTGATCAAACTCGCAAGGCGACCGGTCCGCCACTTCTGGATCTGCTGCTTGTAGTCCGATTCATTGAACGTTGTGACTGGTGCCGCCGTATTGCGGCAGGCGCCCACAAACAAAATTGAAAAAATCAAAACGAGAGCTATTTGACGTTCCATGGGTTCAATTAATCCCACCTTAGCAAGGTCGCGATGGGTTCACGCCTGGCGCTCCAAAAGGAAGTCCGCAATAGCGCGCAATAGCTTAGTGGGCTTATCAAGTCGATCGAGCGAGTCGCAGGCGCTGCGGTGTGCGTTCCGTAAGTGTTCCCGCGTTAAATCAACTCCATAGAATGCGGGATACGTCGCCTTTTTAGAACGACTGTCCTTACCCGGAGTTTTGCCGATAGTTTCAGCTGTAGAC
>JBHENH010000193.1:0-4646 GCA_046262135.1 Pyrinomonadaceae bacterium
ACCATATGGCGCGCGGAAGAAGTTGCGGGGAATGGTTCCCAGAGTGCCCGGCGCGTAATTAAGGCTAATCGATCCAAATGGAATAAGAAACAGCCGTGCACCGTCACGCTCCCAGGCTCTTACCGCCGCATCCCAAGCGTCGCCGCTCAAATATGGAGGCCCCACCAAGTCGCCGCGTTCAGGGATGCTCAATCCCGTATTGGTCAGACGATTGAAAATGTAAGGGTTAATGGGCAAACCTGATTGAACGGTCAAGACGCCTGAGAAACGCCAGCCGCCAACCAGCTTATCCGTCAGGCCGCCGCTGTTCCAGAAGCGTTTCCCCTTACCGAACGGCAACTCCACGATGCCGTTCGTCACCCAGCGGTGCGGCACGTCAAGAGCGGAAACGCCTTTGCTATCGTCAAAGTTTAGGTTGTTGGCGATGAAGGCGTGATTGGCAAAGACGGTAAAGATCTCCGCGCCCTGGTCTATGTTCTTCGACCAGGTGTAGGTCGAAGTGAAGCTGTAGCCTTGCGAGAAGCGTTTCGTGACCTTTGCGGTCCCGGCGTTGTAATTCGACGACAGAACATTTGCCACGATATTCGATCCGATAGTGAAGTTGGCAAACTGCCGCCGCAAATAGGGCTGTGCAGCCGGGTCTAAACTCAGGAGGTTGGCCGGAGTCGCGCTGAAGGTCGGCTGGTTGAAGAACCACTGAAGAGGCAGGTTCTTTGAAACTGAACCGGCATAAGTGAGGTCTACAAGCATGTCCCATGGAAACTGCCGCTGGAGGCTTACACTCCATTGTTGTGATTGCGGCGTGTCGTATGAGCCAAGCGACGAGATGCCAAGCACAGGCTGATTGTTAACTGCCGCCGGATTTACGCCGCCGGGTAGGGCGAGAGAGATCCCGCTTCCGGTGGTCGGGGTGAACTGACTGCTGGGAAACAGATTGTCGAGCGAAATTGTGGGGTTTTGGAAACTGGTTAGCGAACCCTGAAAGCTGCCGCGCCTGAATGGTGTGTATTTTTGCCAGTGAAAGAACTGGGATGTGTCGGAATAGAACATTCCGTAGCCTATGCGGAGCACCGTAAGACCGTCCTTGAACGGTTGAATCGCCACCCCGATGCGCGGCCCGAAATCGTTCTTGTCTGAATCAACCACGCGCGGGCTAGTGCAGCAAACTACCAGCGGGCTATTGGCGAGTTGAGCAACTACCGGGTCGGCTACGAGCAAGCGCCCGCCGTTTTCAAGGTCAACGCGGCTGCCCCCCAGCAGGTTTTCTCTGAAAGGCTGGTGATACTCATAGCGTAGTCCCGCGTTCACGGTCACGCGATTGTTCACTTTCCAGTCGTCCTGGATGTACACGGCCCACGGCCTGTTCTGCAGGTGGGCGAGTTGGGGTGTTGTCAACGAATGACTGTTGGGTAGCCCTAACAGGAGATCAGCGACATGGTTATTGCGGTTGCCGCCGGTTCCTATGCTGCTGTTACCGGTGCTAAAAAGGCCGTTGAAATTCGCTCTACCGTTCGTGTCGATGCGTTCGCCGTTCCTGAAACGGTTCTCGTCAATCTTGAAGCCGAACTTGAGAGCGTGCCGCCCACGTACCCATGAAACGTTATCCGCTAATTGGTAAGTGTTCTGCGTCGTCGCCAGGATAGAGCCGGTGAAGCCGCCGAAATTGAGTGAATTCGGAAGCAAGAGGCCAGGCAGAGTGTTAAGCAGTGAATTGCTAACACCAACGGCTGTCGGGTCAGACTCTTCAATGCTGTCTCCATAGACCCCGCGGACGTACCCTAAACGCAACTCGTTGACCAGCGCCGGGCTAAAAACATGTGTCCAACCGAAGTTGAAGACCCGCCCGTTTCCCGTCACATCTTTTTGCTGTAGAGGAAGAACCGACTTGTTATCGCGGGAATTGGTTTGCCACGTCAACCGTCCATCGATGTTATCGTTCTCGGAAAGCCTGTGGTCAATGCGCAGCGAGTATTGGTCGTTAATCAGAAGCGCTCCTGCCGGCCCCAGAAAGTTGAGGTCAAGTCCTGGGAGGTTAGGTAGAGGTTGCTGTAGGTTGATGATGCGCTGCGCCACGGCATTCAACCTCGTCTGCGGGATTTGATTGTTCTCGAAAGGCTGGCGGATGAATTCCGGGTTCAGTGCCGAAGCGGTTCCACTGAATAGTGGGTTTCTCACAGTCGTGGCGGGGTCAAAGATTTGACCGACCCTGACACATTGCCCTGTCGGAGTTCCATTCGGATTGCGCAGCGGGATGTCAGTAGTTCCTGATCTGAGGCAAGCACCGAGCGCACTGGAAAAATCGCCTCTCCGCTCGGCCTCCGTCAACACACGGGCCATTGCGAGGTTAATGACATTCTGCCTTTTACCTTCATAACTGAAAAAGAAGAAGGTGCGATCTTTGATAGCCGATGGCGCGCCTTCACCGAAGCGCGGTAGCCAGAGCGGGCCCCCTATGGTCCCACCGAACTGGTTGAAACGTAACCTGTTCTTACCGGGCTTGCCGCTCTTATCCCGTGCGGCCAAAGGATTGCGAGGCTGAAGCAAGTCGTTTTGCACGAACTCGAATGCGGAGCCATGAAGAGCGCTGCTGCCGGTCTTGGTCGCGACGTTTACTTGTGTGATTCCTTCAAACTCCGCCGAATAAGCGTTGTTCTGGAGCTGAAACTCCTTCACCGAATCCAGCGACGGGGTGATGGTTGGAGTGCCGAAGGTTGGATCGGTATTCGCCTGACCGTCAATCTTGAAAGTTACGGACGAAGCCCTTGTGCCTGAGATGGCGAACGTGCCGCCACTCTCAAGGCGGAACGCCTCCGCGTTGCCCGAAAACCCGCTGGTGACTGTAGAGTCGAGCGTGAGAAAGCTGTAGATGTTACGGTCGAGCGAAGGGAGTTCGGTGAGCTGCCGGGTATTAACTACCGTGCCGATGCTTGCGGTTTCGGTCTGCAACAGGGCAGCGGTTTCTACGACATCTATCTGCGCTGAAACATCTCCTGGCGTGAGCGCAACATCCACACGCGCCCTTTGGCCTACGTTGAGGCTCACTTCATTTACCACCGATGTGGAGAATCCGGGTGCACTTGCTGTCACCTTGTAAGTCGCGGGCAACATGAAAGGCGCCTCATAAAGCCCCTGGTCATTAGTAGTAAGAGTCTGGCTCGATTTGGTGGCAAGGTTTGTGATGGTCACCGTAGCACCAGGGACCACTGCGCCCGTGCTGTCGGTGACGACGCCGCTGATGGAGCCTCTCTCCGTTTGGGCGAGCACCCCCAAAGGCATCAGCAGCAGGAGGAAAGAGCTGAGAAACATTCCGGCCAAGCTTCTTCTCATGGCGAGTCTCCTGAATCCCTTCTGGGCGTTTGTTATTGCTCTAGATCAATACCGCTTCTTCTTCACTGCTTCGGAAGTCTTCTTGATCAAATCCAGACACCCTTCGCCGAGCGTTACGGCGAGGGCGACGGAAAGCACATCGAGAACGCAGAGTTGCGCAATTCTTGAAGTTAGCACTTCACCGCCTAAGGGAGACTCTGGTGATGCGGTGAGGAGCACTACGTCAGAGACTCGGGTAATTGGCGAAGGACTAAAATTGGTGATGGAAATCGTGGCGGCTCCGGCCCTTCTCGCCGCCGCCAACGCATCAACCACATCTTTAGTGCTGCCGGAATGCGAGATGCCAATGGCCACATCTCCCTTTTTAAGCGATGCAGCCGCCATCGCTTGCAGATGTGCGTCTCCGTAAGCATCTGCGGTGAGACCGAGTCTAACAAACTTTAACTTGGCATCCAGGGCGGTGAATGAGGAATAGCCAACTCCATAGATGTCGACTCTTCCCGCGTCCGCCAAGGCCTTGGCGGCTACCTCGACCATTTGGGGATCGACTGCTTTCATGGTGTCGCCGACAGCCTTAATATTAGTCTGGAATACCTTTTGCGCGAGTTCCGCAGAGCTGTCGGCAAAGGTGATGTTTTCGTGGATGAACTCAACGGGCTCCACCAAATCCTGCGCGAGCCTTAACCTGAATTCCTGATAACCCTTATAGCCGAGGGCGCGGCAGAATCTGATTACGGTCGACTCTCCGACCTCTATGTCGCGCGCGGCCTCGGACACCGACATGTTCATTACTTGTTCCGGATGGCTGAGAACATAGTAGGCAACGGCTTTCTCCGCCGGCTTGAACATCTCGATCGCGCTCTTGATTCTTAGTAAACAGCCTGCTTTCGCCGGGGCAATATGCTTTGTTCGTGCCATAAGCTTGGGACGTTGAACCTTTGGTGGTTTCTACCAAAATAGTGTGATGTGGTGGTGATATACTCCAGACCCCGAGGCGATGTCAACCTCTTTTTTAGTGTCGTTGAGCTTGCGTCCCGCGAACATTACGCTGAAGGGGCGACTGTGGAAACAGATGGTTGAGATCGATGCCCTGGAGCGGTGTGCGGGGCATTTTCGCAACGGAATGAAGATGGGGCTAAGATGGTTGCGCGACGTCGTGATACTAAGCCAGCCCATGCTGTACTTTGACGACAGCTGACAGCAAACGTTTAGTCGATTCTTTATCGTTCGGGGATGACATGATACCGGTCAATGGTGAGATTAGTGAGAGTTTGCGTCTTGCCGCCTAACCAGCGAACTTCTACTGAGCGCACCTCAGT
>JBHENH010000194.1:0-4198 GCA_046262135.1 Pyrinomonadaceae bacterium
GTCCTGCATCACCGAACCGAAAATAATCCTCAGCCCTTCCCCTCCGACAACTACTTCCTGTCCGACCTTCAGGTCAAACTCACGGTTCAAAGAAACTTCTTTCCGATCGCACGGCTGTACCGAAATGATCAGCGTAAATACGAAAAAGAGTATGGTGAAATTCAAGTGTAATACCTCTGTTGGGATTAGTGCGCCTCGCGTACGGATGCATGATAACTCCGTGGTCTCAATACTGCACCCGCCTTACGCCTGGAGTTGTTCCAGCAATTTTACTCACAATGAGCGGAAGGTACTGATGCAGTTTGCCCAGTGGCGGTCCGTATTTCTTGAATCCACCATGCGAGAGTGGCAATATTGCCGGCGTCCCACTCAGGTCTACCGCGCAAATCCCAGGATTGCTGCAACGCTCACAATCGTTGAATGAGTAAAATGGAGAAAGCCATGCGAAGACCGAATCTGCTGAATTTGTTTTTGGTAATGGGCTTTTTCTTCGTGGCGGTCGTTGGTTGCAAATCAGCCGCCGAAAAGGAGCGAGATAGGCAAAACAAGCAAGCGCGCGATCAGAAGGCTGTGCAGAAGCAGAAAACCAGCGATCTAATTCAATCGTTGAAACCATCGGCCGATGCATGGGCCAAAATGGCCCCGCCCCTTAAGTTGGTGAAAGAACCTTACCTCAAAGGCAAAGTGGTGATTGTCTATCGCCGCGCCAATGATATTAATGAGCTTCACGAAAACGACGTTATCGGTCTCGGTGAGCTTCACGCCCAAACGCCGGCCGAAGTACAGACCCTTATCCAAACTGATTGTTTCGAGGTTAGGCGGGGTAACTACATAACCAAAGATGCTGAGAAGAAACAAATTCCGGCCTACGTGTCGGAGTGCGAGGTAGCGGTAATTGATCTGTCGATGCCGGCGACTATCTACCGCAAGAAGTTTGAAAACACCGAACTGCTGGATGAGATTAACTCCACTAATGTCGATTGGGAGACAATTAAGCGAAAGAACAAAGTAGTTGCACCAGAACCACAGGGCGCGATCAGAGATTTCCTGCTTAGCCTGCCCCGTAGATGATGTCGCCGAACTCTATAATTCGTCGTTTTAGTGAGTCACCTTCGCAGGAGCGGTATTGGGATCTTCATAGTTTTAGCTTTAAGGTTTTTGCCGCCTGGTATCTGTTCCCCACCGATGGTTAACAGTAACTGCCATCGGGCTCAAAGCGAAGACCGGTCGCGCAATCGCCGTTGTTCAACATTCCGAGTCAGTTCTCACTGCTATAGGAATCGATCATCGGCACCGCAAAGCGAAAAGGCGCAACAGTTTTTGGACTGTCGCGCCTAATCTAATGTGGTTACTGTCCTCACCCCAGCAACCACGTGATGGAAGGATTCACCAACCATCTAATTGCGCATACTATATCGCGCAATCGTTTTGATGGCAACTGTCAAAAACAGCGCCGGATTTCGGATATCCCGTCCCAGCGCCCTCCTTATTTACCGTGCGGTTTCTAACTAATTGCTCACGGAGCCAGGGCGCGTGATGCGGCCCACTTGGCTGTTCCCCGCGAGCACAAAGCGTTCTGTGAGGCGCGCGGGAGCGTTATGGTAGTGAGAAACCTACCGCTTACCGCAACCTTTCTGCGCCTTCGGGCATCGGACAACCGCCCCTTGCCTCTCCCGCTTGCAAAACCAATCGACTCTTGCTAAACCTGCGGTATCAAATGTTCTTTCGGAGAAATATCATGAAAAATGTTCGACGCGCTTTCTGGTCCTTCACGCTTGTTTTAGCCCTCTTCGCGCCTGTTCTTGCCGACACAATCCGATTAAAAGACGGCAGCGTGATTCGCGGCCAGGTGATTGGATTCAAGGACCAGCAGTTTACTGTCCTGATTGGCTCCGGTGCCCAGGGACGACGTAGTCGAACGCTCATTTACATGGAGGACGTTGACTCGATCGAGTTTGATTCCGCGACAACTGCCGCCGCATCTGCATTGGCTAACGAGGACGCCTCTACAAATCCGAGTTCTACAAGTGCACGCGTTTACCAACCCCCGAGATCAAATCCTACGCCCACGCCTGAACCGAACAGGACCCCTTCTCGCACGAACACTACACAACCTTCATCTGCCAGTCCCCCGACATTTTTCACCATAAAAATAGCGGTTAGGGCCGACAATGCGAATAACGGCTGGACAAATAGTGGGCTCGTCGTGCGGCAGGGTCAGCGTCTGCGAATCAGCTCGACTGGGAGGGTATCACTTGGCGGGGGCCGATTCTCAACGCCTTCGGGGATAGCAGCGTCTCCTGATAACGACAAACTCATGCGTACTGAAGCCACTGGGGCTTTGATCGCCGTTATCGGGGACGATAACGATGATTTTCTCTTGATTGGAACCCGTCGCGATTTTGTTGCCCAACGCGACGGCGTATTGTTCCTTGGAGTGAACGAAGGGAACCTGAACGACAACACAGGAACGTATGACGTTGTCATCGAAGCCGAGGCAGGAAGTGGCGGTCCCGCGATAGTTCCGGCAAACTTCCCTTTGCTTGTGGGCATCAAAACTACCTCGGCCGGCACTAAGTGAAGGGGTTGGAACTCCTCGTTGTTCCTCCCGTTTTCGCGTTATCCAGTAACAGGTGATTTCCATGAAACTCTCCAGGTTGGCACCCTCTTTCTTCGCTTTATTGTTGATATCGGGGTTACTCGCAGACTTCAGCGCTAATCTCGGCTTTGCACAGTCGCGCCGGCAACCTCCAACCAGCAACGAGAAAAAGAATAAGCGTCCCGCAGAAAAGCCGCCCGGACAAAAGCCGGAAGAGCCCCTGCCTCCGGACCTGATCGGCAAACCGCAGGAGGCCGAGAAACTTTCAATTTCCACTCAAATCGTCAATGTCGATACGGTCGTTTATCAAAAGAAGAGCGGCCAGGTTATCACCGGATTGAAGAAGGAAAACTTCGCGATTTTTGCGGACGGTGCTCAGCAACCAATAACCAATTTCTCCACTCCGGAAGCGCCCATCACGGTCGCGATGGTCGTCGAATACAGTAAATGGTCGGAAACGTTTGGATACTATGGAAGCAGTGGACAAGAGAAGGGCACGTACGAAGTAATTCGGCCCACGGCGATGTTTTTATCGCAGTTTATTAAGCCACCCAACGACTACGTTTCCGTCGTTGCCTTTGATATGCGGCCCACGCCTCTTACAGATTTCACGAATGATCCGGCGAGGATTGGTCAGGTGATCAGCCTGCTCTTGCGGAATAGTCCTGCTTTTCGTGAAACAAATCTTTTTGATGCGCTCAAGTTTGTTCTTATCGGGGGCCGCGGCGATTCGGTCGTGCTGGACAACCCCAAAGAGGAGAAATCCGATTACTCAGGATTGGTTAGCGTGCAGGGCCGCCGCCGTGCAGTGATACTGGTGGCTTCCGGCATAGACACTTTTAGTAAAATCAACTACGGCAACGCTCGCAAGATTACACAGAATGCGGGCATTCCAATCTATATCATCGGCACCGGCAATCTGTTCTTTAAGAGGTATTCTGACAGTATGGATGCCGTGGACAGCCTGACCGGGATGCCCGGACGTATGACCTGGCTTCAGGCTCAGAACACGCTCAAGACGTTCGCCAGCGAAACAGGGGGAGCTTATTACCCGGTTACGTTTGAGGGCGAACTACCAAATGTCCTGAGTTCCATTAACTCTCTTCTACGCAGTCAATACAGCCTCGCGTTTAATCCTGGCGACGTCCGGGACGGGAAGCAGCATAAGCTCAAAGTGAGCGTTGACGTTAACGGCGACGGTGTATACGACGACAAAGAACTGGTGATTCAAGCGCGGCAGTTTTACAACGCCCCCAAGCCAGACGGCAGCAAATGAGTCGAGTAGTGAGCAGTAAGCGGTAAGCAGATCCGATGGTCTTGTGAAAAGGCAGCGAATACCAACTCGCTGTCTTTTTCTATGTCTAAACAACCGATCGCAATTCATCAAAACCGGAGCGGTTGCTACTTGCGAGGCCATGGTGATGCCAGCATTATAGGATTCCGCGCCGCGTACGATGCACATTGATCGTTCCGCGTTTGTTCCTTCCGCATTCTGAATTCCGCATTCTGAATTCGTGCTAGGCTCTGCGCGTGCTTAATACAGATGTCGTCGTCATTGGAGCGGGAGCCGCAGGCTTGTTGTGTGCAATTGAGGCGGGG
>JBHENH010000194.1:4208-4637 GCA_046262135.1 Pyrinomonadaceae bacterium
CGGACGTAAGGTGATCGTACTGGAGCACAACGAACGCGTGGGAAAGAAGATTGTTATCTCAGGAGGAGGCCGCTGCAATTTCACTAATCTAAATACGACGGCCGACAACTTCCTCTCCAACAATCCACATTTCTGCAAATCAGCACTAGCTCGTTACACCCCGGCTGACTTCATCACGCTGGTTGAGAAGCACAGTATTCCTTTTCACGAGAAGGAGCGCGGTCAGCTTTTCTGCGATGACAGTTCAAGTCGGATCATCGAGATGTTGTTAACAGAAGGAAGCGAGGCGGGTGTTGAGATTTATTGTCGATCGATCGTCCGAAACGTCGCGAAGAAAGATTATTTCGAGATTGAAACGAACCATGGCCCGATTGTTTCGGAATCTCTGGTCGTGGCTACGGGCGGATTATCGATTCCACAACTCGGAGC
>JBHENH010000195.1:0-4632 GCA_046262135.1 Pyrinomonadaceae bacterium
TGCTCTTTTGACTTGGCGAGTTCGTCGATTTTGCTGATATAGGTGTTAGTCAACTTCTGCACTTCTTCAAGCCCGTCACGCTCGTTGTCTTCCGAAATTACTTTGTCCTTTAACATCTTCTTGAGACGTTCGTTAGCATCGCGACGAATGTTTCGGACAGCTGTGCGATGATCTTCTGCAATCTCGTGAACTTGTTTAGCCAGTTGCTTGCGACGCTCTTCGGTCAGCGGAGGTATAGGAATCCTCACAAGCTTCCCGTCATTTGACGGATTTAATCCGAGGTCAGAAGCCCGGATCGCTTTTTCAACTGCCGGCACCTGGGTCTGATCCCACGGTTGAACTGTCAGCGTTTGCGGTTCGGGTGCGTGTACGGAAGCCATCTGGCCCAGCGGTGTCATGGTGCCGTAGTAATCCACCATCACCGAATCCAGGAGCGTCACTGCAGCGCGGCCAGTGCGCACGGTCGCCAATTTACGACGGAAGTCTTCAATGACCGTGTCCATGCGCGGTCGCGTCTCTTTGACAACGTCCTTGTCGTTCATGTCCTGTACTCCAGAGTTTAGTTAGACTTCAGCTTCCGAAATGTAGATCGCGGCTCACCTGAGATCCAGCGGGCTGAACAAAGCCTTAATTCCCTACCCAAACTTTAGTTCCCACTCCTACTTCGCCGGTTACAACGCGCATGATATTGCCGCGGGATCGCATGTTGAAAACGACGATCGGCAGGTTATTGTCCATGCAGAGGGAAATCGCGGACGCGTCCATCACTTTTAATTGACGCTCCAGCACCTGCTGGTAGGTAATGGAATCGTACCGAACCGCAGTGTTGTCCTTCATGGGGTCGGCGTTGTAGACGCCGTCCACTTTGGTCGCTTTAAGAATTATGTCGGCCTTGATTTCGAGCGCGCGAAGAGCGGCTGCGGAGTCCGTTGTGAAGTATGGATTGCCGGTGCCGGCTGCAAAAATGACGACGCGTCCTTTTTCAAGATGGCGTACGGCCCGTCGTCTGATAAATGGTTCCGCCATCTGCGGGATGTCAATTGCAGACATCACGCGAGTGTGTACGTCGAGTTTCTCCAGCGCGTCCTGGAGCACCACTGCATTCATCACCGTCGCCAGCATGCCGATATAGTCAGCCGATGACCGGTCCATGTTGCCTGCGCTTTTCGACACGCCGCGGAAAATATTTCCGCCCCCCACTACGACCGCAACCTCGACACCCAGCTCATGTACCGCTTTGAGCTCTTCCCCTACCATGCGTGCAACATCGACATCAATACCGTAACTTTGTTCGCCCATGAGCGCTTCCCCGGAGATCTTCAGCAGCACGCGCGGGTAAACTAATCCGGGTTTCTCGGAGTTGGAGCGTTCGAGGACCATAAGCTTTGTCGACAGGAATTAACGAATTAGCGAGGCGACCTCGTTGCCGAAGTCTTCATCGCGTTTGTCGAGACCTTCGCCCATCTTATAGCGTGTGAAGCGGCGAATAGTAATCTTCTCTCCGGTTTTAGCTACTTTATCTGTGACTAATTCAGCGACCGTCTTGGCCGGATCTTTAACAAACGGCTGATCCAGCAAAACTGTCTCTTCGTAATACTTGTTGATACGACCTTCAACTATCCTATCAATGACCTGATCCGGCTTGTTCGAGTTCTTAGGATCGTTTTTCGCCTGGGCGCGCGCAATTTCTTTCTCCTTTTCCAAATCACCCGCAGCGACATCCTCACGCGAAACATATTTCGGCTCAGCAGCCGCTACGTGCATAGCAATATCTTTTACGAGTTGCTGAAATTCGTCGCCGCGGGCTACGAAATCGGTCTCGCAATTTACTTCCACGAGCACACCGACTTTACCGCCCATGTGTATGTAGGAACCGACGATGCCTTCCGCGGCAATTCGCCCTTCACGTTTCTTTGCAGACGCGAGCCCGCGTTTGCGTAAAATTTCGATAGCTCGCTCTTCACTACCTTCCGCCTCGACCAGAGCGTTCTTGCATTCCATCATGCCTGCTCCGGTTTTTTCGCGAAGCTGCTTTACCGCTGCTGCTGTTACATCTGCCATGGTTTCTAAGACTCTCCGATTACTGTGATATTTGAGGTAGCACAAAGGGGAGATAGTTAGGCTGGTAACAGCCCTTCTACGCTCTATGCCCTGATTAAGGAAAAGCGCAGCCGGGCGGATATCCGCTTTGGAGGCTGCGCTCGCCGTTAAAGAATCTGAAAACTACTCGCGGGTTAACTCGCCACTACAACTGATTCCGCGTTTTCCTTTACAGATGAGTCGGCCTCAGATGTATCGGACGGCGGAGAAGACGCAATGGTTTCCGGGCCGCCGCTAGCATCATTTGCTTCTGATGAATCCGCACCGGCCATCTGGTCGCCGGACTCTGCATCAATTGCGGCCGTTCCTTCGCCTCCGCCCTCAGCTCCCTCTGTTTCAGGCTGGGCGGCCACTCCACCCTCAGTGGCGATTTGCTGACCTTCAAGAATGGCGTCGGCAATCCTTGAAGCGAAAAGACGCACGGCCCGCAATGCATCATCGTTGCCCGGGATTACGTAGTCGATTCCTTCGGGAGAGCAATTGGTGTCCACAACAGCCACGATGGGTATACCCAAACGATTCGCTTCAGCGACTGCGATTTCTTCCTTCCTGACGTCAATAATGAAAACCACGTCAGGCAGCCGATTCATCGCCTTGATGCCTGACAAATTTTTATTCAAGCTTTCGCGTTCCCGATCAAGCTTGATGCGCTCTTTCTTGGTCAACTTTTCATAGCGACCATCAGTTTGCATCGCCTCGAGATCCTTCAGGCGCTTTATAGATTTCTGTACAGTCTGAAAGTTCGTCAGTAGGCCACCGAGCCAGCGTTGGTTGACGTGGAATTGACCCGCGCGTTCGGCCTCTTCACGTACAGCATCCTGTGCCTGCCTTTTTGTGCCTACAAAGAGCACAGTTTTTCCGCGGTCTTCAGCAATCGCATTCGTGACAAATGCCAGCGCGTCGCGGAACATCCGCTGAGTTTTCTGAAGGTCGATAATGTAAATGCCGTTGCGCTCACCGAAGATGTATTCCTTCATCTTGGGGTTCCAGCGCCGGACCTGGTGACCGAAGTGGACTCCGGCCTCCAGCAATTCTTTCATCGTAACCTGAACCAAACTAAGTCTCCTTTTCAGTGAACTGGTTTAATGTACTCGCCATAGCCCAGGGCTCTCCCTTTGAAGAGCAACCAATCCGAGCTGCGGCAATGGATTCAAGATGTTTCCGATTTCCGATTTTCGATTGCCGAATTCATCGGCAATCATCAGTCTTTTCAATCGGCAATCGGCAATTGGCAATCGGAAATGTTTCTAGCGCTTCGAGAACTGGAAACGCTTACGGGCGCCTTTTTGCCCATACTTCTTCCGCTCTTTGATCCGCGGATCGCGCGTGATCAAACCGGCCTGCTTCAAGGCGGGGCGAAGATCGGCGTTGTATTCGAGGAGCGCGCGGGTAATACCGTGGCGAATCGCACCTGCCTGGCCCGCCGGCCCACCTCCTCGAACATTAATCAGGACATCGAACTTACTCACGGTCTCAGTCAACTGCAATGGCTGACGAATAATCATGCGCAAAGTTTCATTCGGAAAATACTGATCAAACGCTTTCCGATTAATTTGAAATTCCCCTCCGCCGGCGCGCAGGTAAACCCTCGCAGTAGACGTTTTGCGCCGGCCAGTTCCGTAGTATTCAATTTCAGCCACAGTTATATCGTCCTCTTATAAAACGCTTCATTGTTAAGCTTGGGTTGATCTGGCGGTGAGTTGGAAGGATTCGGGGCGTTGGGCTGTGTGTGGGTGTTCGCCGTCGGCATAAACCTTAAGTTTTTTTGCCATGGCCTTGCCCAGCTTATTTTTGGGCAGCATCCCTTGGACGGCTAGCGAGATTACCCGATCAGGGCGCTTTGCAAACATTTCTGCCGCCGAGACCTCGCGAAGTCCACCCGGGTAACGCGTGTGGTGTCGGTACATCTTCTGCACAGCTTTCGATCCTTTAAGGACAGCCTTGCGCGCGTTGATGACGATCACGTGATCGCCCATATCCATAAAAGGAGTCCACGCGGGATTGCGTTTTCCAGAAAGGATGGACGCCACCTCGGATGCTAGATGTCCTACCGTTTGACCGGCGGCATCCACAACGAACCATTTACGTTTTCCGGCAAGATCCTTGCCGCTTGGAAAGTATGTTGACATAGCTAACTTCAACTGTTTTTGGCGAATAAAACGCGAACGGCTAGAATACCGAACGCCTTTAAAGATTGTCAAGTTGGTGACTTAGCGTGATTCGACGCAACGCAAGCTGTTGGTTTGATGGCGCGTCGCTACCTCACGCTGCGTCGGAAAACTAACAGTTTGCCGTACAAAGTAAAAAGGCTCCGGGGCATTGCTGCCGCGGAGCCTTCCTGGTTTGGAAACGTTCAAAGCCGGATTAAGGTTGTGAGGGCTTTTGGCCGTCGGTCTTCTTCAGCTTTGGAGCGTCCTGTTTATCTGCAGGCTTCTGCTCACTTCCGTCTGGATTCGTAGTGGCATCGTCTGGAGTCGGCTGCCGTCTCTTAAGTGTCGGTCGTCCTGGCGGGCCGTCCTCGGCGCCCGGAAG
>JBHENH010000196.1:0-4541 GCA_046262135.1 Pyrinomonadaceae bacterium
GAGTATTACAGTCCCTATCGGTCAGTTAACTGCCGGTTTCTTTACTGCGCTTTACACGGATTGCCCTGGACAGTTTTTCGCGGTCACTCCCGTACCTCGACCTATCTGGCTGATACGGTGCGAACGCTTGCCAATATCAGTGAAAACTTCAAGCGGGGTGAAACATACAACGTCGGCGGCAGCGACCTGCACAGCATCGAAGAATTGTCTGACGTTATCTTGAAAATTACCGGCGCCAGTCCTTCGCTCGTTAATTATCAGGAATCGGAAATCCTCACGACGAAATGGAAGCGCGTTGACACTACAAAGTCGGTGCAAGATCTCGATCATAAGAATTCCTACAGCCTTGAAGACGGCATGCGGCTGACCGCTGAATGGATGCGAAATGCTTACCGTGAAGCCGGTGATTAGCTCGGAAGGTTTTCGGGGGTTAAAAGCTGCAACATGCCAACATCCATTCTTACTGAAATGCACGCTACCGGCAGGGCGTTCGACCAGGCAGGTTTTGAAGTTTCGCTTGTCGCCGGCATCAATCCAGCAGCCTCCCGCAAGTTGCAAGAGTTCATCCGCAAGCTGGCCGCCAAAAGGACTTTAGAGATCGGGATGGCGATGGGCTGCTCCACACTAGCCATTCTCGAGGCCCTGCCAAGCGAAGGCCGACATACTTCTGTCGATCCGTTTCAGACAGCAACACATGCCTACGGCTATCGAGGCGTCGGCGTCACAATGGTTAACCGCGCCGGCCTTTCTGGTCAACATCGCCTCATTGAAGAGCCAAATTATCTTGCGCTGCCAGGTCTCTTAAAGGCGGGTGAGAAGTTTGATTTGATCTTCATAGACGGCTGGCACACGTTTGATTTTGCCTTCATCGACTCGTTTTATGCCGACTTGCTGCTTCGTGAGGGTGGCATTCTGATATTCGATGATTGGGGGTTTCCTTGCGTCTATCAGGTCACGAAGTTTCTTGAGCAGCACAAGGCTTATAAGAAGCTCGGGCCGCATACGTGGAATGAATTGAACCTGCTCAGCAAATTCAATCATCTTCGAAAAAAGGTGAAACAGGAGAGGGAGGAATGGGGCTCGATCTGCGCCTATGAAAAACTTGCGGACTCCAGAGTGTCTCCCTATTTTTGTGCTTCTACGTTTTATCCGGGCTTTAGAGTGCACCGGATTTGGGCCAGATTGCGGGGACATGAACAAATGACTTCTTACACGATGCCAGTCAATGTGGGGCCGGAGAACGCCGTACACTCCTGGGAACTTCAGAGGTGATCATACATATCGAAACCGGATCATCTCGCTACCATTCAGACATCAGCTATAGTCCAATCTCGACCCGGAGCGCTGCACATGCCGATTGAGCAGCCACATATTCTATACGTTTGCGATTTTCCACCTTCCAATTTGCGAGGTGGGAGCGTTCTGATAAGCCGCTTGCTTGAAACTTATCCGATGAATGATCTGGTTGTTTTGACTGGGTCTCACTTTCACAGTATCTCGCCAGTAGAAGGAAGGTTGGTCTGCAAACAGTTCTCTTTTCCCACTACCAATGAAACAGGACGCTGGGGATTCGGCCGATTCAAGAGCCTGATCGACTGGCTGGCAATTCCCATCCTAGCGCTCTACGGCGTATGGGTAGGTAAGAGAAATCGAATTAAGGTGATGATCACGATTGCGCACGGTCACTTTTTTGTAGCGGCTGCTTTGACAAGCTGGGTCATCGGCGTGCCTCTAGTCCTGATAGTGCATGATGATTGGGTGTCTGGAGTATTGCGCGACTCCCTTGTCCTGAAGCATTTCTGTATTCCTATTTTTCGGCTGGTCGCCAGGAGAGCAGCGCACGTCTACTCGGTAACTCCCTATATGAGAGAGATGCTCGCCACCAAGTATGGGATACAGTCAGAAGTGCAGATGCCGGCCATTGAGCCGGAGATTGACGCTGACGCTGCAACGTCTTGTGTGAAGAAGAATGATGAATGTCTGCGGATCGTGTATGCGGGAACTCTAACTGGGGCGACCGACGACAGCTTTAATCTGCTGTTGGAACTCGTCAAGGGCGAGGAACTGTTCGACTATGGGGTTAGAGCTTGGGAATTGCTTCTGTTTGTGATGGCCACTCCTGAACAGGTGAAAGCAGCGGGCTGGGAACACGAAAGAATAAAGTTTCATGGTTGGGTTTCTCAAGTTGAGTTGAAAGAAGCTCTAACTACGGCGGACATCCTCTTTTTGCCTTTCTCCTTCCGAGAGGATGAGCGGTATGCGACCTCCCACGCATTCCCTTCGAAAACCGCTGACTATCTCAATTCGGGTAAGTCTATTTTGATCTTCGCGCCGCCGTATTCGAGCCTGGTCAGATACGCTCGGCAATATGGGTTTGCTGAAATTGTTGACAAGCAAAGTAAAGAAAGCCTGGCGCAGAGCATCGCTCGCATCTGGAAATCCCCCGAATACCGTGAACAACTCGCTACAAAAGCGCTGGCCGCGCTAAATGCGAATCACGATATCAATAAACAAAGGGCCGAGTTCAAAGCGCTTCTAAACCATCTTGCTCATGAAACTGCAGAAGTTACCATACCAAGCGCTGCCTGACCGCTTTAGAGGAAACGTCAAGGCGGTGCTCAATCGGGTTCTACAGCCGGCCGGCCTGGAAATCGGCACCACCCTTGAGAAGCGTATTGAAGACGAACGCCTGCGGAAGTTGCAAGCCAGTGGACACTGGGAAGAGCAAAAATATACTCAGGGCCTAGCCCTGGACGATGAGAAGGCCCTCCAGTTTCTCAACGAGACTTGTGGTCCTTACCAAAGTGAATATCGAACCTTTGCCACTACCCCAAATGGCGACGAGAGTCAGTACTTTCTTGAGAACGGCTGGTTCGGAACGGTGGATGCAGAAATTCTTTACAGCGTGTTGCGCCGATTTCAGCCGACAAACATCGTCGAGGTGGGAAGTGGATTCTCCACACGTGTGATGCGCCGCGCAATCAACGATGGAAAACTCGCCACTAGAATTACCAGCATCGATCCGCATCCCAATACCAGTGTTGCACCATATGCAGATGAGTACATCGAGGCACCGGTTGAAGATGTTGAGGTCGGGCAAATCGTCAACCTCTTGAACACAGGAGACGTGCTCTTCATAGATTCGAGCCATACGGTTGCGACCGGAGGCGACGTGCCTTATCTCTTTCTGGAGGTTCTACCGCGATTACAAGCCGGCGTGTTGATTCATATTCACGACATCTTTATCCCCTTTGATTATCCGGCCGAGTGGGTCACTGATGGTTGGGGTTGGAACGAGCAATATCTGGCACAAGCTTTCCTTGCATGCAACCAAAGTTTCGATATCCTCTGGCCGTCGCGCTACATGTGGGAATACCACCATGAGGCCATCATTGAGCTCATTCCGTCCGCTTCGGTCGTTGGCAGATGCCCCTCAAGCTTTTGGCTCAAAAGACTTAACTAAGTTGGACGGACACCACAAAAAAAGCTGTTGACGTTGTCGCACACAAGGCGCCATTAGGAAGCCGTGAGAATTTGCCTGATCGGCGGTACTCATTTTTGCCACAATCCACGCTTGTTGCGGGAAGCCGACTCGCTAAGCGAAGCGGGTCACGATGTTCGCGTAGTGACCCCATCTTTTACCGAATTGCTAGATGAAAGAGACAAGCAACATCTCGCCCGTCGCAAATGGCGCCATCAAAAGATTGACTACTTACAACGAGGATTGCTCGGAAATTCGCGTTCGATATTCATGCGCGGGCGTCGTCGACTGGCGTCAGAGCTTCATAAAAAAGTCGGTGGGAAACGACTCGCGGAATACGGTTATATAACAGCTCTGCCGGAACAACGCAGGCAGGCCTCACTAGAGCGGGCGGATTGGTTTATAGCTCACGCGCATGCAGCCCTCCCGATAGCGGCCGCAGCAGCCCGAGGATGGCAGGCACGGTTGGGGTTCGACTGTGAAGACCTCCTGTCGGAACGCGAGACAGACCCGGCGCAGATCGTGCATTTGATTGAAAACTCCTATCTCTCAAGTTGCGATTACGTCTCGACACCTTCGCAGAGTATCGCTGACCGCCTTCAACATGATTACGGAATTAAACCGCCACTTGTGCTCTACAACGTGTTTCCGTTGTATCTAGCTGAAGGAATGTTGCCGCCGCAACAGCGCCCTAGGAGTGCGCGCGTGAAAATTCATTGGTTCAGTCAGACGATTGGCCCAGGGCGGGGAATCGAAGAAGCGTTGGAAGCGTGCGGGATGTTGGGCAGGTCGGTCGAATTGCACTTGAGAGGCAATCTGTCAAAAGGATACGACGTTTTGCTGCTGGCCCTCGCCGCTGAAAATAAAGTGGATCTCAAACTACAATCGCCAGTCGATCATGACGATCTGATCCGTTCGATGGATCAATTTGATATCGGACTGGCCCTCGAGCGAGTCGAAAACGTGGGCGCCGCGCTGACTGTCTCCAATAAGATCGGCAGTTATCTCCTGGCGGGGCTGGCAATTGCTGCGACTGATACACCCGGTCAAAGAGAGATGC
>JBHENH010000197.1:0-4513 GCA_046262135.1 Pyrinomonadaceae bacterium
TTCTGATACCGCTGCGCGCATTGGGTTATTTACTTTTTGTGCAAAGCCATCCGTCTCGCCTATTGATCCAGTAGCCTGGTAGTGTTTTCTGTCACACTCGGAGCATTTACCATCTCAGTCGTATCACCGCGCTTCGCACCAAAGCTCGCCACCGGAACACTATGCGACGCCGGTAAAGCAACATAGTCATGGCCATTCAACGCGCCCTTTGTCGCAGCAGTCCGCGAAAGCACATGAGAGGTCCCGCTTTGGACATTAGTTTCCAATAACCACGCATAAAGGAAACGAACAAGCCCGGCAACACCAATTATGATGGCAGGCAAGAACAAGAGGAGCGTTCCCGCCAGGCCCGGAGTATTTAGGGGGTTAGTTCCCAGGGATTCCTGGATTATCCCTCCAATCATCGCCAAAACGATGCCCGTGATCATTAGGAGCAGGCCGAGCCGCTTGCCCCTTTTCCGCCCGGTAAACTTACCCGCGAAAGATTCTGTTTCTCGTTCTGGAAGAGTCCCGCCCGTCACCAGCAATTCCGTCACGATGCCCAGCGAGAAGCCGCAACGTGAACAAAAACGCATTTCATCCGAGACCTGCTGCTGACCACATTTCGGACAATGCATTAGCAAATTCCTCTTATCTAACTAAAGTGACTCGGGTCTGCGGCAAGATACGTCCGCTCACGTTGTGTTATTGGGTACGAGCCGGATAGCTGCAAAGTTCATCAACAATTGAAAACGCCAGGCGTCCAGCGATCAAGTTATATAGCGCCAGCCTCACAAGGACCAATGAAAAGCGGGAGTGAAAGAACTTGATGTCTTCCACTCCCGCTGTGGCTCTCGTAACTTGTTAGTTGATTCAGTAGTCCCTATAACCGTCACGGTACCCGTTCGCAAAACCTTCGCGGAAGTACCGGCGGTACAGTTCACGGTTACCGAAACGCGAATTGTAATCTTCGGTCGCGTTCTGGTAGTCGCCCTCGTCGCGGTATTCGAACCGCTCACCGCGGCGCCGATCGTTGCGCCCTTCCTCGATGCCGTTGTTATAGCCGGCGTTCAGCGCGGTCTGGCGAAGCTGAGCGGAGTTGCCGTAGTCTCCGTAACCACGCCAGTCACGCCCTCGCCGCCTTCGATCATTGTCATCATTCCTCCGCCACCGATCATCCCGATCACGGTTTCGACGCCACTCATCGTTGTCCCGATCGTTACGTCTTCGGTCGTTATCTCGGTCCCAGCGCCCATCGCGGGCATCGTGGCCGTTGACAAAAACGTCCGTCGGCTTTCCGCGCCCCCTGGCCTCTGCCCTGCGCGAAAGCCGACACGGGCAGCGCCAGGAAGACTACGAGCGCCAACATGAAGACCCTCACTAATAATCCCTTACTCTTGCTTTTCATCGTTATGCTCCCTTCCCTTTTCAGCGGCCCGATGCTCAACTCAACGTTGGCTGGGCAAATTTTCCGCTGGGCAAACTACAACCACCGTGCCAAACAGAGCGATTAATAAAATAATAAGTAAAATGTCCCTTGGTTGTTTCGCGAGAATCGATATGCACGATTAAGTATTGCCCGCCCCTCATCACGTGCGCAGCCCGTCGCCGAATGGTCTCAAGCCGACTTGACTTCTCCGGTAAACCGTTGACTTGAAACTGGTCTGGACATAGATTAAGTCCGCTCTAACACGTCCCGCGAGCCCCGGCCACGCATCTCACGTGACCTATATTCGGTTAACGAGGCATCGGGGGTACCCTCTTGTCATTGCGGTTGGCATTGACCGACAGTGCCAGTCCTCTTCCATCCCAAAGGAGCACCTCCCATGTCTAAGTCTCGATACTCATACCTCGCCGGATCTCTTACAGTTTCTCTGGTCGTCACACTTCTTTTGCCAACAGCATCAATAGCGCGAACCAAAAGCACTTCGCGCGTTCTTCTAGTTAGCCAGGGCAAGCAGGATAAGAAGGAGAAATCAAAGGAGGAAGCCAAAAAGGACGACAAGGCCAAACTATCGAAACAAGAGCGTAAATACCTGGAGATCATGCGTTTCAGCAAGAATCGATATGATACTAACCCCGACTTTCGAGAGGAGGTTGAAGAGGCTTATAGGCGAATGCAGCGCGAACATAGCGAGTATGCTTTTCTGATAAATATCCGCGACTCTGCTGATGAACAGGTTACTCGCAGCGGGGATAGGGTCAAGATTGAGGATACCCTCTATGACAATCCATTGGCCCAGGATTACGTCAATCGTGTCGGACAGTCGCTGGTTCCACAAGGGTCGAATAAGCTTTATGCGTTTAAGATCACGCTCAATCCAATTCCTGAGGCTCGCTCGCTGTCAACCGGAACTGTGTACCTTTCCACCGGCCTTCTATCGTCGGTCGACAATGAGGCCCAGTTGGCATATGTCCTGGGACACGAAGTTGCCCACGTGGAAAAGGAACACTGGAGGGACGATGTGCTCGTTGCCAATGGAGTCGACGAATGGAATGAAAAGCAGCAACAAAAACGGGTGGTAGGAGGGATGGCAGCCAGCATTGGCTTGGGGTTATTAAGCGGCGGCCTGCTCCGCTCAGGAAACTTTGGCGGAGCCGGTGCTGCCCTGGCGGCTAACTCGATGGTCCCCACAATCTTCAAGCTAGTAATTCCTAACGCAGTGGTTTCCTGGGAAAGACAGCAAGAAGATGAAGCGGATCAACTGTCACTTCGTTATATGCTGGAGCGCAAGTACGATCCACGCGAAGTCCCAAAATTTTACGCCAAGCTAAAGGGCTCAACACAGCGCGACAAGCGGGCAGGGCTTGGTTTTATGGCGAATGCTGCGCGTGTCGCCGAGCGCGAAGATTTTCTGGTGCCTGCAATTGTGGGACTCGGATCTCCTTCAACCATGCTTTTCTATGGCGCTGTCGATCTGAACATGCGACAGAAGCTGAAAGGATCCCTCGCGTCTGCTCAACCCGCTGCAGAAACGAAACCTGACACAGGCAAGAGCCTGGACCCATCGCGTAACGCGGAGAGCCGGGCGACGGCGGCTGAAAATACAGTTAGCGGTGAGCTTGCAGCAGAGATTCAGAGGCGACTGGAGGCCGGTGATTTGGTTGGCACCAGTGCGGAATTTGAATCTGTGATGGGCGGGATGAGGCGCGACAACGGCATCCGTGCCTTCTATTACGACATGTTTCAGACGGCCCGCGATAATCTGGAAGAATCGTTAAGGATTCGCTCGAACGATCCGTACACCCATTTTTATTATGGGAAGGTGCTAAAGCTCACAGCCCGAACCCTGCAGGAGAAATCACGAGCATTCGGCGAATTTGTTCAGGCGATTCAGTACGATAAACGGCGAGTTCTTGCCGAGCCGTATCTCTACAGAGCGCTCTCTATGATCGACAATAAGAATCCCCAGATGAAAGAGATTGTCGATAATTTGAAGGAGTACGTCGGTATCTATCAGCGCGAACATGGTGGAGCGCTGCCTCCAAACATGGACGTTATATACGACTACATGCAGGAAGCAGGTGAGACCGGATGGGCCGCGATTCCCGCAATGAATGTCTCGACAAAGAACATCGATCCAATCGGGGTTATGTCACCTGCAGTGATTAGAACCTCAGCTAACGCGATGCCTCCTTCTACGCAACCGCAAACGGAGCAGAGTTCGCCAGAAAAGAAGCGCGGTGTGAGACGGCCGTAGTGAACTTTAGTTCGGGTGGCGTGCCGCGATGAATTCTGCCGCCACCCGAATGCCAGACTCCTAACCTTGATTTTAATGAACAGCCTCGCGCGATTGTTTGCATTTCTCGCCATTACGACGGCAGTGATCGGAGCCGAGGTGTATGGGTCGGCCAGCCCCCCTCCGCAAGAAACACCCTCTCGCGCTCCCTTTTCTTTGGAGTTACCTGATCTTGGGTTGTCGTCAATTACGAAGTTAGAGGTCCGCATTCCAAGCACGCAACTCCATACTTTAAGGTTACGCGTGAAGCAGCCCTTTGCCGATAAGATCGAGTACCACAAGATCTACACAGTCATTAACGGGGAGTCGGCAAAGACGATTCATAACCTGACCTCGGATACTGGAGGAAAAGTTGTAACTCTCGATCTGACAAGTAAACCGCATTTACGCTTGCGACCGGGCAAGAACGTTGTAGAAATCAGCGCTACCGATAGCGATAAGCGTCCCTACTATGCCTCCTTCGTCTTGATCACTGACACTCAACTAGAGGCGTCTACCAGCAGGAGAGCGCCTCGAATTTCCACAAGGTTCTCTGGACGTTCGTGAAGGCGGTTTAAATGACTTGAACTATGCTGACGCTGACGCCCGAAGCATGAGGGACCTTCTCATGACTAGCCGGGGAGGTGGATTTGCCGCTTCCGATCTTTTTTACCTGACGAACGAGCAAGCTACTGTTGAAGGAGTGCGCGCTGCTCTAAGACTATTTCTACCAAGAGCAACAGAGAATGATCTCGTATTCATCTTTTTTGCCGGCCACGGGGCTCCAGATCCCTTTGATCCCCGAGTGCTTTACC
>JBHENH010000198.1:0-3989 GCA_046262135.1 Pyrinomonadaceae bacterium
AACCATGCTGGAACCGAGAATGGTCACAGCAAGTATCCAGCGACCAGACTGTTTATCGGGCATTCGCGCCCTCAAACTCGATTATTCCAGAAATGAGCATGCGGCGATTGATCATTTGTCATCAAGACAATCTCTGAAAACTATCGCGAACCTTACGTTGAGGATCCTTCTCCAACCGATTGCTCCTGACTACTGCCTGCTGCCTTTATCAAACGCACAGCTTCCGACACCAGCTCCGTATTGTCGCGCGCGATTCTTCCGTCAGGCAAAACGAGAGTGTCCTCGAGTCCTATACGCACTGCGTAATCGCGTTTGAGAGCCTCACGCATCATGGGCCATGACGTAGCTTCCGTTCCGTGAAGCAGGCGAGGAACCATAATTGCTCCAGACTCTAAAACCCGTTCAATTCGATCTACGGTATTGAGCGCCTCCGCCATATCCTGTTGCTGCGGCTCAATCAGCACGCGGAAGCAGTCGCCCGCCCGGCCACTATTTACAAAGATTTGTGCGGCTCCTTCATCGCAAAGCCCGGCTTCCACGCCGACGCCCCGCGAGAGCAGCAGGTCGGCCAATTCAACGGATCCATGTTCACCGAAGTTAACTGATGCAAAATCGGGAAAGATCTCCCATGACGAGGTCGCTTCAAAGCGCAAAGCGGTATCATTAAGAATCCACGCACCTGTGCTGACACCAACTTGTGCATGGGGTGCAGCCGAGCGTACTGCCGCAAATGTTTGCGCGAGGTCTTCGGCATCGAGGCTTTCGAGACCGGAAGTCGCACGGACGTGAAGGTGAATGGCATTTGCGCCGACGTTCAAACATTCGAGAACCGCCGCAGCCTGTTCCCGCGGAGTGACGGGTACTGCGGGATGCTCAGTTTTCGTCCTGCCACCATTGATCGCAGCTTTAATTAACATTTGATATCGAAATGGTTACCTCTCGAAGGCGAGCGGCGCCATTTTCTGGTTGCCGATAGCGTGATTGCTGTTCGTTTCTCCGGCTGCCACTTGAGTGCGCTTTGGGCCAAGACGATCGTCTTTACTTCTGCAAGTGGGCGTCAAGTCGGCTCCGAACATCCGGTAGCGCCAGAATAATCATGATGAGAGCAGGAAGAAATACTCCCGGGGCATCGATCAGCCAATGACTCGAGGGTAAACTACCGGAAACAATATCTACTACGTGAATGAGCGCGTGGCCAACGAAGAATATAGTGAGCGACAGATGGACGCCTCGCGACCGGCTAATATTTCGCGCACACCACGCGAAAGCGACAGCAATCACGAGAAATGTCACACCAAGATCACGAACGAAGTGTGGGTTGAATGGACCGGTATGTGGAATATCTGCGGGAAAGTCGGCGTACCACGAACCAGGGAAAAGGAGCATCCATGCTCCATGCTCCGTTAATAAAACTGAAAAGACAGAATATAAGATAGAAAAGTCTTAACATTCCTTCCCTACAGGTCTTTCTTTTTTTACGAGTCCCAGATCAAGGTAGAGAGGTTGGAATCATAGAACATAAGCCCTCGGTAAAGAAGATCGCGTTATCTTCGGACTTTATACTCTGGTTTCGTCAATTGGTTTATGCGCGGCACGTGCCGCCCGTTTCTGCGATTTCGCCGGCCAATGGTAAGATATGAATTGCTTCCGCCTGAAAAATCTAGCGTAGATTCCCCTGCGATCAAAGCGCGCATCTCCCAAAACATGTCTTCGTTACTCGCTTAGGCGTGAGTGCAAATGTTTCATATGAGAAAAACCAGAATTCACCGAGCCAACTTCAATTATCGCGCCGCCTATGTGGGTACAGCTTTACTTCTATGGCTCTACATCGGCGGAGCCGCCGCACAAACACGCTTACCGCAGACGTTACCGACAGCTTCCGACCTCAACGAGTCGGAACGCTCAGACAAACTGACAGGCGGCCGGATCGAAACTGCCGAATTTAAGCCGGACCAACCAGATATCCGCCTCACTTTAAACGTCCCCTCATTTCGTCTAACGCTATGGCAAAACGGCAAGGAAGTGACGTCTTACTTTGTGGGCGTAGGAATGAAGGAGCATCCTCTGTACATCGGCGAACGTGAAGCAACCGAGATTATTTGGAATCCTGCATGGATACCGCCGCCGAGCGACTGGGTACTGCAAATGAAAACGGTTACTCCGGGCGAAGTAATTAAGGCCAGCGACCCACGCAACCCGCTTGGGAAAATGAAGATTCCGTTAGGTGATCGATACCTTATTCACCAGGCCGCGAAAGCAACCGACCTGGGAAATCTGGTTTCGCACGGCTGCGTGAGAGTCTTACGCTCAGACCTCTACGATCTTGCCGAGAAGATTATTGCCGCGCGAAACGCACCCGTCTCGCCAAAACGGATAGAGGCCGCAAAGCGTAGCTCACGGATGTTAGTGGTCAGGCTGGATGAACCGGTTCCGGTAGACATTAACTACGACACGCTTGTGGTTGAGGATGGCGTACTCCACATTTATCCTGATGTATATGGCCGTGGGACGAACCGCACAGCGCGCCTACGTGCTGAACTGGAATCATCTAACGTCAACGTTTCGAATCTCGATGAAAAAACAATGCGAGGTATGCTCGCCAAAGTGACGCGCCGCACGCAGTTCGTCGTCGACAAAAGCAGCATCGAACGGGGAACTGCGCTCGAAGATGGGAAGGTTCTTCCACTCATTCCTAAGACCAGGCCTAAGGCCGCAGCAGCTAAAAGTAAGGCGGCGCAGCAAGGCGAAGCTAAAAATCAGGAGATTTTCCATTTATCATTTGAAATTTTTCATTTGTCATTTCAGCACGTACTGAATTCACCTACCGGCACGACAGCGGGAGCAACGACAAGGACAAATGAAAAATGAAAAATTTGAAATGGTGGATTCAAGTTTGAAGTGCAACAGAGGTATTGACTATTTGCTTCGCCCCAGAGGGGCGACATGTTTATAGCCTGCAATGTCTTACTCAGAAGTTCTGTAGGAGCGTAACTGCTTTTCTACCTACGGCGCAGCTTCCGCTGCCGGGTTTCGCTCCTGACGGAGCGAGGTCTTGTGCAAGGTTCTCGTAGCTATAAACATCTCGCCCCGCTGGGGCGAAGCAGAGCGCATATTCTGTTGCACTTCAAAGTTGAATCTACGAATGACAAATGGAAAATGATCTCTTGTCCTATCGCACGTATTCCCAGTGCCAGGGTTCATAGAAGTACGGACGAAACCCGAATCTCTCGGCGTTGCGTACAAGCCACTTGTACACACGTGTCTGGACCTGAAACGCGCGGTTTGAGTCGGTAGTGTCGACGGGATCACCGCCCACATAAAGATCCAGAGCGCGGCCAGTCAAGTGAGGGCTGTTTACAGCCAGGCCCGCGCTTCCCGCGTTCGGTGTCTCTCGACGCAGCTTCTCCTGGTATTCAGGCGAGCGAAACGCCGAAACAATCTTCAAATATTTTTCTGTAGGCGCAAGTTCGCCTTTCGGCCCTTTCGGATTGCGAGCGAGGCCCAGTGAACGATCCGCGACAGCGGCAGCTACCATGCGTTTGTAGGCGGCGTAAGTCTGCCGTTCAACACGCAACAATTCGACATCGCGCGTCGGATCATAAAAATCTGAAATCGGCGCAGTCATTAACTGGTCCGGCTGAGCGACTGAGCGGTCCTTAAGTCTTATACCCTGCCAATAGGAAATCATCGCGTAAAACGATTCTTCATCGAGAACGCCGCTCGGTTGCAGTCCTGCGGTTGCCTGCCAGCGCGCGACCGCGGCGGCAAAGTCGGTGGACAAAGGATCCTTGTCGGCATGCAATAGGCTGTTGATGAGCGGCGTATAGAGATACCAGCCGCGTTGTGGTTTCCGCCCAAACAGCCACTGAAGTTCATACCGGAGCTGGGCGTTGCGTTTCGCTGCCGCTTTTAAACTTGAGGAATTGAGTTTGACTTGATTAAATGCCGCGGTGTCGTCAATTAATGCTGCTTTGTCGCCGCCTGTTGGA
>JBHENH010000198.1:3999-4462 GCA_046262135.1 Pyrinomonadaceae bacterium
CGCAAGGCTGCGGCGCCCACGACCAGGGCCAGAGCCAACAAAGGTGAAACTGCCAGCGTTCCGATTTTGAATGCAAGCCGATTCATGCTTCATACAGATTACACAGGTTACGCGGAATTCAAAAAGCCTCGCCCTTCGTTCAGTTAAAGACTGTATAACTTTCAATGCAGAATTCGCGGGGACAAGAAGCACCTGGAGATTGAATGACTGATCAGCTAAACATTCCCAGAGCAGGTGCGCTGGATTTGGTTTCTCTCGGCGCGCTCGTGCATCGCTTCGATCCCGGCATTGTCCCGTTTCGGAAAGCCAGTGAATGTCAGATTCATGTCAGCGGTGGTGAGTTTAATACCGCCGCGAACCTTGCCGATTGCTTCAGACTGAAAACCGCCATCGTCACGGCGATGGTTGACTATCCTATAGGCGACCTGGTGGATGAACGCGTTCGCGCGATGGGCGTCAAACC
>JBHENH010000199.1:0-4067 GCA_046262135.1 Pyrinomonadaceae bacterium
AACGTAAGGTATACCGCGCAAGATGATTCGTTGTCGTCGGGCAACGCGCCGCGGGTTCACTTTCGGATTGAAAACGGTTCGCGGGTTAGGGATTATCGCCGAAAGAAATGCTGCTTCGTTTGCACTTAGGCCTGCCGCCGACTTGCGAAAATAGTGTTGCGCCGCCGCTTCTGCTCCATAGAGACTGTCGCCCCATTCGATCACGTTCAAGTAGATTTCAAGAATGCGTCTTTTCGTGAGCAGGCGCTCCAGGAAGACTGTAGTGATGGCTTCCTGACCCTTGCGAAGAAAAGTTTTATCTGTGGACAGATACAGATTCTTGGCGAGCTGCTGTGTGATTGTTGAGGCGCCACGTTTGAAGTCGGGAAGGTACGGGAGCCAGTCTGATTCGTTATCGCCTTCTGTCTTCGCGTCTTTTGCTGCGGCACGTTGCGCCTCGTCCCAGGCTTTCTGAATTGCCTGATAGTCGAAGCCATTGTGGGTCACGAAGTTCCTGTCTTCGCCCGCCAGGACCGCACGCTGAAGATTTGGTGAAATCCGATCGAGAGGAAGCCAAACCTGCGTGCGGCGGGGTTCTTGCCCTCGAGCACGCGTTTCTGCTGCCCTAGCATCAATCAACGACGTGGTCGCCGGGTTTTCGGAACGCAGCCGAGCCACACGGGGGACCAGCACGATCAGCTGGTACCCAAGAAAGCCGATGACAACGCCCAGCCCGACTAATACGAACAGCCGGACTATCCGGCGTGTAGTGCTCTTTCGCCTGGCCCGGGCTTTTCTCATCTGCGTTCTGTCCCCGACACTCCCCTACAAAAAACTTCTTCCCGACTCTCGAATATCTTTTTCGCGGTTCGAATTGTGTTGCAATGGATCTCAACTGTGTCGCTGATATTCTCGCCATATCCGCCTGACATTACTGTGACGGCTGGAGTCTTACGCTGGGAACACTCGTTTAATACCAACTCGTCTCGCCTTCGCAGTCCTTCGATTGAAAACACGATTAGTGGCAGCTCGATGATATCCCGCCTTCGACAGTTGAAAAAGCCCGCTCTCTGGAGTACCAATGCAGTTTTAAAATCGTCGATGAAATCTTGTAGTGCTATTTATATGGAACCGCGAGCGAACCGGCGTCCCCGTGCTACGAATTACGCTGAAAGCGTTGGCTAGTTCCAGCCCAGGGTTGCTGCAACCCTGGGATTCCAGTTCTAATCCTGATTTCGCGAACTCGAAAGAGTTCGGCGAAGTCGCCTGCGGAGCGATTCGCGAACGCTTTCAGCGTTACGATTCTTTTGTACATAGATTCCCAGGGTTGCTGCAACCCTGGGCTGGAACTAGCCAACGCTTTCAGCGTAGTTGGTACTAATATATTGGTCCGGGCTCTGTGGAGATGATTTGACACCCTTTGCTCAGCAAGCTAATCTGTTGTCCCGTGAATCTTACGGGCCCAAACTCTCACAAAAATCCCCAATCAAAGGCGGTTGTCATCATTCCCGCGCGGTTTGCGTCCAGTCGTCTGCCTGGCAAAGTACTTCTGGAAATCGACGGCAAACCAATGATTTGCTGGGTTACCGAGCGCGCAATGGAAGCCCGCAATGTCGCTCGCGTAATCGTGGCAACCGATGATGAACGCATTGTCGATGTTGTGCGATCGGCCGGTGGTGAAGCCGTGATGACCCGCGCCGATCACCCGAGCGGAACAGATCGCCTGGCGGAGGTGGCGGAGACCCTCGACGACACCGAGATTATTGTCAATCTTCAGGGAGACGAGCCGCTCATTTCACCCCAGACTATAGAACAAGCAATCGAAGCCAGTAACGACGAAAGCGTAGGGATCGTTACGACGTGGGAAGCGATCGAGACTGCGGCGGATGTTCTGAATCCGGATGTGGTGAAGATTGTCGTGGATAATTCGGGGGGTGCCCTTTATTTTTCGCGGTCGCCGGTGCCCTATCCTCGCGAGGCCGTGCGAAAGCATGTGACGCTTGAGTCCGCACTTCGAAACGAGGCCCGTCTGCTTGGCCAATTCCGTAAGCACACAGGTTTATATGTTTACCGCAAGGAAGTGCTGTTGGAGTTCACCAGGTGGCCGCAATCGGACTTGGAGCGGGTAGAATGCCTGGAGCAGTTGCGCGCACTCGAGCATGGTGTGAAGATCAAGGCGATTGAAGCGTCCACTCCCTCAATCGGAGTTGACACCAGGGAAGCCCTCGAGCGCGTCAGGGCGTCGGTTCAGAAGGAACATTAGGAGTTTGCTGTCGAGCGTTTTAAGTCTTGGCTGCAGGGTTAGCATGAGAATCACTTAATGAGCGAGTATTACAACGGCGAACAAGAATCCGGTGATGGACCTGAGGCTGGGGATCCTGACAAGGAGGAAGTCTAAACCAATGTTGGCGAGAGGCGCGCAGTTGAGAGTTTGGAGAACAGATGCCTAAGTACGTTTTTGTAACCGGCGGAGTGGTTTCGAGCCTAGGGAAAGGTCTGGCGGCGTCTTCGATTGGCTGCCTGCTGGAGGCACGCGGCTTGAAGGTTGCCCTGATTAAGCTGGACCCTTACATCAACGTCGACCCGGGGACCATGTCTCCATTTCAACACGGCGAAGTATTTGTTACTGATGACGGCGCCGAAACCGATCTCGATTTGGGCCATTACGAGCGCTTCACCCATGCTCACTTATCCCAGGCAAACAACTGGACCACTGGCCGGATCTATCTTTCCGTGATCGAAAAAGAACGACGTGGCGATTATCTCGGCAAAACTATTCAGGTAATTCCCCACATCACAAACGAGATCAAGGCTGCAGTGCGTTCGGTTTCTGAAAAGGACCAGCCTGATGCAGTCATCGTTGAGATTGGCGGCACCGTCGGTGATATTGAATCTTTGCCGTTCCTCGAAGCCATTCGCCAGATGGGAAACGAAGAGGGGGCAGGGAATGCCCTATTTGTTCACGTCACGCTCGTACCTTTCATCGCCGCCGCCGGTGAGTTAAAGACAAAACCCACCCAACACTCAGTTCGCGACCTGCGAGAGATTGGTATCGCTCCCGATGTGCTGTTGTGCAGATCAGAGAGACCGCTATCACACGATTTACGGTCGAAGATTGCACTTTTTTGTAACGTAAAAGAATCAGCCGTAATCAGCGCAATGGACGTGGACACGATTTATGATGTGCCGCTCGCATTTCATGAACAAGGGCTGGACGAGTTGATAGTCACGCAGCTCGGTTTTGGTGCGCGCGCTTCTCAGTCTGAGCTCGCCGAGTGGCGCGACCTGGTGGGAACGATTCGCGAGCCTTCCGGCGGAGAAACCTCTATTGCGATCGTCGGCAAATATGTGGAGCTCGAAGATTCTTACAAATCACTCCGTGAGGCACTGACCCACGGAGGAGTAGCCAATAAACTTCGGGTGAGCGTGAAATGGATTGAGTCGGAAGAGCTCATGGACGATGATTATGAATCCCGCTTGCGCGACTTCGACGCCATTCTTGTCCCCGGGGGTTTCGGCAAGCGTGGAGTTGCGGGAATGATCCGCGCTATCTCCTATGCGAGAAGGAGCCGCACGCCGTATTTCGGAATTTGCCTGGGAATGCAGACGGCATGTATCGAATACGCCAGGCAGGAATGCGGTCTCAAGGATGCCGACTCGACCGAGTTTGATGCTGACACGCCCTATCCCGTTATCTTCAAGCTCCGGGATCTGATCGACGTCGAAGAGTTGGGCGGGACTATGCGGCTGGGCGCCTGGCCCTGCAATCTCGCGCCCGATTCCCTGGTGCGCGAAGTCTACCGCGGTGCGGCGGAAATCAGTGAACGACATCGTCATCGCTATGAGTTCAATCCTGAGTTTCGTCAAACTCTCGAACGCTCAGGTCTGGTTTTTAGCGGTGTTTCACCTGACCAGAAATTCGTGGAAATAATTGAACTGCCACGCGATGTCCATCCCTGGTTCCTGAGCTCGCTCGACGAGAACGACGTGCAGGGCTATTCGGGGATCCCCGTCAACTCGAACGGCCTGATGCCCGACTTCCTCCGCAACGTCGGAGCCGCGGGCGGGGTGTTCCTGCCGCCGGGGCG
>JBHENH010000199.1:4077-4419 GCA_046262135.1 Pyrinomonadaceae bacterium
AATCGCCTGCAGAATGAAACGGCAATGGATAAGAATGGTGAGCCTGAGCTGGTGATTCACGAACGCGTCAGCGTAACCAGCGCCGACTAAGACGTGATCGCATCAAAGTCGAGATTGCAACTCACGGCTGCATCTGCAACTGTTTACGCTCGAGGACCTCGATGATCTTATTACTACGGCGGCGATCTCGTTTACTACAAGATAAGTCGCGCCGACTTTCCGCTAAGTGCATCTAACCGCATTTTGCGGGATAATTCCTGAGCCTCGCTCTCTCAAGGCGCGAATCCAAATATGCTTCATTGCCCAATATGCGGACGGCAATATTCCACTGGGACGCAAGTG
>JBHENH010000200.1:0-358 GCA_046262135.1 Pyrinomonadaceae bacterium
CCACGACCTTGGTGTGGTTGCGGGAATGACTGACCACGTGATCGTGATGTATGCAGGGAAAGTTTTCGAGCAGGCCCCAACAAACGAGCTATTCGCGACGCCTGGAAATCCTTATACGAAAGGGTTGCTACGCTCTGTTCCAGACCCCACAGAGGAACAAGTTAACCTCTATCAGATTCCGGGTTTGCCTCCAGACGTGGCACACCTGCCGAGTGGTTGTCCGTTTGCTCCGCGTTGCGAACGGGCAGAGGATATTTGTCACAGGGACTTTCCGCCGTTTGTAAAGCTGACTCCGGACCATTTTTCGCTCTGTCATTTTGCCGGCGAAGTCTACGAGGCCTCACGCGCAGAAGCGGCA
>JBHENH010000200.1:385-3762 GCA_046262135.1 Pyrinomonadaceae bacterium
CCCCATAGGTCTGCAAGCCGAATAAACACCCAGAACACACACTGAAGAGAGCAAACGATGTCTTTGCCCGCCGAAATCGTATCCAAAGAACCCCTGGTCAGTATCCGCGATTTGTTCGTGCATTTTGATCTGGGCGCTAAACATCGAGTTGCGCCCGGAAAGCAGACTTCATGGGTTGTAGTGAGCTTCGGCGGAGCCACTCTGATCTTTCTGCTTCTTATCGGCGCTGGATCCCGTCTCGGGATTTACCCGTTTTCGACCGGAGGCGGAATACTCCTGGCCATCGTTGTCTTCGCGTTCGCTTTTCTACTTTCGAACCGCCTCGCTTTGCTCTTCTTCGGCGTTCGTGTGCCACGGACGGTCAAGGCCGTTGACGGAATCTCACTGGACATCTATCCGGGTGAAACTCTCGGGCTCGTGGGTGAATCCGGTTGCGGTAAGTCGACACTAGGGCGTGCAATCCTTCGTCTTAGAGAGCCTACTTCCGGTCAAGTGTTTTACCGCAACCGTGACCTGGCCCATCTCTCTCAACGCGAAATGCGACAACATCGCGGCCATCTGCAAATAATTTTTCAGGATCCTTATGCGTCGTTGAATCCCAGGATGACAGTCGGTCAAATCGTCGGAGAGCCCCTGGAAACGTTTCGTCTCGCCAAGGGTCGGGCGGCGGAACAGCGCATCAACGAACTATTGGAAACTGTTGGTCTCAGTAAACGATTCATTAAGCGCTATCCGCATGAATTCTCCGGCGGACAACGGCAGCGAATCGGTATCGCACGGGCTTTGGCCGTCGATCCGGATTTCATAGTTGCCGATGAGCCGATTTCTGCTCTCGACGTTTCGATTCAAGCGCAGATTATGAATTTACTGGAAAAGTTGCAGCGCGAAAAGAACCTTACTTATCTGTTCATTTCTCATGACCTGCGCGCGATTCGTCACGTCTCTGACCGCGTTGCAGTAATGTATCTGGGTAAACTTGTAGAGTTGGCAGCGGCAAAAACCATATACGCCGACCCGCTCATGCCCTACACGAAAGCTTTGATCTCCGCGGTACCCGTTCCGGATCCGAAGATTGAAGCCACGCGCCGCCGGATAGTTCTTGAAGGGGATGTACCCTCACCTATTAATCCTCCCCAGGGCTGCCGCTTCCACACACGCTGTCCATATATGATTCAAACTTGTAAAGAGGTGGTTCCGCAGCTTACCGAAATAAAACCAAATCATTTCGCAGCATGCATTCGCATCAGTCCCGAACAGCCTGACATCGATAACGTCGCTCCGGGGGAGGCGCCGGGCCTGGCGGCGCTTCAAAGCAAAGTACTTCGCTAGTCCAGGAGCTCGCGGCCAGAAGTCTGGAAGGCACTGAGCACTCGGTAGGAGCAGGTAAATAATACCGCCTTTCCTGTTGACTGCTCCTGCTGCGTGCTCACGTTCACTCGCATGCTGCAGGGCACCACCTTACATAGCGAAACGCCCGGAACCTCCAGTTTCGCATCCCATGAAATGACGCCATTATTGGTCGTTTACCAAGAGGGTAAGTTTCTTTCTGCGTATGGTCATTTCGACGGGAAGGGCGCCAACCGCTCGGCTTGCAGGCGCTTGTAGGCGTTATTACCGACATCTATACTGAGTTGTCATGCAAATTGTGAGTTCCGCGCGCAAGGCAGGCCCCTTGTGCTGTGTCAAATGCCAAGTAAGAACCGTCCAGTGCCGCGAGACAAAAGCCAGATCGGGGAAAGCCAGACTTCGCTAAAGGAGTCTCCCGGACCCGCGGGTGAGACTTTGCCTGAAATTCTCGTCGAACTGATGCCAGAATCTGGACGGGATCCCCAGCCGGAAATTGTTCAGGAACATCCTGAGGATGCGCCTCCGGGATGGGCTGATGTGCAGGAGAAAATCGCCGCTTCGGTGGGTTTATCGGTTTTGCTTGTTGATGGCCGCCAGCCGCCGGCCCTGGTGGCTTCCAACAATAATTCAATCTGCCACGCGTTTCAGTCGTCGCCCGAATATGTTGGCCTGTGCGATCCATACTGTGGCGACGCTCACCGGCGTGCAATGAGTGCCGGTTCGGTAGTTCGGTATAAATGTCACGCAGGACTGCAATGTTTTACGATGCCCGTACCTATCGGTCGAGAACAGAATCTCGCCGCTATCGGTGGCCGCGCGTTCGTAACCGGCGCTGATTATCGCTCTCTCGTAGATCGATTCCGCGCTGGAGAACTCAACGATCTGCTTACCAGTAAACCGTTTGAGAACGTGATTTTTGCCGAATCCCAAAGGCTTGATCAATTGTCGGCACGGCTCGACAAAGCTGCCAGAAATTTCGATGAAGTGCCTTCATCTCCCGTCGCCGTTAGAACCGCAACCAAATCAGAAAGTGGAAGGGGCGGAATTCTTCCGGCAGACCGTTTAGCGGCTCCGGTCACACGCACAGAACGCATTTCCTCTGGAGGCAATACCATTTTAGACGTAAGCACCGAAAGCGCCCGAAACAAACGCGGGCAGATGATCACAACTCATAGCAGTAAACCCAAATCCCAGCTGCCCACGGCCACGGCTGCAACTGAAGTCAAAGGCGAACCTGATCTTCAGCGGGAAGTAAATCGACTTCGTCATGAGCTTGCGTATCGCGCAAATCTCGCCGAGTCGCTCACGCGTTTCCTTGAGCGTATTAGTTCAACCGAACCCGATAAGACCTATCTCGCAATTCTCACCCACTCGAAAGAGTTACTTAAGGCCGAACGGGCATCGTTGATGGTATTTGACGAAGATAGAAATGAGATCAGCCTTCGAGCCGCTGTGGGACTTGGCACCGAGGAAAGCGAAGTTGGGCCAATGCGTCTGGGGGAGGGAATCTCGGGACGCGTGCTGGAATCCGGCTTACCGATTGTTGTGCAGAATCTTGAAACGGCGGCAATCGCTCCAGCCCCTGCAGGGCGCGCGTACAAAACAAAATCTTTCATCAGTTATCCCATAACTATTCGCGGCAGAAAAATCGGCGTACTCAACGTTACCGACAAAATGGGCGGAGGAACATTTGACGAGGTCGATCTGAGTCTGCTGGAGATTATTGGACCTCAAATTGCGGTCGCCCTTGAGCGGGCCGAATGGCAAGAGCGCGCCACTCAATTCCAACTGATGTCCATCACAGATCCACTAACCGGGTTACTGAACCGGCGTTACCTGGAGGAGAGACTCACGGAGGAATTGAACCGATCGACGCGTTACGGTTATCCCATGAGTTGTTTGATGATCGACATTGACGACTTCAAAAGCTATAACGATCTTAACGGCCACCAGGCCGGAGACGTGGCCCTCAAAATTACCGCCCATTGCCTTAAAGCTGCCTTGCGATCTGCGGATGTAGCTTGTCGATA
>JBHENH010000200.1:3772-4342 GCA_046262135.1 Pyrinomonadaceae bacterium
ACGGTGGCGAAGAGTTTTGTATTCTGCTGCCCCAAACGACTGCGATAGAAGCCGCAGTGATTGCGGAGCGCATGAGGCAACGAGTTACGGAGACCGATTATCCACACGGCAAATCGCAGCCGAAAGGAACAGTCAGTATCAGTATAGGTATATCAACTTTTGCAAGGCACATTGATACGGCTGAGAAGGTTATTGCTGCTGCGGATCGTGCTCTCTATCACGCCAAACACCTCGGTAAAAACCGGGTTGAGTTATACGTAGACAACATGGCCGGATCTTTCGCCGCCAAATGAATCGAAGTCCGCACGAAGAAACACGCCAAATCCTCGGACGAGTAAAGCGTGATGAGTTTGTCGGCAGAGACGACGAACTCGAGACGCTGGTGTCTCATCCGATCAACGCCAGCTCAGGGCGATCCAACGAAGCCCGTGGGCTTTTGCTTCTTTTGGCTCCGCTCTCAGGTGTTTCGGAATTGCTCCGCCAGGCCTACGACGAGCTATTTAATCGGCGCGAAGAAGTAGTTCCTATCTATTTTGCGCTACCGCAAGTCAGAACCACGGCGGTTAGCGC
>JBHENH010000201.1:0-4300 GCA_046262135.1 Pyrinomonadaceae bacterium
GTAAAGGTCTGCCCGCCGGCAGCGTAGACAGACGAACGCGAGAATCGACACCGCGCCGCCGGGCGACCGATCCGGTACCGCGCCGTCGAAACGTCGATGTCACTTACGCACCGGCCAACAGACCGAAAGACAACGAAGGTTAAGTAAACCAAAGCGAGTCACGCGGAACCCATCTTGAAATTTCTCGTCATTGCCGCCCTCGTCAGTCTTCTGCTGTTGCTTCTTTATTCACGCCTGTATCCCTACTTCAAAATTCTGAAGAAGATCCTGAACGTCGCGAAGACCCTGGGTGACTCGGGACAGGTTTCGGGGGGCGCTGCTCGAAAATCAACTTTGCCTGTGGACAATCAGTTGGTGCGGTGTGTGAGTTGTGGGACGTGGATACCGTCTGACCGCGCGATCGGAGCCAATAGCCGGGGATCTATCTATTGCTCTCGGGAGTGCCTGGAAAAAGTGCCGCCGTCTGAGGTCCGGAAGGTAGCAAGTTAGAGTGGATCGCGCGCGGCCTCCCACGGCTCCAGATTTCCTGCCTCATGTACGGCGCGGTCCGTGTTAGTAAAGACCAGTCCTATCAACCCCACCACGAAAAAGAAGACGAGTGACAGCAGCGCCTGCCTGTAAGAACCGGTCCTCGCGACTACGATGCTGAAAACCAGAGGCCCCAGCCACGACGTACCTCGTTCTGATATCTCATACATCCCAAAAAAGGAAGCTTCGCGTCCGGGCGGAATCATGCGTGAAAAAAGCGAACGCGAAAGTGCTTGAGATCCACCAAGCACAATGGCGATGACTATCGCCATGATCCACGCCTGGGTGGTGTTGTGCAGAAAACCGTACCCGTAAATGACTACAGCCGACCAGAGCCCCAAAGACACGAGAATCGCGTTCTTTGTTTTTATGATGTAAGCCAGACGTTCGAAAAGCAGGGCACCTATTACGGCCACAAATTGGACCACCAGGAAAATTGACAACAAGAATGTTGGATTCGGACCTTTGAAGAGCTCTTGCTCGAGAAAGACACTTGACGCAAAAATTACTGTCTGAATTCCATCGTTATAGATCAAATATACAATTAAATACTTAAGTGTGAGCGGAAGTCTTCTAAGTTCACTGAAAGTTGAACGGAGTTCAGCGAATCCAGCTCTGAAGTAGTTTTGGCCCGGCGGTAAACGTCTCGCGGCTTCGCGTTTCTTCAAGCGCCGGAATGTCAGGATTGCGAATCCGCCCCACCAGAGCGCTGCCGACAGAAACGATAAACGCACCGCCAGCCCCGCGGAAATTCCTAATCTTTCCGCACCCATAACCAGAATCAGATTCAAAGCGAGCAGCACGCCGCCGCCAAAATAGCCATACGCGTAGCCGCGACTCGAGACTTTGTCGCGCTGATCTTCGGTCGTGATCTCCGGCAGAAATGCATTGTAAAAGACAATCGCAGCGCCAAAACAAACATTCGCAATGATGAACAAGACGCCACCCAGCAAATACAGATCGCCGCTCACGAAAAAGAGCAGTGCAGTAGCGAGGACCGCGGTATAACAAAACGCAGCCATCAGACGTTTCTTGAGATTCGAGTAATCTCCCAGCGCACCGAGAATGGGTAGAAACAAAACCTGGACGCCAACGGAAATGGAAACACACAGCGTAGCAAACGATTCCGCCGTTACCGTTCCAAGCACGCCGAGATCCATTACCGTGCCTTGTTTACCGACCGCGTCCTGGGCCAGACGCGTGATGTATGGACTAAACAGGGTGCCAACAACGGTCGTAAAAAAGCCCGAATTGGCCCAGTCATACATCTTCCATCCGAATATTTCGCGAGGATTGTTTTTGTCGGGAAGCTTCAGCTTTTTGTCGCGAGGATTGTTAGGCTCGGACATCCGGGAGTTGTCGGCGGAGGTCATTGATGGGCCACAGCTCTCTCGGTCAAGGTCTCCACTATGGCTGGCGTTACATCTGCGAGGCTCTTAATACGGCCTGCGATCCTGTTTGTGTTTGCTCCCCAGACGATGGTTGGAACTTGATTCAACGTGTGCGTGCGCGAAGAAAGATCTTCAATGTTGCCGTGATCGCTGGTGAGTATAACGGAAGTATTATTCAAATCAATCCTTGCCAATGCGCCCCGAATCAACTCGGCAAGGGCTTGTAAAACTGACCTGGCAGCCTGCATATCCTGAGCATGTCCAACCTTGTCGGAAATGAAATACTCATACAGTGTGAACCGGTTCTGGTTAACAATTTTTGCAAGGACAGTAGCTGCTTCGTCAGGCGTTCGCAGCTCTACCTCTTCACCGCGTTCAATGAGCAGGCCATTCGTGAAGTCGTGATAGAGCGCGTGACCTGCTTTGAGATCGGCGACAGTTCGGAACTGCAAACCAGCAGCTTCTACGGCGGCTGTGGTTGCTGATACCCAGCGAGGGCGCTCATCGAAGAAGCGCTTCGTATAGGTGTTTGCAAAAGTAATCGGCTGCACTCCAGCGCGAGCCAATTGCAGAAAGATGGAATGGTCGCGAATTATCTCCAGCATGGCTGCGTTGGGAAAGCCCTGCTTGTGATAGCCAAGCTTCGCTGGTGCGTTTATGCCGGTGAGAATCGTAGTTTGCCCCGATGCGCTTTGCGGCCGGCCTTCGACGCCTAGACAGGAATCTGTAGGCACGACGATTCCGTCCAGGACTGTACTGAGCTCCTCATTGCGAAAGTGCGCGAGTGGTTCCGCTCGCTCAAGACCATCGAGCGGGTTTTGCGGTCCTCGCGACCCAATTCCGAGTCCATCGATGAACAACAGAAGAACTGACATTAATCGTGATGAATATCATCCGCAATGTTCACCGTGCAAGTATGCGGTCGCAATTCCATCCGCCGCATTCTTATAAGTACCGGGAGCCATAGCGATGTGTGAAACCCAATGGGCGTTCGGGTAATTTCCAGGTGTATACCGTAATTTGCAGGTTCGGAAGCGTGGCTTGCCCCCGCTCGAGGGCCAAGGGTGCGCCTCCTCGGTAAAATCGCAACGGGTCACCACCAGGAAGGGAATTGGCTTTCAAGTGGAGACTCTCTTTAGGCGCGATGGGTCGTGCGACCCTTGGCAATTTGCAGGTCGGAAAGGGGGCATGCCCCCGCGGGAGCGCGGACGGCGCGACTGATTCCTTCCTTTCAAATTACAGCTTGCCGGCTTTTTGGGGATCGCTGTGTGTTAAGTCTCCGAAGCGACGAACCATAGGACAGTACCCTCGATAGTCACGGAAAGGCACAGTTGTAGCGCAAACTGTTAGTTTGCGTCGAAGTGAAGTTTCACTCGCGCTCGACGGCTCTAGTCAGCACAACCAGGTGCGTAGAAATCGCGCGCCAAGGCTCAGTCGCGGGCCAGACCAATGGGCCATGGAATCACGTATCGAAGCCTCTCACTGATCAATCGGACTTCGCACGCCCTTTCCACCCCTATTCAACACATGAGTATAGATCATCGTAGTCCGCACATCCTTGTGGCCCAACAACTCCTGAACTGTTCTGATATCATATCCATCCTCCAGCAGGTGAGTCGCAAAGCTGTGGCGCAATGTGTGGCAACTTCCATTTTTATTGAGCTGCGCCAAACGAATCGCAGTTTTCACCGCTCGTTGTACGTGATCGGCCGAAATGTGGTGTCTACTCTCGGTTCCGCATCGTGGATCGTGCGAGCGTTTAAGCGCAGGAAAGACATACTGCCAGCCCCACTGTGTGGCGGCGCCAGGATATTTCTTAGCAAGAGCGAAGGGAAGATAGACTCTACCGAAACCCTCTTGCAGATCGCCCCGGTGCAGCACGCGCACCCTTTGAAGATGCGCTTGCAACAAGTGCCACGCTATGCGCGGCAGCATCGTAACTCGATCTGTGGCGCCTTTCCCTTCGCGTACCATTATCTCTTTTCGTTCGAAGTCTATGTCTTTAACGCGTAACCTAACGGCCTCCATCAGCCGAAGTCCTGAACCGTAAAGCAGGCAGGCAATAAGATAGTGTGTTCCTTCGAGGCGAGCCAGTACACCTTGCACCTCACGGCGCGTGAAGACTACGGGCAGTGTCTTAGACGGCTTTGCTCTTTCAATATTGGCGACATATGGAAGTTCCCGCTTGAGGACATCGCGATAGAGAAATAGCAACGCACTTAGCGCCACGGTCTGGGTTGAGGCCGAAATCTTTGCATCGATCGCGAGATGGGAAATGAATTGTCGAATTTCCGGCTCAGCCATTTCCTTTGGATGGCGTTTGTGATGGAAGAGGATAAAGCGCCGGATCCAGCTAACGTAGCGCGTTCCGTGCTCAGGCT
>JBHENH010000202.1:0-3533 GCA_046262135.1 Pyrinomonadaceae bacterium
GGTCTCGTCAGGTGTAACGTAACAACCGGTAATCTCACACGCATTCGGACCCACCAGGAACCGGCGAGTCTCGCGCGTTTGCGGATCCGCACAGAGCATCTGATTATTACCGAAGCCGGCATAACGACCGCGGTTGATGCTTGTTCGGCTGACGTCAGTTTGTATCCACATACGTCCGCTGGGAGCTACATAGATGCTGTCAGGGGAGCCGTACTTATCACCGACTATGGTTGAACCATTCGAACCGTTTTGCGGATCACCTGACAGCGCAAAGATCTCCCACTCAAAATGTGTGTCAGTCCAATCCTTTTTATACGACCAACGGACCATGTGGCCGTAGGCATTTTCTGCTCGCGGATTTGCCGCATCGGGTCCTGGGTGCGTGCCTTTGCCGCGGAGAGTGTTGTTGGTCAGTGTCGCGATCACCGTCAGGCTATCCGGAAACGTATCGATCCATTCCGGCCGATCCATTTTTGTTGCGCCAACGATGTCCGCAGCACCACGCGTGTTGATGAGAATATCGCTAAGCGTCCAGTTTCGCAGCCATGGGTTAGCCGGCGTCAAAGAAATCCATTCGCCAGCGCCGCCCGAATGGAATTTCGCCACGTAAAGGATGCCATCGTCCAACGGGCTGATTCCCTGCTTGCGCGCCTGGCGCCACGGCAGGTTGGAAACGTAACGGTAAATATATTCAAAAGTTTCATCATCCCCCGTGTAGACAACGATCTTTCCTTCACGAGTCTCCTGCACTTTGGCGCCCTCGTGTTTCATCCTGCCAAGTGCGGTTCGTTTGACCGGAATTGACTGCGGCCTGAAGGGATCGATTTCGACCACCCAACCAAAGCGATTTGGCTCATTGGGCTCATCGGCGACACGAAAACGCGCTTCGGTTGTGTGTATGAGATAACCGTCGCCCTTGGTTGAGAGGCCATAACGCGCCTCGAGGGAACCGGGCGCGGGCTTGGAAGGCGTGCGGAAGTAGTCATCAAAGTTTTCTTCGCAACTAAGATATGTTCCCCAGGGCGTAACGCCTACAGCGCAATTCTGAAACGTTCCCAAAACCAAACGGCCTGTTTGATCGGCTTTAGTTTTTAACCGGCTAGCCCCGGCAGCCGGTCCCTCGATCTTGATGGGGGTATAGCCGGTGATGCGCCGCGCATATTTGGAAGGTCGTATTACTTTCCATTCGCCTCGCGAGCTGCGCTGAATTTCAACGATAGACACGCCCTGCGCGGCCAATGATTTCCTCGTCTTCTCCGCTGTCCAGTTTGCGGTCCCGTCGGGAAACAGCAGCACATCGTCGACGTGCTCGTTGTTCTGCACGAGCAGACCTCTTTTGGATCCGTGAATGGGAAAATAGACGAGACCGTCGTTGTGCATTCCCCATTGCAACGCCTGCTCCGCTGACGTGTTACTTGCATCCTGACGAAAGGCCGGCCCGTCGGACACCGGATCGCCCCACGCGATAAGTACGCGGGCTGAATAACCTTCCGGGACCACTACTGAATCCGCAGCCGATACCGGAATTGCTTTAAACCCTGGCAACGCCTTGCTGTGCTCGTTTCGGGTTGCGACGGCCGGCACTGCGTTTAGCAATGACTGGATTCCGCCGAACCCGAGTGTGCCGGCGATTACCAGGCCGCCTTTTACAAATCCGCGCCGCGATAGAGATGTCGCTGAGTCACCTTCGAAAGACTCGTCGTTTCGGTTTCGGTTATTCATGTAGACGGCGAAGCGCAGCTATTGACAAGCAACAAGGGCCGGGAATTCCGTTGAAACCTCTGGCGTTTGGATTCTGTTGCGTAAAGAGACCTTTCAGCAAACTTAAATGAAACCGAAATCCAGAGAAGTCCTCACAAAAATCGCATGTGCTTCAAAGTCCCCCGGCATGAGCCCAAATCGTTAATTAAACTATGTCACTGGTGGTCCAATGAACGCAAACAAGCTGCTGGACTACAGTTCAGTTTCACGCAAAGCACTACAGCTCGTCTTTGGCGAGCAGAAACCAGGCTGGAAACCGCGCTACGCGAAAGTGGAAGGTCGAACCCCAACGGGGTTATGTCCTCCAGCCCAGAAGGGTTGCCGCCGCGGCTACCATGGGGAAGCGATGAAGGCAAGTATTTGCCAGAGCAGAAGACGCAAAGGGTTGAGCTATCTCTTTGCGCCTTCTGCCTTTCACTTCTGAGCGCCTTCTTAGGAAACTTTCCCGTAAGTTGTTGATTCTACGTGGGGGCGGTTTCCATCCTGGTATCTGCCCGTCGCAGGCGGGCTGAGATGCTTTGCGCGAACCTCCAACCTGCATCACCCAAACGTGAGGAGTATCAATCAATCACGCTAATGGCTGGTAGCCTCTGCCGTGCCATTTCGATAAACGCGTGGGCCGCGCGGCTAAGGTGTTTGTCTTTGCGATAGACAATCTTTAGCTCGCGAAGGACTTCAAGCTTTTGTATCTTTACTGCCACCAGAGTCTTCGCTTTAAGCTCGGTTTCCGCCGCAAATGCGGAAATAAAAGCCACGCCGAGTCCATGTTGCACCGCCTTCTTTACCGATTCAGGATTTTCAATCTCCATGACGGACGATGTCTCAACCCTGGATTTTCGCAGGTGAGCAGCAACCACCGCCCTGGTGGCTGAACCCTGTTCGCGGAAGATGAACTTCTCGCTGGAAAGATCCTGAGGTTTGACGGTTTTCTTGCGGGCAAGGCGATGGCCCGGCGGCACAATTAGTTTTAACTCATCAGTGATCCATGGCACTACCTCAACTTCGTCGCCAGCCAGATGTCCGCCCACAAAGCCAAAATCAAACTCGTTCCTGATTACACCCTCTTCAATTTGCCGCGTATCTCTAACGGCGAGCATTACTGCTATTTTTGGATAGCTTTGTTTGAACTGTGCAATAGTCCGCGGAATGAGATACATCCCGGGCGTGGTGCTGGCGCCGATGCGCAACGACCCTCGTTCCAGTCCCTGTAATTCATCTATGGCATGACGAGCATCATCCATCGCCGCGATCACTCTAATCGCATGGGGCAGGAGCAATTGACCTGCTTCGGTTAGCGCGATCCTCTTTCCCAATTGCTCGAACAGCTTAGAGCCCACGTTACGCTCGAGTTGCCGCATTCGAACAGAGACACTTGGCTGGCTGAGATGCACTTCCTCGCCGGCACGGGTGAAGTTCAAGTGCTTGGCGACGCTGAGAAAGACTTGTAAGTCGCGTACATCCATAAGTCATAGTGTCTGACTATCATAATCATTGTGACAATTCATTTTACCAATGGTTCGAAGAATACTAACATGCGAACCTCGAGCTTTAAAGTGAAGGCTGCTTCCGAGGCAAACAATACCTGAACACAAAACCGAGCCAGAGTCAGGCAGACGAGGTCTTGCGCGAGTGGCGCGAGTCGGCCTCGTACTGGCAAAAACATGCCGGTACCATTCGCACAATGTTCGGTCCCGTCACGCAGGCCCTGGTCGAGGACGCCGGCATCGGGGCAGGTGATGCGGTGCTTGATGTGGCGGGCGGCGCCGGTGAAC
>JBHENH010000202.1:3543-4233 GCA_046262135.1 Pyrinomonadaceae bacterium
TGAACCGTCGCTAACCATTGCCGAAATAGTTGGACCGGCAGGCTCAGTTACGTTTACCGACGTCGTGTCGGAAATGGTGAGCGCAGCTCAAGCCGAGGCGCAGCGACGTGGATTGACAAACGTGGCTTTCAGGCAAGCGCCGGCTGACTCGCTGCCATTTGAAAACAATTCGTTTGATGCGGTGGTTAGTAGACTGGGAGTAATGTTCTTCCCCGATCCTCTGGCGGCGCTTCGCGAGATGCTGCGAGTGACGAAGCGAGGGGGCGCGCTATCCCTCGCCGTGTGGGGCAAGAGCGAACTCAACCCGTTTTGCTACCTGATAACCAATCGCGTTGCGGCGCACTTTGAAGCTGCTGCGGCTGCCGACCCTAACGCGCCGGGCGCTTTCCGGTTTGCGGAGCCCGGCACTCTGGCCCAAATTCTTAGAGGCGCCGGGGCCATGGATGTTAAAGAGCGAACGCTCAAGTTTCAGATGGCCGCGCCAATTTCGCCCAGAGAGTTTTGGGAGATGCGGTCGGAGACGTCGGGCACGCTCCGGGAGAAATTAGCCACGCTGTCTCCGCGCGAGGCCGATCTGGTTGCCGGTGAAGTGCAGGACGCAGTGCGCGAGTTTTTTCCAAACAACCAGATGAATTTTCCCACCCACATGATTATCGTTTCGGGGAAGAATCCATAGTGACTATCAAGGAG
>JBHENH010000203.1:0-525 GCA_046262135.1 Pyrinomonadaceae bacterium
CAGTCTCACCGCTAACTGCTCATGAAGATGTAACAGCCATTATTTTTAATGGGGTGAAAGATGTCTTCCTTCGGGCGCGGACATTCGTGAGTTGGCCCAACTCGATACCAGCGAAACGATGGCAAAGTAATAGGCGCCGGACACAAAGTCCGGCGCCTACAGCAGGAAGCAAGTCGCAGGTTTAACCAACTGCTCAGAATGAAAAGCGTGCGCCCAACTGAACAGTCAGTGGAATACCCACTGGTGGGCCGAAGCCTGGGCCGAATAGAGTGAGCGGCTGTAGGAACCCGCTGGTGGAAGTGGCGAAACTCCGCCCACGCTGATCGTTAAAGGACAGATTCTCCGTATTGAACAGATTATAGAAGTTAATGTACGCGTTAAGATTGGCCTTCTCGCCGATGCGGAAAGGCCTGCTGATTCGTAGATCGGTGTTGAAGTAGCGACCGCTCTTTTTCCTAATGTTGCCCGTGCTGTCCACAACAAATCCCGAGCGCTGACTGTTGACCTTTGTTTGTGGGCAGCCTA
>JBHENH010000203.1:535-4234 GCA_046262135.1 Pyrinomonadaceae bacterium
GCCTAGAAGGTTAAGTGCTCTGAGTGCTGTTAGGTTCCCACGCGCTGCGAAAACCGCCATTGGGTCTGCGCTGGCACAGATTCGATCAACGTCGGATCGCCCATCAGAGTCAATGTCGAAGCCAGTAACCAGGGAATACGGTCTGGCACTGGCCAGTTGCACTATGGGCGCTAGTTGAAAGCCGCCCGGCAGATCGAAAACGCCACTAATGACCACCCTGTGGCGCTCGTCGATGCGCGTCGGACCAAATTCCTCCGGGAGAAACTGTCTTTCGCGGGTGACATTGATGTTGGAGCTGGAATAGGAAGCTACTGGCTGCCCGCCCCAGGATCTTGAACTGGACAGCACATAGCTCGCGTTGAGCAGCGAGCCGCGTGCGCGTCGGCGCAGCGTCGTAGTCCAACTGTCAAACAGCGAGCGGTTAGTAGTGCCATAAACTAAGATTCGTGCAAGCCGCCCGGCTCCGAGTCCAGCATCCGCAAAAGCTTTACTAAGAACTCGGCTGGAGGCGCCACTCACGCATAATGGCGAAGTGGGAGTTGCCCCCGGAAAGGCCGGGTTACAGAACGCAAGTCTTTGATTTGTGTGCTGTACACGCGGCTCATGGATGCCGAGCGTATGCACGTAATCGCTGGAGATAGCGAAACCGTTGCCTAGCGTTTTTTCAATGCCAAAGGAAAACTTCTGGACGTAAGGATCTTTCGCATCGGGATCAATAATTCGCCCGACAGACCCGGGCGCCAACTCTGTTAGCGACGTGCCGGGTGGTGGGGCTGGCAGCGGATCAACGCCAAATCGAAATGCTGTTAGATCGCTAGGGCCTAGGTCCAGGATCTGCTGATACAGGGTTGCATTAACCTGCTGCTGGGAGAACAGCGTAAGGTTCTGGAAGATCTGATCGTAAAAGATTCCATAACCTCCCCGGACGACGGTGCGGCCATCGCCCTGCGGGTCCCAGGCGAAACCGATGCGCGGTTGAAACTCACGAAAACTTGGTGTCGTGCGGCTTAATTTCTGAGCATCTCCAGCAAGGGCCTGAGCGAATGGATGGTTAAGCTGTTTGAGAAGTTTCATCGTTCGGTTATTGTTCTGATCAATCAATACCCCGATGTTAGCGTCCCAGCGCAAACCCAGATTGAGAGTCAAGCGCGGCGTGACCTTGTAGTCATCCTGAAAATACAACGCCACTTGATGCATTGGAGGCTGAGCGGTATCTCCTGCACCATCAAAAAAAGTTATGTTCTGCACCGCACCCGGTGTAGCGAATCCCTGTGGACTGTTTTTGAGAGTCAGGGGATCTGAGGCGAAGGTCACCTGATAGCCCTTGGCCCCAAAGAAGAAGAAGCCGCCTATCTTTGTGTGAATGTAGTTGACGCCGAACTTCGCGGAGTGTTTGTTCAGCAGCCACGAAAAATCATCGCGGAACTGATACTTACGTTCCGTGGTCATCTGCGGCACATTGACATTCGCGCCCGTTTGCACCGATGGAAATATGAGATTCGGTTTGTCGGTAACAGCGAGAATCGAGTTTGTAAAGTCCTGGAAGTGAAATGCAAACTGATTGAGCTTTGTTGCGCTGAGGGTGTAGGTGTGATTGATAACGAAGCTGTACAGCTTATTATCAGTCGTGTTACCTCCAGTCAGATCGGAGGGCAAGCTTGAGTCAAATTGATCGTTGGGAGAGGAGAACTTCTGCTGCGCGTAGCGATAAAACATTGACTGACGAGCGCTAATCTGATGATCGATCTTGCCAGTAATCAAAGTGTCATCGTACGGAGTCGGTATTGCTGATACCGCCGTCACGCCGGGAATGGCAGCTATTTGCGGCAGCTTCGCAGGATTTATTAGAACATTCTGGCGTTCACGGAATCTTTCAATGGTACCAAAGAAGAAGAGCTTGTCGCGGATAATACGCCCGCCAAGAGAGCCTCCGTACTCTTCACGATCATACTTAGACTTCTCGCCTGCTGATTGCTTCTCAAAGAAATCCTTGGCGCGCAGACTTTGATTTCGGAAGTTGATGAATGCGGACCCGTGGAAGTCGTTAGAGCCGGACTTCGTGATGACGTTTACTACGCCGCCTACCGAGCGACCACTCTCCGCAGTCCAACGATGTTGGAGAACTTGAAACTCCTGAATTCCCTCATACGCGAAATTCTGTAATAAGCCTCCAACCACATTGTCTTTGTTGTCGCCGCCATCCACGTTCACATCAAGCTGACGACCGTCGCCGCCATTCATTGCGACGTTCCCAACACGAGCTTTCGTCGGGTCAAAATTACCTGTGGGCCGGGCTTCTGGCATAATGACTGAGAGATTCGCGAAGGTACGATTGATGAGCGGAAGATTTTCCACCTCGGTAGGGCTAACCACACCACCAAGTTCAGACTTGGTAGTTTCGATGAGGGCGGCGTCGGCAGTAACGTCGATAGTCTCGCTGATCGCGCCGGGCTTGAGTTCAAAGTTTAATGTTGGCTTTGCACCCACATTCAATTCAAAGTCCTTCGCTATAGCCTTACTGAAATTCTGAGCCTCAACAATAAGATCATATTTCCCGGGGGGCAGCTGCGCGAGCGTATATTCACCTGCGTCGTTGGTCGTCGCGATACGCGCCGCTCCTGTGCCCTTGTTTGTCGCGGTAACGGTGGCGCCCGGCACAACCCTTCCTTGTTGATCTTCCACCCGGCCTGTGATGTCGCCTGTATTAACCTGAGCATAGCTGGGAACCGTAAGACAGATCGACAACGCGAAAACTATTACGACCGCTTGAAGTACAAACTGTAAATAACTTCTCATGTGGTGTCTCCTTTACGAGCTAGTGAGTTTCCTCTAGCGCCGGGTATGCTTGCACGTTGCGGGACGTGGTCGATCTTCGATTAGAAGCTCATTCTCAACCCGAGATGATTCTGTGTCAATCATTTATGACATAAAAGCTAAGATAAATTGATCGCCTTATGCGCCGGAAACTAAAATTATGGATGAGTATCTCTTTTTTTGAATCGCGTGTGGTTCTAACCCGTCGCTTTTCCAAGAAATCCTTCGATTCCCTTACGACAATCTTCAGTTGTCCGGGCGATGACGTTCGCATCGGCACCGGCGGCCAGCGCGTCTGGAAATGCCAGGCCGTCGATTTGGTAAAGCAGAGACTTGGTGAGGGCCACCGCAGATCGGCTGATTCTTTCAAACTGGAAGGCGTAGGCGTCAACTTCTGTCGCAAAGGTTTCCTCGGCAAAGATTTGATTAACAAGACCGAATTCCCTGGCCGTTTGCGCATCAATTTCCAGCCCGCGCGTAAGCAATTCAAAAGCGCGTTTCTCGGAAACGTTTCTGCGTAGGATGGCCGTTACCATCGCCGGCGCAAAGCCAATTTTCACCTCGGGATATCCGAACCGCGCATTCGCGGAAGCGAGCACGAGATCGCACGCGCTGGCCAGTCCACAACCACCGGCAAGTGCTCTTCCCCGGACTGCGGCAATCACCGGAACTGTTACCGCTCTGATCAAAGTAAACAAGTCGAGCAACGAACGCGCGTCGTCAGCATTTTCGCTTACCGAACTGTCCGCAATTTTTTGCAAAGCTGAGAGATCTGCTCCCGAACAGAAATCGTTACCGGCGCCCGTGATGATGATTGCTTTAATAGAGGCATCGTCGTTTGCCTTTTGCAATGAACTCTTCAACTGTTCGATCATTGCGCCGTTG
>JBHENH010000204.1:0-408 GCA_046262135.1 Pyrinomonadaceae bacterium
TTTATGTACTGACGGCATCACTCGACATATTACCGATAATGAGTTGCGGCATTTATTGATTACAAACCAGGATCTCTCTGCGCTTTGCACGGAGTTTAAGGAGCGTTGTTACGAGCGGGGAGCAGAAGATAATTTGACCGCAGTTTTAGTGCGCGTCGGTGCGCCGATCTCGCCCGACCAGCGACAGGAAGATTTGGAGCAGACAATTTCTCCCGAAACTTCGCCGATCCCTACTCTGCGGAATCCGGAAAGCGTGCAGGATGCGCAGCGTCGCCAGCGACTGATCGCCGAGGCAGGTTCAGCATCCGCCGATACTTTCATGGCTGCGTCTCGCAAAGCTTTTCCCGCGCCGGAGTCTCCCACGCCCCAGGCGCATGATTCACCGACGGAGTCGGCGTCTACGATCGA
>JBHENH010000204.1:523-4062 GCA_046262135.1 Pyrinomonadaceae bacterium
TGCGGCGTGGCTGGTCAACCCCTTGAAGAGTGAACTCTCGCGGCAGAACCTTCAGAGCCCTTTGGATTCGCCGGAAGCGGAATTTCTTTACCTCTACGGTCGCGCATCGTTGCTTTCAGGCAATACCGAGGAAGCAGTCAAAGCATTTGAGGCTACAATCGCCAAAACCGATCTCAATCCCTCGTCGGCAAATAGTACTCTTCGAAAAGACGCAACGCTGGGGCTGGCTGCCGCGGCACTAAAATCTGAAAAAGACAGGGCCGCGGCGCAAACGCGTTTTGATGAAATTACCGCAAAGCCCCCGGCGGCCTCTCCCGCAGGTTCACCCTTAAGTTCCCCCGTTAGTTCCCCTTAGGTGGTATTCCTAAAGTATTCGTGAGGTCCCTGGGAAGTTGCTGCATCTAAGACCGGGACTGTGTGACTTAAGCGCGAACTGATGCCAGAGCTCAAATTACAACAAAGCAGGCTCGACGGCCGTTACGACATTCTTGAATGTTTGGGCCGGGGGAGTTACGCGGAAATTTACGTTGCTCGCGACAACGCTGCGCAGGATGATGCGCCAACCACCGTGGTCATCAAAGCGCTGAACATGTTTCTGCAGGAAGCACCGGATGAAGAACTGGAACGCACACTCGTCGCGAACTTCCAGAACGAAGCCGTCGCGCTTGATCGTGTTCGCCATCCAAATATCATTAATCGTCTTGGTCACGGCACTGCGATCGATCTTGCCGGTACCACTTTTCATTACATCGTACTCGAGTATCTTTCAGGCGGAGATATGGCGGCGCTCTCCCGCAATTATCCACTTCCTATTGGAAAAGCACTCTTTTATCTCGAGCAGGTCTGTTCCGGTTTGGCATATGCCCACGAATGTGGCGTCATACATCGCGACATAAAGCCGCAGAATCTTCTCCTAACTGCGGACAAGCTGGTAGTCAAAATCGCGGACTTTGGTGTTGCGCGATTGGAAACTAATGAAGGGGCCATCACGCGCGTTGGTACAAATATCTACTCGGCTCCGGAACACAATCCCCTCGTCCATACTGGAGCATTGGACCTGGGCCTGATTGCCGCCGGGCATCGCCAACTTACGCCTGCGGCCGACATTTATTCGCTTGCTAAGACAGCCTACGCGCTCGTGGCCGGGGAATCGCCACGCAGATTCGCTCAACATGCGATACGCGAAATGCCGGAAGCGGTTAGTAACCTTTATTGGGCCAAGCCGGTCTTACGTGTCCTGGAAAAGGCGACACAAACTCGCGTTGAGGATCGGTATCAAAAGGTACAGGACTTCTGGGGCGACCTGGCAGAGGCGGCGCTTCCACCCACGAGGCAACTTCAACGTGTGGGCATTGAAGCAGTTAGTGAAAACGCTGACCGAAGGAGGTTAAGCGCCGATCTGGCGGTCGAACCGGACGAGTTACCCAAAGCAGCGCCTCAACCTCATTTCGCACCCGTACAGGCGGTATCGAATCGTTCCGAGATTACCGGACACGTCCCGGTTGGCCCTCTCGGAGCAACAACGCAGTCTCCTGGAAGAACGCCGCATTATGGAGAAGTCGCACCCGAGCGGCGGCCGAAAATCGTTGTGCCTGTAAGCGAGATCCACGAAGAACGGGAATCATCACCGGGACGGCAATCTGCGATTGAGCGAATCGCGGCCGTCCCAAACGAATCAAGCGGTAGCAAGGCGCCGACCCGTAAGGCGCATCAGCGACGCGAAGTTGCTCCGGCCCGGGCGCGGCCCTTTTTAGTCGCTGCGGTCCTCATACTTGCCTTCTCCGGGATGCTGCTGGCTACACACAAGTACGTCACGTCACACTGGAATCCGTTGGTCGGCCTCCCAATGCTGGGGGACATTTTTGTAATCGGGCGGGAAGGTGTTACAACAACCGATGTAAATCTTCGCAGCGGGGCCAGCACAGCGAATCCTCCAGTTGGGGTGGCGGAGAACGGGTCGCGCGTGAAAATACTGGCCTCAGACAACAACTGGTATGAGGTGCAAGTGTTGCAGCATGGACGTCCGAAAGCTGATCCCTTTACAGCAGATCGCGGATGGATAAACAAAAAATTTGTTAAGTTTGATTGAAGCCGGGCAGACTTTCTAGTCTTTCCGTGGGCATCAGAATCAGATAGATGTTCCGCGGAACGATTCGGCGAGGTAGCTGCTCCGTTAAGTTACGCAAGAGATCAATCGCCTGGGGATTCCACGGCATTGCGGTTAAACCGGTTCTTCACTATTCACGATTTACCATTTACTATTCACTAACATGGGCCTGCTTGAATCAATAAGAAAATGGATCGACGGCGAGACCGGCGAGGATCTGCTCGAGGCTGCCGATGAGCATTCGAAACCCCGGCGCATCTGGGAAGAATTTTTGGTGAAGATTGCGCGCGAAGTTGAGGCCGTTATGCAGCGTGAGATGTTCACACCGCCCGGCGGTCCAACTTACATACCTCGTGAGTATGTTGTCTACTTGAGCGCGGATGACGACAAAGACTGGCAGGGTGATAAACGTCGTGGCCTGGAACAAGGTCTGTTCCATGTTCTCTCGGAACGGGCGAAGGAGTTGAGCGGTTCCACACCACTTGCGGCCAAATCTTTTGCTGTCGAGTTGCGCGTCGACGGCACGCTTGAGAAGGGACAGTTTCGCGTACAGGGAGTTTGGGACGAAACGGAAAGCGGCCACACGCAAGTACACCCGCGTGTGAGCGCCTCACAGGCGGGCGCTGCACTCGCGTCCGGGTCTGCCGTAAATCTCAATGAGACAATTCGCGAACGAGCAGATGGCAGCAGAGATGAAAGCCCACCAGCCGAGGCCGGTGAGCAAAGCGAACAAAACGAGCGCACCGTTGTGCGGCCGCGGATACAGGAGCTCTACTCAGTTGAAGTCTGGAAAGACGGTGTTCGTGAAGCGGTGGTTCCGATTGTTAAGCCGGAGATAACGATTGGGCGAGGATCAAGGTCGATTACTGTCGATCTACCGTTAAAAGGTGATCCGGAAATTAGTCGAATTCATGCGGCGATTACCCGTGATGACGACGGTCGCTACTGGCTGGTGCCCAAAGGTCGCAATGCCACAATAGTCGGCGGGCGCGAGCTCCCTCGTGAAGAGCGCACCGAAGTGCTGCCTGATCAAAAAATCGCAATCTGCAACTTCGTTCTGCGTATCCAGCCAAAGTAAGAAAGATTGTTAGGCAGAAACCACCAGGGACGCCGATTGGATAGCCCGGCCCACCAAACTGTGTAAAAAACCGACGGGACGTGAGGCGATCTTGAATAATTGCTGATCGTCGAGTTTTTGGCGCAGATCCCTGGTCAACCTAAACTAATTCCTGCGGCAGCGGACATCGGTTGGAGTTCGGATAGTAATTCCGTGAGGAGTGGGGTGTCCTTTTCGGCATCAAGGTAGTTCTTGCCAAGCATTTTCAGGAATCGGCGTTCCCTCGTTTCACCATTCAGTTCCTTCAACAACGCGCGGCAAAACGCAGCCACAACCTGGCCGTCAAACTGCTTCCCGGTGTTGCGTCGAAGGTCG
>JBHENH010000205.1:0-3200 GCA_046262135.1 Pyrinomonadaceae bacterium
GCCCCGGTGTGATAGTCACCTGCGTTATTGTGACGATCTGGGCGGGCTCATGGGTTTTCGCCGTCATCGAGCGTGCGCTTAACCGAATTTGGGGAGCGACCTCGCGGACGTTTTGGCATGGCCGAGCTCTTACCGTTGGAATGATCGGAATTGTCGGGGTGCTGCTGGCCTTTTCGGTCCTGGCCACATCACTCGTTGTCGGACTCAGGGAGATGGCGGGCAGAATTTCTCCTCGCCAGGCCGCCAACTATCCGCTGCTTCTTTCGGTTGGCAGTGTCTTCTGGCAATTCCTTTTCGCGATCGCAAGTTTCTTGATCACAGCAACTCTCCTGGTAATCGTTTATCGTTTCATGCCGAAAGCCGAGGTAACTCTGCGCGATACCTTACCGGGCGCCATTATCGGCGGTGTACTCTGGGAAGTTGCCAAGTATGTGTTTGCCTGGTCCGTCAATTATTTTCACTACGATCAGATTTACGGGTCGGTCGGTGCTGTCGTCGCGGTATTGACCTGGAGCTACGTGTCCAGCTTGATTCTACTATTTGGCGCCCAATTGACAGCCGTGTTTCACCGGGAACACCCGCATTCGGCTCAGACACCGTTACCGATCACTCCGTAACATGCAGCTGGCGGATTTCGATTATGAGCTTCCCGAAGAACTAATCGCGCAGCAACCCCTCGAGCGGCGCGACGCATCGCGAATGTTAGTCCTGGATCGGGAAACTGAAAGCCTGGCCAATTCCAAATTTGAACTTCTCCCCGGATACATACGTGCCGGTGACGTGGTCGTGGTCAATAACACGCGCGTGTTTCCAGCGCGGCTAATTGCTCAACGCGACCCGTCGGGAGGCCGGATCGAGGTCTTGCTGGTACGCCAGGTTGAAGCTGAGAGCTTGGGAGGCCGCGTAGCAGGTGAGGGTTCTTCCATTTGGGAAGCTCTGGTGCGGCCGGCTCACAAGTTGAAGGAGGGAGCGCGACTGCGCTTTGGGGATTCCAGCTTGAGTGCACGCGTCCTCAGAAGTTCGCTGAAAGGTTTTCGGCTTCTCCAATTTGAAGGGGATAAGATGGTGGAAACACTGATTAATGAGCTAGGACAAACGCCGCTACCACCCTATATTCGGCGGCCTTCCGGTACTTCGCTTGAAGACAGAGGACGTTATCAAACAATTTTTGCCAGCGAAAAAGGAGCGATTGCTGCACCGACTGCCGGCCTTCATTTCACTCCTGAGGTCATCGAAGCAATCCGGGCACGAAAAGCAAAAGTGGTTGAAATCACCTTGCATGTCGGTTACGGAACTTTTGAGCCAGTTAGAGTCGATGAAATCGGGCAGCATCGCGTGGCTCCCGAATCCTTCCAGATCGATGAGGAAGCCGCCGCTGTAATCAACGAGAGTCGGGCGCGAGGAGGACGCGTAATTGCCATCGGAACAACTACCACACGCGCACTTGAATCAGCTGTAAACACAGGAGGAACGCTCGAGCCTGGCGCCAGAGAGGCTGAACTAACGATCACCCCGGGCTACAGCTTTCGCGTAACCGACGCTCTGCTGACTAATTTTCATTTGCCACGCTCGTCGCTGCTGCTGCTCGTTGCCGCCTTTGCCGGCCGGGATTTTACGCTCGACGCCTATCGTTACGCGGTGGCGGAGCGCTTTAGGTTTTACAGCTACGGCGATTGTATGTTTGTGTTCTAGTGCTCACTAAAACGATGATGCTAAACTATCGGACGACGCCGAGAATGGCGATTTAGTTTGATCCATGGCCGTACTCAAGAAAATTCGTTCGCGCTGGTGGTCACCATCTCCCGAAGACTACCCGCTGGAGCCGGAACAGACGGTACCAGCGACGGTTGGCATCCGTTATGACGTAAGAACCTTGATGATTTCCCATCTTGACGAATGCTGGCGTCTCGATCAGCGCTGTTTTGTTGATGGTGAGGCTTACAGTCGCGAAACTTTTGAATACCTGCTAACCGCTCACGAGGCAGTTTCATATCGCGCTACTACGTCGGGCGGATCTATGGTTGGTTTTGTTATTGGCTTGGTGGAGCCCGATCACACAGGACACATCACAACAGTTGGCGTCGCGCCTGACCATCGCCGGCGGCACTTGGCAAAGCGCCTTATGGCAGAAGTAGAAAAGGGCTTTAAGCAGCGTAACGTGCGCATTGTCCGACTTGAAGTGAGGTCGCTCAACATTGCGGCGCAAAAGCTTTATGAAAGCCTGGGATATGCAATCACTCAGCGGCTGCCGAAGTATTATTCAAATGGCGGGGATGGACTATTGATGATCAAGTCGCTTGAGTGAGGCAGAGTAGCGTCAGCCTTTACGGAGTTCCGTCAACACCTGCTTGGCAACAGCTTTCAACGTGTCAAAGACGCCGGCGCCGGTGGAGGCAACGGCCTCAACAACCGGCTCCTCTTTGCGCCGCAACTCTGCAGCTAGATCGTCGACCGGCATGATGTTGGGAAGGTCGCGTTTGTTTAGTTGGAGAACGTAGGGAATCTTCATCAGATCGTAGCCTTGAGCTTGAAGGTTCTCTTCGAGGTTATACAAGGATTCTACGTTTGCATCCATTCTCTCCTCTTGCGAATCCGCAACAAACACCACCCCATCGACGCCCTTCAAAATGAGTTTGCGAGAGGCGTCATAAAAAACCTGGCCCGGAACCGTGTAGAGATGAAATCGGGTCTTGAAACCTCGCACCGTTCCCAACTCCAGCGGCATAAAATCAAAGAACAGCGTTCGATCGGTTTCCGTTGCCAGACTAATCAGTTTCCCTCTGGCCTGCGGTGCTGTTGATTCGAAAATATGCTGAAGGTTCGTCGTCTTACCGCAAAGTCCTGGGCCGTAGTAGACGATCTTGCAATTGATTTCTCGGGAGGCGTAGTTGATAAAGGTCATATGGCACTTACTCTTGCTGTGATTTATTTGAAAAGACTATCGATGTCTTCATCAGTAATTTCCCCGAATGGCGAATCGTCATCGTTGAACTCAGCCTTACTTATCTCGTCAACCATCGCCGACAATTGATGCGACACTTGCTTACTTCTCAGCTTCACCAGACCCAAGCTCGATCGGTCGTCGAAGACCACTATTAGCAGAAGTCGCCCGATAACTGAGATATGTATACTTTCTCGTTCGCCCTCGTGAGAAAGTGTAGGAAACTCTTTTTCACCAATTAGTTCAGCCATGCCACCTG
>JBHENH010000206.1:0-3147 GCA_046262135.1 Pyrinomonadaceae bacterium
GGCGACACTTGTAGTGGGCGCGCTCGTCGGGGCCGTACTCGCTGCATCATTTGAGGGATTATTACAACCACCCGTGAAAAAAACGATGAAGACTACTAATAGACCGAACCAACAACGATTCATAACGACTGTCTCCACAGCGATAAAATTAGATTCCGCGGGCTGCGAAGTATAGCATGCGTTCCCACTGCCTCGTGAAACCAGTGTTGACGTGTTAATAGCGCAGTTTGCTCCGCAATCTCATTCGTAATTCAGCGTCCGGTAAATGAGTGTCCATTCGCTGGACTAACCCAGCTCTGCTCGGTTGCAATCATCCCGGAGACTAGGCAGAATAACTGCGCATAAGCTTTCATCGGGCTCTGCATCACAGCGAACCTTCACTGGTCAGAGGTAAACTCAAATGAGTACGGATAATGAACACAGTAGTGCACCAAGAAGTTCTTTGCGGCTCGCCCCCAACTGCGTTGAACTTGAAGAGCAGAAAGCCAAGCTGCCCCGCCAGTTCGTAAACTTCACCTTTTACCACGCCAATCCCGAGTGGCGAATGCTTACGGACAAAGACAAACGTACCTGCAAGGAAGAATTTGTCAAAACGGTAAATGAGTTTCGCCCGCAACTTTTAATTAATAGTTATTCGACGGTGGGCCTGCGTACGAATGTCGACTTCATGATATGGCGCATAGGATATGAACTCGATCCGATCCAGGAAATGACGTCGCGGCTGAATCATACGCAAATGGCCAAATACCTCGAGCCGACTCAGTCGTTTCTGTCGATGACAAAGCGCTCGATGTATATTGATAAGGACAATCCTACTCACGTCGAAGATCGTCTGCACATCGTTCCCGGCAAATCTGATTACCTGTTCGTCTATCCCTTTGTGAAAACGCGTGAATGGTATTCGCGCAGCGGTGATCAACGCCAGGAAATGATGGATGAGCACATCCGTATCGGAACGAAGTATCGTTCGGTCAAGCTGCACACGACATATTCTTTTGGCCTGGACGATCAGGAATTTGTAGTGGCGTTTGAAACTGACAACCCGGCAGATTTTTTAGACCTCGTACAAGAGCTGCGCGAAACCAAGGCCAGCTCCTACACTCTGCGCGATACTCCGATGTTTACATGCAGACAGCGGCCACTCGAACAGTGCCTCGATGCGCTCGGTTGACTTTCGATGGAGCGCCCGTGGCCGTGCGACTTGATGTGCGGAATGGCGGCGCCTTTTAGCCAGGCCAATAAATTCTGAGGCTTCTCCTTGCGAGAGACTTAGCCTCCAAAACAGTTAGGCGTTCTTCCGGAAAGGCTAAGCCCTTCCGGACAACAGGTGGCACAGCCACCTTTTTCTCGTTAAGGCATACATTAAATGAAACTACCTCCGTGGTGTCTGATAGCTCCTGCGACAAAGGTCATCGCTTGTTCTTTAGTTCTCGTCGTAAGTTCGGTCTCTCAAATCTCGATGCCCGGCCGGCCGGGCACTTCGAACTCTCCTTCTTCCCGTGAATACATCTGGCTCGAAGCCGAAAACATGCGCGGCTTTGCTACCCAACCGAACGGGGAACCAATTCTCAACCCCTCGTGGCAGAACCTTCCAAAAGCCAAAGCTCCCGGATGGGGCATCAATGGGCCCGGCGTTTCTGCTGAGTGGTCGCAAGGGGGAGAAAGCGAATGGAATTCGGCCGCGGCGAGCGCTGACGAAACTGCAGGACGGCTTTATCAGGACATCATGATTCCCCGTGGAGGCTCCTATAAATTGTGGGTGCGTTATGCCGACTGGGCAGCGAAGACTGAAACGTTTGTTATCAAAATTACGCAAGACGATCGCGAACTATTTCGTCATGAATTCGGCGGTAAGGACATCATCGACGCGCACGACGAAGTCAGTATGTATTGGGGCTGGGCCTTTGCCTGGGACGGAGCAGACGGAAGATTTGAAAAGGGCGTCGCGCAAATCTCAATAGAAATTGAAAGTCCCGCGGTGGCGCGCCGTCATGTTGATTGCGTACTCCTTACAAACGATCTCGCCTATGTGCCGGACGGGCGCCGCAAACCCGACTTCGCCGCCATGCGATATCTGCGCGACTGGTCGGCAAAGCGTTCCCCGCTTTCTTCGTTGCTGCACACTGCGGATTCAACTGTCCCAGATAGCTGGAAGCGGCCGAAACTCGCCGGTCGCGATTTTCTTATGCCGTGGAATATCGCTCCTGAATTTTGGAAACTTTACGATAATCCAATCTCCGAACGCCCGCTTTTTCCTTTCAATGCTGAGCCGATCGACCAGTTTGTGCAAAAGTACAAAGGCGCACGCGAGGTCCCGCTATTCAGTTCGAAACTTGTAGTGCCTGTAATCCATATAAACAACTTACCTGAATACCTGAAGGAAGGTAGCCCGTTCCTCCGTTATGTTCGCGAGACAAAGTCGCCGTTTGCCGTTTCGATAAATTACGGCGCCGCAAACATGCCACCGCAAGATGCGCAGGCCGCCTGGAAACTATTAAACGGTGAATTCAAGGATCAATTTCTTGGTTGGATCTCCGGCGAAAGCGTGGGCTATGTCTGGGACTCCGCGCCTGCCGAGTTGAAAACTTTTCCATCGATGTCGCGTCGCGAACTTCTGGATGCCTATCGCACCTTTTACACCAATGCAATCGCTCGGAAGTGGGCCACACTTTTTCACACGGACACTGGTGCGATGTGGGACAAGATGATTCCGGCGCAGTCAACTTCCAGTACTTCCTTTGCTCACGCCCTCGGTGATTGGGGCGTGCATTTGTTGGGGGTTGAGACGGCGGCGGTTCAACCAATGTTCTCAATGCGCATCGCCTTTACACGAGCGCAAAACTTCGCTGGGCCGGATAACTTTTTTCACTCGCGTTATGGCGTGACCATGGGCCCTTCTCTCTCGTGGTATCGGAAAACCTATTTTCTGTATTACATGTCTGGCGCTTCTGCTATTTACCTCGAACAGGGTCATGATCAATTTTTTAAACCAGGCCCCGGCGAACATCCCTTTCAATTAAACCCACTGGGGCTCATCACGGATGAGTTCATGCGCTTTGCTGAAAAGCATCCAGATCGGGGGACGCCTTATACGCCGGTGGGATTTCTCCTCGATCCTGCTCATGGCTGGGACATGACGGACTATCC
>JBHENH010000207.1:0-3125 GCA_046262135.1 Pyrinomonadaceae bacterium
AGGTGTCGAATATAAGCTGGATTGGAATACGGAGGAGGGCTATCTGCCCAGGATGAAATAAATGGGTGCGGTGAAACTATCGGTTGGGAAGACGGATGAATTGCTATGGCTTGGCTTGTTGACGGCCGCGGGAGCTGAGACCCCGTCGAACCGGTGGTACTACTCTGAGAACAATTGAGAGCGCAGCACAATCGCGCGGTTGAAACTTCAGGCGTGAGATTCTCAGCCTGCATTGCCTTCTTGCAGCAATCCATAGCAGCCATCCCAGGCATGCTGCATTCCTGTTCGTTAGAATGCAGAGAAATACCAGCAAAGACGCTCCCGCCAATTACCAGAATCAGGGCCATTGATGCTAACCGGATAACCATTCCTTAACAATCTATGGAAGCTCTGCCGCCTTTGTCAAGCAATGGTTCACTGAATGAAGACCAATTCACTTCTGTTGCCGTGACAGCATCGCTGCTCTCGTTAGAGTGAGTGCCGTACCTGCGATCTTGATCCAACTCATTCTCTCATTAAGAAACAGCCACGAGAGAAACAACAACACCAGCACATAACTGGTAGAAATAGCCGTTGCCATTCCCGCCGGACGCTCAGACAGCGCCAGCACGAAGCAGATCGATCCCAGCGCCATGAAAAGGCCGATTGGTCGCCTAAGGGCATGGCTTTTAGGTTCGAACCAATCTGCGAGGTGTATTTCGGTTTTCGGTTGACCCGATGTGCGTGCGTATTGTGCGCGCGAGAAATTTTTTACACGCTGTTTCGCGGCCGCTAAGTTGTTGGAGCTAATGGTGGCCAGGGACGGAATCGAACCGCCGACGCCGGCCTTTTCAGGGCCGCGCTCTACCAACTGAGCTACCTGGCCTATTGGGTTGGAAAGAGCGCGTAGTATAGGGATTTACGAAAAGAACTGTCAACTTTCGCCCAGAATCATTATTTGTCAGATTAGTCACAAAAAGTCGTTGACGGATTCTTGCTGCGGTGTATAATCTCTGCCGTTGAGGATGGGGTTGACGCCCAAACGTCAGTCCAGTTGAAAAACGACATCCGATTCAAAATTGATAGTGCCCGCCAGTGCCAGCTCGGCCGCCGATCGCGCCCCCCGCAGTCGCTACCTTCGAGCTGGCACAGCTATTTTTAGAGGTCAGTTTCCGCAAAAATACCTGTACAGCTTTCCCCCCACTCATCCTATTCCAGCACGCTTCATTAATTCGATTTTTTCCCGCGCAGCAGTTTCAAGCGTGGATTTCTCGTCGAGAGTGAGCAGTTTTCCCTCATCCATTACCACTCGCCCATCGATAACAACGCTGCGAACATCGGCCGTTCCAGCCGAATACACCAGAGCTGACACGACATCGGTCGTGGGGTTCGCGTGAAGAGACTTCAAGTTCACTACGGCTACATCAGCAAGTTTGCCGGGTTCCAGACTTCCAATCTCATCTTCAAGACCAAGGGCCTTCGCGCCATCAATCGTCGCCATGCGAAGAGCTGCTCCAGCTGGAATGACCTCTGGTCCGTGTAGCGCCTTTTGGAGCAGTGCCATAGTTCGCATCTCTGTAAACATGTCGAGCCGGTTGTTGCAGGCCGCACCGTCCGCCCCCAGCGAAACGGGAACGCCTGCATCCAACAACCTGGTAATTTCAGCAATTCCAGAACCGAGTTTTAGGTTGGACGATGGACAATGCGCCACATTGGTTCGCGTAGTTGCAAGTGTCTCAATTTCCGATTCGTTAAGGTGAACGCAGTGGGCTAACACGACGTGACTGCCTGTCAATCCCAGCGAGTCAAGGTAAGCAACATTTCGGAGCCCGGTCTGCTGCTCGACCATGGCACATTCGTTCTTATTCTCCGACGAGTGGGTATGCACCATCACTTCATGCTCGCGTGCCAACTGGCCAACTCTGGAAAGAAGCTCGCTGGTACAACTAAGAGCGAAACGTGGTGCGAAGCAGTAACGGATGCGGCCATCCCCCTTTCCATGCCACGCGTCGAGCAACGCCAGCGATTCCTCGATCGAAGCTTCTGTATCTTCCTGTAAGGCTGGGGGCACTTCATCACCATGATCCATCATGCATTTGCCCACAGTCGCACGAAATCCCGACTCGAAAACGACCTTAAAGACTTCTTTAGTGTGATTGACTGTTTCCATTGTCAGTGCGCAGGTGGTTCCGCCTTTGATCAGCTCGGCAATCCCAAGTCGGGCTGAAGCCGTTATTGACGTCGAAGTATGCGCCGCTTCCATAGGCCAAACACGTTTCTTGAGCCAGTCAAGTAGAGACAGGTCGTCAGCGGCGCCGCGAAAGATCGTCTGGCAAAGATGAATGTGGGTTTGAACAAATCCCGGTAGAACAGCGCAGCCGGACGCATCCAGAACTTTGTCTGCAGTTGCGGGCGTTTCCCCTACGCTCGATATGCGCCCATCGCGAATCAGCAGATCGCCCCGCACAACAGAATCGCGGGCGTCCATCGTCACAAGCGTGCCACCCTTAATTAAAATTGATTCGTTCATCTACAGAACACCCAATGTTCGGCATCGTAACGCGGCGGATTATCTGTTTAGACCTGCCGTTGTGTAAAGTAGGTACCCGGCAAACAAAACAAGCGTTCGACGGCGGGTTAGATTGAATCCCGTTGCCGAACGCTTTGTTCTGAATGGATTAAGTTCTATTTCTTGTCAGCCGCCGCCGCCTTCGCGCTCGCCGCAGGTTCAGGCTTCTCCTCGCGCACAGGCATTCCAAGTTTTACTTTCACTTCCCTTTCGATGCGCCTTAGAAGTTCCGGATTCTCCTTCAGTGATTGCTTTGAATTCTCACGGCCTTGCCCGAGACGGTCGCCTTTGTAGGAAAACCACGCGCCACTTTTATCGACAACGCGCTGGGCTACGGCCAGGTCCAGGACATCACCTTCGCGGGAAATGCCTTCACCGTACATGATGTCAAACTCACATTCACGGAAAGGCGGCGCTACCTTGTTTTTCGCAACTTTAACTCGGGTGCGGTTACCCACAACCCGTTCGGCATCTTTGATAGCCCCGATTCGTCGGATGTCGAGCCTCATCGAGGCATAGAATTTCAGCGCCCGACCGCCAGTAGTAGTCTCCGGATTGCCAAACATGACACCGATCT
>JBHENH010000208.1:0-2543 GCA_046262135.1 Pyrinomonadaceae bacterium
GGCGGGGCATAGCCGCCGCCGCACATCCAGCGGCACAGCCGGACCTAACGTAGCCTAGGACTTTTGAGGCAAAGCTGTAAACATCAGGTAAAAATCTTAACACGCTTATTGAGTATGTCCCCCAACCGCGATTCGCGTAGGTGGTGTTAGTTTGAAATGGCGGTCGGTCCCCCAGGGGTCCAAGGAGTGACAGGCCACCGCACTCAAAATTTAGCCAGTACAGCGTTCCGCGTTGCCGCGATATTAACCTCAATCTTCGTTGCGATCGACCAAATGAGTTTGCGAACGAGAGAACTTGGGCAAGTGGAACAGCCCTACGGACTTGCTGTCTTTGCGTCAAGCAGAAGACCGGTTTGCGAGACCTTCAGTCTTCGAGCGCTCTTGCTTCGAGTGCCCCCGGTGATGTAAGAGTCTAGTCATCAAGTCCGCGTTTGGGATACATCGGCTCAAACCTGGTCAAGATTTACGCTGATCAATCTCATATAATTTCAAACGAATCGCCATTAAAGGTTTACATCACGCATGGAAGAAGATCTTGCAGTTCGCCAGCTGAGTCGTGGCGAAAAAGAGACAGAAACCGCGGCCACACGGCTGGTTGAGCATATCGAGGATGCGCTCGACGCCGTCACCGTCAGGACCACTGCCGAAGTCGATTCCCTTGAGGCGGTTGCCGATCGAATCGAACGCGCGGCGCGCGACCTGTCATTTGCCCTGCGAGAACTCGCGCATGAACGCCGCATTGCTCAAGACGCAATTGAATAGAGCAGCCCGCGGTCGCTTGAATGGCAGTTTCAGTTAAAAAAGAGTTTGGAGATCCTATGACTTCATTTCGAGCAGAACGAGTCACTGAGGACCTGGGCCGCAAACGAACTGATTACGAGCTTGATAGCTATGGTATTCGCGGGCCGAAGCGTGTTTATTGGAACCTCACCGCCGCCGAACTTTACGAAGAAGTGGCTCGCCGCAACGAAGGTTTCTTCTCACATCACGGAGCCCTTATTGTCGATACAGGTGAACATACCGGACGCGCAGCCAAAGACAAGGCGATAGTTCGCGAATCCGGCAGTGAGGATAAGGTGTTCTGGGGCGACGTTAACAAGGGCTTTCCTCAAGGGCAGTTCAATTTACTCAAGAAGCGAATGATGGACTACGCTACTGGACGCGAATTGTTTGTTCAGGACACTTTCGCCGGGGCCGATCCGGGTTACCGTCTGCCTGTGCGCATCGTTAATGAACTCGCGTGGCATTCATTGTTCGCACGAACAATGTTCATTAGTGATGCGAAGGCAACCGAGCCGCATCATCCTGAGTTCACTATTATTAATTTTCCCAGTTTCCAGGCAGATCCCCAACGCGATGGCACCAGGTCTCCGACGTTTATCCTGATGGATTTCAGTCAGCGCTTAGTGTTGATTGGAGGCACATCTTATGCAGGTGAAACAAAGAAGAGCGTTTTCACAATTATGAATTATCTCCTGCCGCAGCGTGGTGTGATGAGCATGCATTGCTCTGCAAACGTCGGGCAACGTGGAGATGTCGCAATTTTCTTCGGGCTTTCGGGTACGGGAAAAACCACTCTTTCGGCTGATCCTGAGCGACAACTTATCGGTGATGACGAACATGGCTGGTCCAGTGATGGAGTGTTTAATTTTGAGGGGGGCTGTTATGCGAAGGTGATTAAGTTATCGGCGGAGGCCGAACCGGACATCTATCGAACGACGCAAATGTTTGGCACCATTCTCGAGAACGTAGTATTCGATCCGGAAACGCGCCACATTGATCTTGATGATCCTGCGAAGACCGAAAACACCAGGGCCTCATATCCTCTAACAAGCATTCCCAATATCGTTCCGTCAGGGTATGCGGGCCATCCTCAAAACATCATCATGCTAACCGCAGATGCTTTTGGCGTTCTGCCTCCGGTGGCTAAACTCACGGCGGAACAAGCGATGTACCATTTTCTGTCCGGATATACCGCTAAGGTGGCGGGGACAGAAAAAGGCATCAAGGAACCCGAGGCGGCTTTCTCAACGTGCTTCGGCGCGCCATTTATGGTTTTGCATCCCGGTGTGTATGCAGACTTGCTTGGCAAGAAGATTGAGGAGCACAAGGCCAGTGTTTGGCTGGTAAACACAGGATGGAGTGGCGGCCCTTACGGTGTCGGTAAACGCATGAAAATTGGTCACACCCGGGCGATGATTCGTGCAATTCTGGATGGGACTCTAGCGGGCATTACTACGACTCCCGATCCTATATTCGGTGTAAACGTACCTGCTTCCTGTCCCGACGTGCCTTCAGAGGTCCTGCAACCGCGCAATACCTGGAGCGATAAAGATGCTTACGACACGCAGGCCCAGGACCTCGCACGACGATTCAATGAGAACTTTAAGAAGTATGAAAGCGGAGTAACTGAAGCGGTAAGAGCCGCGGCTCCGAAGGTGTAATGGACAATCTCGCTTGTTCTGCCTCCTGCACCTGACTAGCCTTGCCCTAAAAGTCCTCGGTTGGTATGGCTCCGGCTGTGCCGCCGGATGTGCGGCGGT
>JBHENH010000209.1:0-325 GCA_046262135.1 Pyrinomonadaceae bacterium
GTTCTACCTCGTAGCAACTTTCTTCTACTTCGTACATGCGATCTTTCCCGAGGCCCAGTGCCAGCAAGGAGTCACGCAGCCACGGCGTGAGACCTTTCGGCAGCAGGACCGGAACGTCAGGTAGCTTTTCGGCGAGGCACAGGCGCGTCAAACTTTCGCTGGTCCAGTGAAAATAGTTTGAGGCCATGCGCGACACTATTGTCAGGTAGCTTCCCCGAAGTTTTACGGGCTTCAGCAGCGGGCGTAACGAGTTCCACTCTACATCTGAAGAAAAGAGCCGCCGGCTCCAACTGTCGGATTGCAGGAATAACTGATCGTCAACGGA
>JBHENH010000209.1:362-2523 GCA_046262135.1 Pyrinomonadaceae bacterium
CTGGTGCCCTGGTAGTTGCGTCTGCCTGTCTACCGCGCAGCCAGGAATCCGGGCACTACGACGTTAGAGTTTTATCTAACAGGATCTGTCCAACGGTAGACAAGGCGTAAGCGTTATCAAGAAAAACAATTTCATTGGTGGTTTTTACTATCGGCCGATAGTCTTCGTTAGCGAGAGTCGTCACCAAATCGCTTTCGAGGAGCGCACTTGAAAGTCCATCAAAACTTTCAACCATCACAACCTTAGGCCGAAATTTCCGCCAGTCATTCGAACGCAACACCCGTACTTCCATACCTTCCACGTCGATCGTGAAAAAATCTATGGCACGTTTGGGCGGCACGTGTTCGGACAAAACCCTGGCCAATGGCGTGGTCGGGATTTTAATCTCGCCAGTAACAGCGCCTTCAATATGCAGATACTGAATGAACTCCTTTGAGAAGCTATTCATCGGACTTTGACCGTCATCAACTAAGTAATACGACAATTCTTCGCTTGTATTTGAGATTGCCAGCTCAAGATTGGTGTCCTGACTGCGAACCTTGCGGAAAGCTGACATGCTACCGGGCCGGGCGTCGATACTGATACCGCGCCAGCCTTTCAGATAGAATAAATAAGTGTTGGATGCCACAATCGGATGGAACGCGCCCACGTCAACGAAGAAACCATCGCTCTTAAAAGCAAACAAATAGTTCAAAATCGAATCTTCACCGTTGCTTGCGAAAGTGAGTCCGTGCGGTTCATGACCTAATAAGAACTTGACCAACTTTCGTTTGCCACTGGTTCTTATTGCTGGAGGCAAAAGCGATTTAACTACGCTTCTAACTATCATCACCTTCCCCCCGTTTATTCACTTTGGGCTATATGTGGGCTCAATCACTCAGCGTTCCATTACGCTCTTCGCGCATTATTGATGTCCACCAGGGGCAAACGTTATCTTAAGCGCTCAGCTCGCGTGACAATGAATGATACGCCGAGCGTGGGTCGGAAAAGCCCAGGCGGTGAAGCAGACCGTATCACAAAATGGGACTTTCAATTCATCGGCTATGTGACGGGGACAACGCATTGCCCAACCGTCATAACGCGATAACAGTTAAATGACTAGTTTTCGGCTATAAGCCGGTTTAGCCGGTTGTGAGACACAGTTAAGCCGTGATTTCTCCGTGAGAGGGTCGGCGGCTATAGTGGCCCGGCAAACAGCTATTGCTAAGCGAAAGTCACGCACCAGGAATGAATCCACCGCCTGCCAAAGCATCCTTCACAAAAAAAGAATGGCAGCTGATTCAATCACTTAACACTCCAGCCAAAGTGCAACGCTTTTTTAGCGCGATGCCATACAACTGGGAGTCTCACGGGGGCACATTGCGTTCTCTGCGTGAGGTCTTGAAGCGGAACGAGGCCCATTGTTTGGAAGCCGCTGTGGGCGCTGCGGTGATCCTTGAACAGCATGGATATCCGCCGCTGCTGTTGGATATCGAATCGCAGGATCTACTTGATCACGTTATTTTCGTTTTCCAGCAGGATGGGTTGTGGGGATCGATTGGCCGGTCACGTGACATCGGACTTCACGGACGCCGGCCTTTGTTTCGCTCGCTCAGGGATTTAACGTGGAGTTATTTTGATCCCTACGTCGACTTTTCCGGGCGGATTAAGGGTTACGCCCTTACGAGTCTTTACGAACTCGGCAATTATGATTGGCGTTTCTCAACGAAAAAGATGACAAAGATTGAGAACCATCTTCGCGCGCTACCACATCGCGCCATCCGTTCGTCAGACAAACGATACGAACAGCTCCTCGAACGCTACAAAAAATACAAGAGGCGTTACCCGAAAAAATCACCGTCCTACTACGATAACCGTCATCATTGGCTGCGGTGAGCCAAGGGATGAAGTGTCAATATGAGTTGCGGTAGTGGGTGGCGGTCTACCGGACCAGATTTTCCATTTGTCATTTCAAGTTTCTCATTTTTCATTTGTACGGACCGTCTTCGAAAGCACAAATAGAACTCTTCAGAACCACTCAGGCCTTCAAACGTGCTGGCGAATCTTCTTCGAAACTCTTCCCAATGGAAAATGAAAAATGGTGCATTCAAGTTTGAAGTGCAACAGAGGTATTGACTATTTGCTTCGCCCCAGAGGGGCGACATGTTTATAGCCTGCAATG
>JBHENH010000210.1:0-1533 GCA_046262135.1 Pyrinomonadaceae bacterium
CCGGCTCACAACGCGATTAACTATTTCATTGGGCTGACCGAACCAAGCCACGCGAGCTTAGTTAGTTAAGTCTGGTTATTGCTTGATCGATTAGCCAGGAGAAACTTTTGCCGCTCAGACTACCGGCGAAAGTTTAAGGTTTCGAAATAGCTTCAATAAGTTATGCGTCATACAGATCAGCAACCATTCGCCTTCAACCTGGGCCAGCCCCCGCAACATAAACTGGCGGAAGCTGCGGACGTGTTTGATTTGGCCAAAGACAGGTTCGACGATGGTTTTACGCCGGTTGTAGATCTTGCGTCCCGATTTGCTTTTCAGTTTGTGCCACATCTGCGCCCGCACGCTGGCGTCCGAGACCGGAGCCCCAAGCATCCCACTCGGTTCCGGTTCATTGGGCGGCACATACAAATCGATACCGCGCAAAGCTTCCGTGGTGATCACCGCGCTGCTGAAGTACGCTCCGTCAGCCGAAACCATGGCGGGCAACGCGCCCAGATTCTTCTTCACCGCCAACACCGTAGGCACCAACTGCTCCTGATCATTGGGTGCTTGCACGACCCGCGCGGCCACGATGATTTGCGTCTGCGCGTCAACAGCGATTTGCGGGTTGTAAGCTTGTTCGTAATTGCCGGTGGTCGTGTCCATCATCAAGCGCGAGTCAGGATCAGTGAGATTGCGTTGCGTTTTGTCCTTGGGCACCACCGCACCGCTCTCGCTCTTGGTCCATTGGCGCCGTCTGTAGTTCTTTGGCTCATCCGCTGCTTTTTGCTGTTGTTCTTGCGCGGCTGCTTGTTGCGCTTCCTGTTCCAACTGCGCTTTCAACTCCCGAATCCTGGCCAACCGGGTCTCGCGCCGCCGCAACTCGGCCGGCAACTCATCGCCGCGCCGACCCGCGCCGTAAAGCCTGTCTTCTTTATCATCGATACGTTGCGCCTCGGTCAACAACCGCAGTACTTCCGCCTCCAGCGCCTGCTCAACGGCCTCGAAGTGTCCGTAGCGCATCGATTCGCGCTTGGCTGCGTTGGCCTTGATCTTCGTGCTGTCAACGGCCACATGGCCCAGCTTCACCAAGCCCGCCCGCTGGCACAACTGCAGCACTTGCACAAACAACTGCCCGAGTTCGGCCAAGTGTCGTTTGCGAAAATCGGCGATGCTGTCGTGGTCAGGATGCTGATCGCAGCTCAAAACTCGAAACGCCACATCATCATAAGTGGCCTGCTCCAGCTTCCGCGACGACATCCGGCCGATGCAGTAACCATAGACCAACAGTTTCACCATCAACGCCGGGTGATAAGGCGGCCGACCACGACTGTCGCCTTCCTCGTACTTGTCCAGGATCCGCGAAAGATCCAACGCCTCGACCACATCGCTGACGTACAGGGCCAAGTGATCGTCGCGCAACCATTGACGCAAATCTGGCGGCAAAAGCAATTGCTGATTCATATCGTAAGCACGAAATGTTTTGCTCATGCCGCGCAGTTTACTCATTCTTTGATCGCTGTTCTATGACTTTTTTCCGACAGACTCCTCCGC
>JBHENH010000211.1:0-331 GCA_046262135.1 Pyrinomonadaceae bacterium
GGTCTAAACACCGGCGCGAGCGACGGACAAAGTAACAAGAGCTACAGTCCACAGCGATCACGCTACTATCAGAACGCCTCAACACAGGCCTATCGTGATGGGTTTGTACGCGGCTACGACGAAGGGTATCGGCAGTACTCGGGCGCCTACGGAAACGGTGGCGGCAATGGTGGCTATCGAAATGATCGAAACGATGGCTACTATGGAAATGGTCGCTACGGAAACGGTGGCTACAATAATCAGGAACAGAACGCGGGTTACCAGCAGGGTCTAAACACTGGCGCGAGCGACGGACAAGGTAACAAGGGCTACAGTCCGCAGCGATCACGCT
>JBHENH010000211.1:445-705 GCA_046262135.1 Pyrinomonadaceae bacterium
CAGATCCTTGGTCGACCTTAGGTAAGAAGTCAGAGATCAGAGATCAGAGGTCAGAGGTCAGCCGGTGCGGTAGACCAACCCTCATCCAATCAAGTAACGATGCCGCGATGAAAGTCGCGGCATCTTCTTTTTTGCAGAAGAAGAGCAATTAGCAAATGTCGCAGCCTTATTTTTACGGTCGGGCCAGTGCCCCCGCGTCGGCGGGCGAGGGCGCCCGCGCTCCCAGTATTCAGTTGACTGGGACACTGGACGTTGGACGT
>JBHENH010000211.1:877-1199 GCA_046262135.1 Pyrinomonadaceae bacterium
GCGGCACAGCCGAATTTGCCATTCATTCTCGCCAGTCTCCACCGGCACTTCAAGATTTACAACTCACTGCGACCAGGGGGTGGGCTGGCGCACCCAGCGGTGCTGCTGGAGTTGTTCGTATAATTCCTCAGGCAGCGGACCCGCATCGCTGGCGGCGACGTTTGATTCAACGTGAGACAGCTTGCGCATCCCTGGAATGATTGTACTGACTGTGGGATTGTTAAGAATGAAGCGCAGGGCCAGCTCCGGCATCGTGATCTTCGATGAATGGGTCTGATTCCAATTTCGCAGCAGCTCCTTCAACGTATCGGCACGTTCCACG
>JBHENH010000211.1:1209-1512 GCA_046262135.1 Pyrinomonadaceae bacterium
CACGGCCAAGCCAGTGGTGACCATTGGAGAGAGTTTCATGTCAAGAAACGGCAAGAGTCCGGTGAGAATCAACCAAAGGCCAAGTAAAATCATTCCCAGATTCCTGTTAGCAAAACCATTTGTTAGTGCCATTCGTTCTCCTTTTTTAGATGTGACTAATGATCAATGGCTCAATTCTTTTTCAAGTGCGAAGTCCAGTTGAGCACAGTCGGCTTTAGCCCTGTCTGAGCGAATCATTAGATCGAAAGGCCGTTGAAACGGCCTCACAGAATATTTCGTCACTTGAACCAGCCGTAAAACGGC
>JBHENH010000212.1:0-1267 GCA_046262135.1 Pyrinomonadaceae bacterium
TTGTCGATAATGCTTGTAGCTGCAATGTCTGTCGCCCGCTGCCGCGGGCTTTAATTTTTTTATCACATACTATTCCTGGGGTTCCGCTTCGCTACACCCCAGGCTTTATGCTGTCACCTGCTCCGCAGGTTTGTTGATTGAGGGCGCAAGTTCCTTCGATGCAAAGAGAGTAAAGTAATCGCGGTGTGCCGGAGGTAACTACGGAGAGGCAGCTCAATCACGCACTACTGCGCGAGTTCTTCTTCATCTTCACTGGAGGTTAGAGTTGGAACGTCCAATTCGAAATCCGGGAAAGGGTCTGGATCAAGGATTGGATCGAACTCGATTGGCTCGCCGCGGGCGATCCGTTCCTGGCGTTCTTCCCACTTGCGATCAAATTCCTTTCTAAACTCCTCTTGACGACGGTTTTCAGCTTCCCACTCTTCGCGTGTTTTGTAGGATGAGAATGCGAAGTCTTCGTCCATGTTGCAGCCGTCGAGGTGCCAGAAACCGACGCCCATGCCTAACGGTGTTGTCTCATCGCCGAACATCTGGCACATCGGACAATCGTCGTCGATGATCATGTCGCGTGGACGCATCGCTTCGGGGAGGCGTTTGCGCTCGTTGTCGATCAGAATGGCGGGAGTACGGCCACCGTAGTCAGGTTGCGGACTCTCGAGCCAGTTGCTTTTGATCTGATCGAGAGTGGCGATGAGTTGGGCATGCCCGCCTTCCTGACCATGAGACATTCCAACTTGAATGGAACCTTGAACATTGGACGTTGGACTTTGGACATTGGACGTGGGACTTCCCGTATCGGCGACTAGAGTACAAATCAAGTGGCGCACCAGGTCGTAATAAATAACGAACTCATGAGTGCCGAAGCCTGCAAACCTGTAGGCGTGTGAATCATGGGGTAGGCAAGGTGGGCCCTCTCCGAGGAAACTCCATTGCATTGCACGGGTGTGCAGGTCGAAGTCGAGGAAGTCCTGACGGGCGAGCAATACTTCTCTGGGCGACTGGCCGCGGAGATCTTCTCGCGGAGTCATCAGCCAGCGCGCGTGGATGTTTGAGATTTCCGTCGCCAGCGGATCTTCGGCGACGTCATCCTCCGCTGCGCCCTGCTCCACTGCGCCATGCTGCACTGCAGCATCTTCGGCTGCAGTATTCTCTGCGTTGTCATAGGCGAGGACACGCTCCGCTGCGGTATCCTGCGCAGCGTCATCCGGGACGGCACTCACTGCGTGCTCCGCTGCTGCGGCAATCTTTGAAGGGTCGATATTTCGAC
>JBHENH010000213.1:0-293 GCA_046262135.1 Pyrinomonadaceae bacterium
ACTCTACTGGACGTGTGCTAATGGAAGCTCGAATCGAAGGCAGGTCACGGCGAGCTGCGCGATGATGTTTTCTCTAAGACTTGCCCATCCCGTTATCAAGATGGCACTGGGACGACCGTCTGATGAGTGCTGTTTTTCGGTTTGTTTTTTTGCTTGGCGTTCGCTCTATCGAGTGGCGTTCGTTGAACCCCAGGAATGCAATTTGCGGATGATGTGGAACTGGACTTGGGACTTGAGACTTGGGACATTGGACGTTGGACATTGGACTCTTCATATGAAAAGTATCCAGGAAA
>JBHENH010000213.1:511-747 GCA_046262135.1 Pyrinomonadaceae bacterium
TTTGTGGCGGTTAAGCCCGGCCATCCCGCCTATCATCGCTGGTAGGACAGGCATTCCTGCCTGTCCTACGTCCGGCCTCAGAATCATTAGAACAACAATCCGAAAATTTTCCATTTCTCATTTTTCATTTTTCATTTGTCATCTTTAAGGGTTAGGAAGGCGGGCTTTCAAGTGATTACAACCGGTTAGTCAGAGAGTTTTCCGGGTTAGGAAAGTGGGGCTTGCCCCCGCTCCGT
>JBHENH010000213.1:982-1255 GCA_046262135.1 Pyrinomonadaceae bacterium
TCCTGCTTTTTGGCCTTCCGGAAACCAAAGATGAAGTCGGCTCCGGTGCATATCAGGAAAAAGGAATAGTGCAGCGCGCTGTGCGCGCTATTCGAAGTTCAGCACCTGATCTCGTAGTTATGACTGACACGTGCCTGTGCGAGTACACCTCCCACGGACACTGCGGCGTTGTGCGCGATGGTGACGTGGTCAATGACGAATCGCTTGATTTATTAGGGCGCACCGCTGTCAGCCAGGCTGCGGCTGGAGCTGATGTGGTAGCACCTTCAGCGA
>JBHENH010000214.1:0-1213 GCA_046262135.1 Pyrinomonadaceae bacterium
GGGGGACACAACAGATGCAACGCAGATTTGCCCTTGCGTTAGTGCTCGCAGGTACGGTCGGGCTGGGAGCGTGCGCCAGTACGGACAACACCAACACTTCGAACAACAGCAACCTTGGTAACCCACCACGCGAAGGCGTAGTGGATACAAATGCCAATATTCCCGCGAATGCAAACAGCAGGTCAGTCTCGTCGAACACGGCGGTGCTAACCAATGACAATGGAAACGCAAACACCGATGGTGTTAAGACCACCAACGGCAACCGCAACGCGAACAAAAATCGCAATCAGCATTAATTGAGTTAGTAAGTACTGCCATGTTTGAACCAAGCTATGGGCCACCACCCGCTCTTTATGAATCCCAATGGTGGGTGCGTCTGGCGGCGTTTGCCCCGGAGGCACGAAATGGCCAGGGCTTTCAGGGAAAGACCAGCCCCATGACACTGCCTGCACATCAAGTGAAAGCAACGAAGAGCGGCTTCCCTATGAATCTGCGGCGGCCTCTTTTGTTGTCAGCTTATACCTCAGACGATAGTGCTGAGCTGATAGCGTGATAAGCGCTACAGCGGGCTGTCTACCGTCTACCGTCTGCTGTTTGCTGTTTGCTGTTTGCTGTTTGCTGTTTGCTTTAGAGCTTAAATGGCTTTTTGAGTATGCGTCCCGTCTTCTTGATAAACGAGCCCACTTTGGAATCTTTTTTTGCTTTGGGGTCGGCGGGTTTGACAACTTTGGGTTCGTAGGCGTGATGTTTTCTGGTTTTGATTTGTTAGCTGCCAATTCGCGGTTAGGTGATTGGGAAGATTCTGGTGAAGCCGAAGGCCCTTTAAGATTCCGGCTGTGGCTTGACGATACGCTGGTGTTTGTAGTCTTCGCCTGGTCCGCACTCTCCTCCGGTGCGTCGCTCACATTAGCAGCCGCCTCGCTCGCTTTCTGCGCGAGTTCCTCGGCCGAAGCGCTAACCGCTGCAGCTGGGTCGCTGGCAGCGGGGGGTGCCGGCGAAGCAGTCAGGGTTGAGGGCGTTCCAACGTTAGAGTTTTGCGTTTGATCCTGGGAGCTATGCTGTCGCGAAGAAATGTAATAGACCACGAATACCAGGACTCCAAGGACGACCGCAGCTGCGATGAGCGCGACTCGCCTCCATTCAAGCATCCCGTCAGGCTTCTTCTCAGACTTCACTTCGAATTTCGCTTTGGATATGACCGGCTGCGGGACCG
>JBHENH010000215.1:0-729 GCA_046262135.1 Pyrinomonadaceae bacterium
GTTTCGTTACCGAAGCCGCCGCCCGCGCCTCAGACGGTGAAGGCGAAATACGAAGGGGGAATTTTCGCCTACAACACGAAGCAGACTGGAACGCTCAATTTTGACGATGTCAATAAACGCCTGGTATTCCGCAACAAAGAGCAGCAGGAGTATCTAGCCCTACCATATTCGGCTATCCATGGAGCATTTGCCGACACGCGATCGCGGCGGCCGACCGGCGCGACCGTCATCGGTTCTCTCCCACTTCCTTACGGAGCCAACATTCCGGCCCTTTTCATCAAGAAAAAGTATCGCTATCTGACTCTTCAGTTCAGCGACCCGGACAGCAGGTCCGCGGGCATCACCAGCTTCAAGCTCGAGAACAAAGAGATCCTTAACTCTGTGCTTCACACGCTTGCCGGTAAGGCCGAGCTTGAGCCTCGGGGTGACGGTTTTATCCGCCGGAAATGTAAAGAAGGAAAAGGCCGCGTAAGTAGTAAACGGTGAATTCAATTTGGAAGTGCAACCGCAACCAGCGCACAGCAAGTACAGAACCGGGAGCGGTAGCGACCGCATTCAAGTAACAGGATTCTTCAAGAACGAGAATGCGGTCGCTACCGCTCCCGGTTCTGTATTCGAGTGTCGCCCTGCCCGCAATAGCTGGCGGCTACTTGGAATACTCCGAGAAGGCACCGACACAAGCGTCCTGGAGTAACCTGTGATCTCTTAGTCGCACTTCAAACTTGAATC
>JBHENH010000215.1:952-1206 GCA_046262135.1 Pyrinomonadaceae bacterium
TGTGTTGGAGTGCTTTCGCCTCCCGTCGAAGATGTGCTCACGCAGGAACTCAACATTCAGCTCCCGGCCGCTATTATCAAGCGACAAATATTCGGATATCGGCTGCACGGCGCGCACGAGAATCTTCTCCTCACCGGACACGGCGCTACCGCGAGCGACGTGGGACATGGCCGAGCGACGTACGCCGTCGAACGGGCACAGTTCGATCAGTTCATGCTGGACAGGGCGCGCGAGCTGGGCGCTCAGGTCATAGA
>JBHENH010000216.1:0-720 GCA_046262135.1 Pyrinomonadaceae bacterium
TAGCAGTCCAAAGCACGCTGCTACCACCCAGGCGGCAGGGCGCAGGAAACGCGCCGGAGCAATAGTGACGGGCTGGTTGTTCACTATGATAGTGCGCCGTTCCAGGGCGTAGGCGCGGAAAGCACGTTCCAGCATCCAAAAACCGGCCCGCAGAATGATGACGGTCAGCGCGGCGAAGACCACAAACAGGATCACCTTCGTGCGGAAGATGTACCAATAGACGGGAGCGTATCATGCGGAATGTGTTCGCTCATGCGCCTAAGCATACGCTGATGCACTTGTAACGCAAACTGTTAGTTTGCGCTCGCCAGCGGTAGCCACGTTGGATCGCGAAGAAAGCAATCTCATTAGCACCTGACTTCAGTCAGGTGACCATAAGCCATTTTTGGATTCTTAAACCGTTTTAACGGTTTATTGGTGAAACCGTTGAAACGGTTAGCGAAATCTCGTAACCGCATATCACCGCACTGAAGTGCGGTGCTAATGAGATGCGTCAAACTCCACCAGTAGTCAAAGTCCGACTACCTTGGCCGCCGTTGTTTGTAAGTGTTAGACTCAAGCCGGTCAGCAATAAGTACGCAGTACCTCAATTTGTCCACTGCTCGGCCGTGTCGAGCATGAACGGTTGCCTTCTAGTTTTAGTTACCCTTTACCAAACGGAGTTTAGTTTGATGAAAATCCGAACCCGGTATTTCAGCGCGATCTTAATTAGCGTTGTGG
>JBHENH010000216.1:730-1197 GCA_046262135.1 Pyrinomonadaceae bacterium
CGAAATGACGCCGGTGTCTGTTATCCGAGTGGCTCCACCGGCCCCCGTATTCGACGAAGCGAAGCGCCTGGCCGAACTGGCGGAACGACGCGCGCGCGTGGCCAAAGCCATCGGGCCAAAAGCGATCATGGTTTTGTTCAGCGCCGAGTCGCGCGTCTATGCTAACGACGTGGACTATCAGTTCCGCCAGGAGAACAATCTTTACTATTTGACGAATCTGAAACAGCGAGGCGCGACCCTCGTCTTAATGCCGGGCAACGCGCAGATGCCCGAGTTGCTGTTCCTGCCAAGACGGAGTGCCCGCCTGGAAACCTGGACGGGGCGCATGTACAGCGTGGACGAAGCGCGCAAACTCTCGGGCGTAAAAGATATCTGGGAGGCCAGCGAGTTTGAGCCTTTCATGGCGGCGCTGGCCGCGCGGCAGACCTACCGGCCGAAAGAGCAGCCGTTGGCGGAAGGGATTGGTA
>JBHENH010000217.1:0-575 GCA_046262135.1 Pyrinomonadaceae bacterium
GCCTCCAACACATCGCCCGCGGCTGTGACGCGTTCGCGCAATCCAAAGCGCAAATTCTCCGGCACCAGCTCAGGCGGTCGAACCGCATCCAGGTTATAAAGCTCAGGCCGCGCTTGTCGTCCAATCACCAGGACATCTTCAAAACCTTTTGTGGTGATAAGTGCGGTGCGAGCTCCGCGTCTCTGGAGAAGCGCATTTGTGCCCACGGTTGTCCCGTGAACCACGTCGAGATTGTTGAGCGAGACTCCTGTTCTTTTCGCGACTTCCTGGAGACCGTTGCTGATCGCTACGGAAGGATCATCTGGAGTGGAAGCAAATTTAAATATCTCGATTTGGCCGTTTGATTCAAAAACAAAATCAGTGAAGGTTCCCCCGGTATCGACCCCAACACGGACATGGCCAAGTCGTTTTGATCCTGGTTTCGGCATATAGAAGAGAAGGCAGTAGGCAGAAGGCAGTAGGCAGAAAACAGGCGAGCCTCTCTCTTAGTTGCTCATCTGCATTCTGCCCTACTGCTTACTGCCTACTGGACAGTCGTCCAACAGCCGCTCTTGTTCGACGTCCGTGCCGCGTCG
>JBHENH010000217.1:815-1118 GCA_046262135.1 Pyrinomonadaceae bacterium
AGAACAAGTTGCACACGATAACCGTCTTCAAACGTGGCCGCCTCTTCCACGTTTCCTCGGCCTTCGACAAGCGCAGCAACTATGGCAGCAGAAAATGCCGTAAAGCCGCGTGACCAACTTCCTTCGCGCATGCCGGGAGCCATTGAATCCTGATCGATCTGCACTGGTTGCCAAGCCCCGGAACCTGCAGGCGAATGCCACAACTCACCGGTTTCATGAACCATTAGAGCACCGTTGGTTCCATAAACCTCCAGCTGATTTTTGGGTTTGCCTGATTCCACAACTGAAAGAGAAGCAGAGCCG
>JBHENH010000218.1:0-719 GCA_046262135.1 Pyrinomonadaceae bacterium
CTATTACGCTTGGCGCAAAGGCGCGTTAGAATGGGCGTGAACCAAGGGATGAGGGCGGAGGGATGAGGGATGAATTCAGGAAACGCCAGGATCTGAGACAGAGAACGAAGGAGTTTGCCCTTAGGATTGTTAAGCTTTTTGTTGCTCTTCCGACAGATGCTGCTGCTCAGGTTCTTGGAAAGCAAATTCTTCGGTCCGGCACATCGGTTGGTGCGCAGTATCGAGAAGCTTGCCGCGCAAAATCAAATGCTGATTTCATTAGTAAGTTGGAAGGGGCTTTGCAGGAGTTGGATGAAACTCTCTACTGGTTGGAGTTGATTGGCGAATCTGGGGTTGTGGAGTCTTCTCGACTTGGACCGTTGCATAAAGAAACCGAAGAATTGATTGCGATGTTTGTCACTATAGTGAAAGGCGTGAAACAGAAGAAGGCGGGGAATCACGACGGCGTGGTCATCCCTCATCCCTCCGCCCTCATCCCTTAATACCTATGGCTGAGCATGATCAGGGATTCGTCCTAACAAGATTCGATACGCTGATGAATTCGGTTCGGCGCAGTGTCGGGGCGAAAGTCATGGACATTGGCGCGCCCATCGTGAATTGGGCACGCGCCTCGGCTTTATGGCCGATGACTTTTGGCCTGGCTTGTTGCGCGATCGAGATGATTGCCACGGGCGCTGGACGTTTTGATATTGACCGTTTTGGCGCCGGTGTCTTCAGAC
>JBHENH010000218.1:801-1113 GCA_046262135.1 Pyrinomonadaceae bacterium
ATGGGTCCGGTCGTGCGCAGAGTTTACGAGCAGATGCCCGAGCCGAAGTGGGCAATTGCAATGGGAGCATGTGCCTCGACGGGTGGACCATTTGATTCTTATTCCACGATGCAGGGCGTCGATCGATGTATACCCGTGGACGTTTATATACCGGGCTGCCCACCACGACCGGAAGCGTTGCTCTATGGGTTGATGCGGCTACAGGACATCATTATGCGGGAGGCGCCCTCAGCCTATATCTTCGAGTCGGACGGCACTGTTCATCGTCACCAGGAACTCGGAGATGGTGATGTGTTGCAGACGGAACCCCTC
>JBHENH010000219.1:0-1099 GCA_046262135.1 Pyrinomonadaceae bacterium
GTGCAGACATTTTTTGGAGTAATCCGTGGCAGGATTAATTGTAGCGGTTTTTTGTAACACGATTGCTTCCTTCCGAAGACCTGTGCCGCACCACAGTATGTGGTATTTCACCAGGCAGATTTTCAAAACAGAGCACTATAAATCCTGTCGAAAGAGCAAGGCGTTAGTCATTTCCACTCGAACATCGCTAACGTCTCGCAGTGTACGTTTATTAATGCTCCTTCACGCCCAAAACGGGGGGCGACAGCAAGTCCAGCGCGTTAGCAACTGCTAACGAGTCATACTGCATAGTAGCGTTACCGGCACCATTAAATTGAAAGAACGGCGCGCCGAAGCCGGGTAAGCCGGTGTCTTCGGGTGCCAGCGGCCAATCAACGCGAGCGATGAAATTCGCGCCATAGAAGGCGCCGCCGCCACCGCCGTCGCGGTTGACGTAACCGGCACCAATCACATAAAGAAGACCATTGAAATTGGTGCCACCGTTTGTGGTCAACTCACCGGTAACAACCAACGTTCCCGATCCACTGCCTGGGCCCATTGTGTAATTGCCCTTCACAAAGGTGAGTCCTACCGGACTACCGCTATTAGCCGCGGAAGCGTACTTACCGATACAGGCAGCGGGGGGCTCACAGTAGGTTGCAGTGGTAGGCGACGCAACAGCCCCCCGCGATGCCAACCCTTGCATGAGATTGAGAAATTTTCGTGCCTCCGCAGGCGACTGTAGGTAATCCGGAATGCTTGCACTAGTTAAAACAGCAGCTGCCGGCGTCGAAGTCGTATTGCTAGCAGACTCAGTCGCGGCTTTTAAAGCGTCTGCCGCGTTGGTCGTGCCAAATGCCGGAAAGCCGGTGGGCAAGCCGGTGGCATTATCGACGGCGGAATAGTTATGGTTGGCGCTGCTACCGCTTTCAAAACTCATTGTCGGGCTTCCCCCTGGGGTTCCTATGAGAGTCATCATGGCCGGTACAGCGGGATCAAAGGCATACTTTGAGACGATCATACTCATTTGCTTTATAGCGCCATTTGGACCATAGCCCTTTACTTCAACAAGCACGCGGGGTAGGTCAACCAGAGGATTGGGAGGCGGTGCGTCAAGAGC
>JBHENH010000220.1:0-991 GCA_046262135.1 Pyrinomonadaceae bacterium
GTCTGTGGTGGGGCGGTTTGCGAATTCGCTGCGAACACGCAGAGAAAAAAAAGTAAGACGGCCCGGGTTACCGAATTGAGATACGTCTGGTTGATGCCGTTAACACTGAGTTTCATCATATAAGTTCTTTCGTCATCAGCTAACCAAGGGAGCACAATGTGGTGGAGAGATTTGAATGTTTCTTGACGGTAGGGGGATTTCAAACGCATTTTTTAGCTGGAGGCAACGGATATAGCTTACCATCGGCGTCTCGCCCGCATTGCCAGGGCACGAACCTTTTGGCTGTGCCATCTGATGTGCGCAAAGGGTATGCCTTTCCGTGTACGTCCACACTAATCTTTTGGCGAGGCTGCGCCTCGCCAATGCGGGCGAGGGCGCCCGCGCTCCCGGTAATTTGCTGTTTATCATTCCAATCTGTATCTATCTGTGCAAATCTGTGGCTCGTAATTACGAATGCAGAGAGGACTCAACCGGGACAACTTAATGTTAAGACTCTTCTATTTAATATCGTGCGTTTTCAGCTTCGTTAATGGAGCGTGGATGCTTCTCTTCCCTCGTTCGTGGTACACGAACTTTCCGGCAGACATCCCACACACAGGTCCGTTCAATTCACACTTCGTTCGTGATTTGGGTGTCGCCTTTCTCGTGGTAGCTTTGGCGTTTGCCTGGTCCGCACGGAATATCGATCGGTCGTATCCCGTCCACCTGGCTTTGACGATATTCCTTGCCGGACACGCGCTCATTCATGTAGTAGATATCGCGTCGGGGAGTTTGCCTCACAGTCATTGGTTTATCGACGCGCCGGGAGTGTTTGTACCTGCACTCATTATGATCGTCCTGTCAGTGCCCTCTGTTAGGAGGCGTCTGAGCGCCCGAGGGAACACGTGAAGCGGACGCGATTCACCAGAGGGGCCCCGTCAGGGAACAATAACCTCCAAGCCACCCTGAGGAGAGAAGGCAAAAGGAGTCGAAATCCTTGTCAGGTTAGGGC
>JBHENH010000221.1:0-486 GCA_046262135.1 Pyrinomonadaceae bacterium
TTCCATTGCTGGGTGAATGGGTTCTGATAATCCGGGTCCATGATGCGGCCCGTGTTGTTGGCCGCGAGCTGCGTCTGCGGCGGAGGAATGACCGGCAGAGGGTCAATTCCGAAACGGAAGTTTGAGAGCCGAATGCCCGTGCCCGGAACGAAGTCGGCGTTGGCATCTCCGGGTCCGGAACTAGCAATAGCAAAAACGCCGGAGAAGATTGTCGGATTGGCCTGTTGGATCATGAACAGCGGGATGTTCAGGAACGTTCTGTTCTGAGCTTGGGCTTTCGAGCCTATGAGGTTGTAGTCTTTGTCCCAACGCATGCCGAGGCTAAGTGACAGCTTATGGTTCACCTTCCAGTCGTCCTGGAAATACACGCCAAACATCTTTGCGCCGCCCGGCAGATTGAAGTAAGGGTTGCCGGAGGTCGCCGACATGCCGCTGATTGCGCCTGCCGTGGCGAAGCCCTGCGGGTATCTGGCAGGATTCGACAGG
>JBHENH010000221.1:595-981 GCA_046262135.1 Pyrinomonadaceae bacterium
TTGAACTCGAAGAAACCACCGAGCTTCGGCTCCCAGACGTAGTCAACGCCCGTCTTCATCGAGTGGTTACCGCGGCCGAAGGAGAGATCGTCCTTGAACTGGTACTTCGCCTGATAGGACTGCTGCGGCACGTTGGTATTCGTGCCGAAGGTGATCGCGCCGGGGAAGACGAAGGTGGGGGTGAGCTTTTCTGTGTCGATCAAATTGTTCCAGTACTGATATCCGACCGTCGCAGCGTTGACTATCGAAGGCGCCAGCACTGAGTTGAGCGTGACGTTGGCGAGGTGCAGTTTGTTGGTCGTGAAGTTACCCCCTGTCAGATCGCTGGTTGACGTCGACTGATCGTTCAAGCCGCGATTTGATTGGTCGGTGTAGCTGATGAAGGC
>JBHENH010000222.1:0-443 GCA_046262135.1 Pyrinomonadaceae bacterium
AAGCAATCCCACGTGCGAGTTCCTGATCATAAAAAAACACCGCGATGGATCGGCCTGAACCGTCGCGATGGAAATAGCGATACGGAACGCTCGTATCGATCGGCGCGATTGAATTCGCGGAAACACTTTGCCATCCGTTGGCTTCTGGCTCAGAAGATTGCGAGTCAGCGTGAGTGTGACAGGCAGGAATGCCTCTCGTACCAGTTCGCACGCGTGCCGCCTGTTGCGGCGCAAGGATAACGAAGCGCAGCCTTTCGTCAATCAACAAACCCAGAACATGGTCGTTGCATGCTGTCTCGGGCAGCCACATTGCTTCAGGCTCGCGGCCGAACCGGTGAACGAAATCAGCCAGGCCCCAACGGATTTGTGTGCGCCGATCGCGCTCGTTGCAGAGAGGGAGAACTGTGTGGTTGTAAGCTTGCGAAATTGCGTTGCCGTGCCCG
>JBHENH010000222.1:667-957 GCA_046262135.1 Pyrinomonadaceae bacterium
CAGTGTGGGACCAAAGTCAAAACTTATATGCGCATAATTGTTTACGATTTGTTCCGTCCCGGTATTCGCGTCGACAATGCGAGCAGCCATGTTCGGTTGATAACACTCGGCGTGAATGCGCTCGTTCCAGTCATGAAAGGGACGCGCTCCCGGCTCAGAATCGACTGTTCCAGTCCACGGATTTTCCCGTGGTGGTTGGTAAAAATGGCCGTGGATTATTAGGGCGTTCATAGGCAAAGCCAGCGAATCTGTCTGACTCATCTTAACTGAAAGGCCTCGTATCGATGAAT
>JBHENH010000223.1:0-288 GCA_046262135.1 Pyrinomonadaceae bacterium
CTCAATGCAATTAGGGGCTAGCCGTAAGGAACCTCTCGGTGCATTGCCGTGTTCATTATCCGTACTCATTTGAGTTCACCTCTGAAACCAGGGAAGATCCATTTTGATATTGGCGGTGATGAATGCTAACGCGCAGTATTCTGCCTAGTCTCAGGGATGATTGCAACCGAGCACGACAGTAAGCTAAGTATGCTAATGGGACACTCATTCGGAGAGTGCTAAACTACGAACGCAATGCAGAGATTGATTTTGATAGGTCTCGCGGGCTTTGCCGGAACCCTGTTAAGG
>JBHENH010000223.1:324-947 GCA_046262135.1 Pyrinomonadaceae bacterium
TCCGCACAGTTGTGATTATCGGGCTGCTCGGCGGCTTCACGACCTTCTCTTCTTTTGGCCTACAAACGTTTACGCTTCTTCGGGATGGAGAGATGGGTTTGGCGCTCCTTAATATCGCAGTTTCAAATCTTGGTGGCTTATTGATGGTTTGGTTTGGCTATTCGTTAGCCAGAATCTTGTGAGGGTCCGATGAGTATTCCAGAAGACGGTTATTTGTTGCGTGTCTTCATAGGCGAAAGCGATCGACATGGTCACCACCCACTGTATGAATCGATCGTGCTTCAGGCGAGAGAGGCGGGGCTCGCCGGCGCCACCGTTTTTCGAGGTGTAATGGGCTTCGGCAAGCACAGTATCTTACACACGGCAAAAATTCTTCGCCTCTCAGAAGATATGCCGATGATCATCGAGATAGTCGATAGCCTGGAAAAGATAGAAAAGTTCTTACCGGTGCTCGATGAGCTGATTAAGGATGGTCTGGTAACGATCGAAAAAGTCAGAGTGATTCATTATCGAGCGTAACTAATCGCTTTCACTCGAGAGTCTAAACGCGTGCTATACTTCGCAGTCCCTGCACAAAAATCCTATTAATTTGGAGACGGTTTTTATGAAGCTTTGCGCTCTCG
>JBHENH010000224.1:0-351 GCA_046262135.1 Pyrinomonadaceae bacterium
GGTTCTGGCGCTCGTTTGTCTCCGCTCGGGTTGGCTGAAGGTGACGGGCAATATCTTTTGGGTGCGGGATTTCCATCGCTGGAGTTATCCCGACTGGTTTCGCATTCTTGTGGGGACAGCCGAACTCATTTCGATGCTGCTTCTCCTCATACCCCGGTTCGCTAGCTATGGCGCTTGTCTGTTTGCTCTCGTAATGCTCGGCGCAATATTTACCCATGCTACTCACCACGAAGTCAGTCGCCTGCCGTTCAATTTCCTGCTTCTCAGTCTTTCGCTGGTTATTATCTTTGCGCGAAGACCAGCATTTTCATAAAGGCACACGAATAAATTGGCGGCCCGTCGCACGTCGAG
>JBHENH010000224.1:361-940 GCA_046262135.1 Pyrinomonadaceae bacterium
CTGATGACCCGTCCCCTTCGTGTGCTTGCGTAACGGGGTCCCTCACTTCCCCCACAAGGCCCGTCTTCGCCGACAATTGAACCAAACCTTCAGCACGGGTTTTTCCGAACTATCATCACTTATCTTATTCAACGTCTTCTTTCACCTCGGTCTCGCCGGATCGTTTGTTCTGCGCCTTCGGCCGTCTTTGTCATTATGCAGATAAATCAGGTCGCGAATCTGATCCTGGTTCCTTCATCACAACTTGACTCTGGACTCAGCTCCAGAGTCTATAATTTCTTTGTCGAGGCACTGTGATGAACTCCGAGATTCAAATCGGCGAAGTAGCGAAACGCTCTGGTGTCAGCATTGACACTCTGCGCTACTACGAAAGGCTTAGGCTTCTGCCTCCGACCAGACGTTCAGCGGGTGGGTTTCGGCTCTATGCGCCTGAGCACGTTGAGCGAGTGCAGTTCATCAAGCAGGCGCAGGAGCTGGGATTCTCGCTCGACGAAATAAAAGGGCTGTTAGCGACCGGGGGCGCGGATGAATGCCGAAAGGTGCGTGCCCTGCTGAAAACCAAGCTCAACGAACTTGACG
>JBHENH010000225.1:0-298 GCA_046262135.1 Pyrinomonadaceae bacterium
GTAGTGCGGCGTACGCGACAGATGTTGCAGGAAGTGGGATCGAAGATTATCGGCGTGGTGTTGAACAAAGCCGACATTCGTTCAAGCGACTATTACTACTACCACTACAGCTACAAGAACAGTTACTACTCGGAAGGCAACGGCCACACTGAGCAGGAGAGTAGCTCGGCATCTATCGTGCCGCGGTGAACGGAGGGCAGTCCGCAGGAGGCAGGAGGCAGGCAGCAGGAGCAGGACGCGGGTCGCAGATGGTTCAAGATTGCAGTGATCGCAACGAGCATCCAGCTTCTCCTGCCTC
>JBHENH010000225.1:387-939 GCA_046262135.1 Pyrinomonadaceae bacterium
GCTGGAAGCGCCTTATTTAGTGGCTATTACAGCAGACTCAGTAAGTTGACGTGGGGCTGTTGACCCTCTATTATGGCCGGACCGCCGAAGCCGGAGTGGCGAAATTGGTATACGCACCAGACTCAAAATCTGGCGAGGTCACACTCATGTCGGTTCGAGTCCGACCTCCGGCACCAAACCTTTACGCATTCCTGAATAAATCAAAGCATCTTTCGAAACAGCGTCCAAACCAAGTCCAAGACTTTCATTTCCTGCAAACTGTTCAAGCACATCCATAGCCTGGTCCCGGCCGCCTGGACCGACGTCGCCATTAATCCTTCGGCTACTGGACTGGTGCAGGCGGTGGGTAAGGACGTGGCCGGTCGTCAGCAATACCTCTATCACGAACGTCATGTAAAAAGGCAGGACCAGAAGAAGTTTGAGCGCCTGGTGAAGTTCGCTAACGCCCTGCCACAAATGCGAAGTACGATCGCTCGCGACTTAAAGCAGCGGGGGATACGACGGGAAAAGGTGCTGGCCGCGGTGCTTCGTATCCTTTCCACCTGTTACATG
>JBHENH010000226.1:0-919 GCA_046262135.1 Pyrinomonadaceae bacterium
GCCTGACTTTCCGCAGCCCGTCGGCATCTTTCGCGCCGTCGAACGGCCCAGTTATGAAGAGCTGATGGTCGATCAAATCGACGCCGCGATTGCCAAAGTGGGACCAGGCAGTCTGGAAAAACTAATCAACAGCGGCGATACCTGGGTGGTGCAGTAAGGCGTTCTTTGTACTTTGTACTTTGAGCTTTGCCTTCGTGTTTGTATGTGATGGCTAGTCACTTTTTGTTTCAAAGATCCAAGAACAAAGTTCCAAGCTCACATCTGCAATCGATATGAACTGCCCTTCCTGTGGACACGAAAACATTGACGGCGTTGATCGTTGCGAGAATTGTCTGGCGTCGTTTCGCCAATTGGACATTCCCAGCATTGACGCGGCGGAAAGTTTCGCGCAATCAGTGATGGAAGATAATCTGGGCCGGCTGGATTACGAGTCAGCAGTCTGCGTTTCTCCCGATACGTCCGCGCTCGATGTTGCGAGCCGCATGAAGGAAGCGAATACCGGCTGTGCATTGGTGCTGGAAGGCAGCAAACTCGTCGGTATCTTTACCGAACATGATGTGCTGCTGCGCATGACCTCAGGAACTGGAACCTCCGATACTGGGACCGCAGGCGTCACTCAGGTAAATGAGCACGAAGCGCGAACAACGTTTCCCGACGAGCTTCCTGTTACTCAGCTCCCGGCAAGCGAAATTCCGCTCGAAGAGTTGCGCGCCGACGAAATTGAAGCTGCCGAGATGGAAGAGACTAATGTCGTCGCCGGCGTGCGGCTCCATGCCGGCTTTGACGTTCCCGTCTCAAAATTGATGAGCCGCAACCCTGAAACACTTCACGAAAAAGACTCAGTAGCCGAGGCACTTAACAGAATGTCAGTGGGACGCTATCGCCATCTGCCGGTAATAAAAAGCGACGGCAGCTACAC
>JBHENH010000227.1:0-879 GCA_046262135.1 Pyrinomonadaceae bacterium
CATCCCGGCGATGCCCAGCGTGGCAGCGACTGTCGCAGCAGGCACGATGACTGCATCATCAACGTCGTCGCCGTAGGTTTTAGCAATCATCGTTTGCCCCGAAATGAGGGCACCAGGTGCGTGGCCCGTGTGAATGGTTGTGACCCCGAATTGTCGCAGCCATTCCACGAGTCGTTCCCGAGCGTCGTAAGCGTCAATCGCGCGCAGCTCAGGTTGAATAGACGTAGACAATTCGAGCTGCATCTGATCGTGAGGTTGATTGAGATAACCTGACAGGCCGGCGACCGTACGCGCGTCAATCAAGCCGGGCGTAACAACTTTGGCGCCCAAAGTTTTGTAACCCGCCGGAATTTTGACTTCGTTAGAAGGGCCAACATGCTCAATCTTGCCGTTGCTTATAAGCACGACGCCGTCGCGCAGCGGCTGCCCCGCCATTGTGTACACAGTCTCGCCGGTCACGGCGATCTGCTGTGCGGAAATTCTTGCCGGGCAAAGGGCAACCAATGTTAGAAGACAGATGGCAGATGCTTTCTGCCTTCTGCCTACTGCCTTCTGCCTACCGCCTTCTGCTTTTCTGCCCACCGCCCACTGCTCACTGCTCACTGCTTTTCTGCCTACTGCCCACTGCTCACTGCTCACTGATTTTCGTTTTCTCATCTGCCCTCCAGGCCGTGATCAAAACAGTCGAAGTCCAATATCTGATCGCGTCCGGCGCCGTAGCCACCGACGGCATAAAGACGATCCTGCGGGTTACTGCGGTCAAAAACTTTGAGGCCTTCGACGTATGTCTCAAGAACTTTCGTGTACACACTCAACGGGTCACCGGACAGTATCAGGAAGTCTGCATCTTTGCCTGCTTCTAAGGAACCTATGCGATTC
>JBHENH010000228.1:0-876 GCA_046262135.1 Pyrinomonadaceae bacterium
GGCTACATCAACGTTGAGCGGCTTTGGATCTTGAGTGGGCGCGCGGCTCGCCTGCCCCATCCCCAACCAAGTCCTAATCAGGCCCAGGCTAGTTTTCACCACTCTCTACCGCAGGCGGTACTGACCTGCCTCGTCTCCTGCTCCTGCCTCCTGCCTGCTACCTACTACTCCGGGCGTGTTCTTTCAACCAGCAACGATCCATTACGACAAGGAGACCCGCGTCGGCGGCGCGTTTGGCCGCGGCTTGGTCGATTACCCCTTCTTGTAACCACACAGCTTTCACGCCGACGGCGATCGCTTCATCAACCGCTTTTCCGGCTTCATTTGATCGGCGAAAGATGTCAACGAGGTCGATCTTATCAGGCACATCGGAAAGCGCGCTGTAAGATTTATCGCCAAACACTTCCGTCTCGTTCGGATTGACTGGAATAACCTTATAACCTCTTCGTTTCATGTAAGACGCCACTCCATGAGAAGGTCGTGAGGAATCCGAAGAAAGCCCAACGACGGCGATTGTTTTGCAGTCTTGCAGGATCTTATCGATCGTTTCTTTACTGTTGATTTCCAAAGCAGGTCCCTTGATAAATACCGGACGGATTTTTGCGGCTGGGCCGCCCGATGTGCGGAAAGGCTCTGCCTTTCCGCACACGAACTCATCTTTGAGGCTGCGCCTTCTAACCAAGATAAAGAGGCAAAGCCTCCAGGATTAAGGGCGGTGCCGGAAAGGCAAAGCCTTTCCGCACATCAGGCGGCAAAGCCGCAGAGAACCATCATGAAAGAAGCTGTAATCGTTTCCGCAGTTCGCACCGCCGTCGGCAAAGCTCCGAAAGGCACTTTGCGTGACACGCGCCCCGACGACATGGGCGCCGCGGCCAT
>JBHENH010000229.1:0-875 GCA_046262135.1 Pyrinomonadaceae bacterium
TGGTTACTGTCCTCACCCCAGCAACCACGTGATGGAAGGATTCACCAACCATCTAATTGCGCATACTATATCGCGCATTTCTCACAATGGCAACACCCAAAAACCCCTTAACCCGGCTACCCTCGAAATTAGCCTTATCTCGATTACCGGGCGTTTTTCGTGAGTTTCAGGACTCCGTTAACGCTAAGAGTTCCAGCGCGTGGCCGTCAGGGTCGTCGAAATATACTGAAACGGAATTCATCCATTCGTGGTATACGGGCTCCGAAACCGAAACGCCCTTATCTTTTAACAAAGCTGCGGCGCGCTGGATGTCGGCCTCATTTACATTAAAGGCGAAGTGCTGCGTGGGCCACTCTCCTTTATCTTCCTGCAAAACAACCATTCCAGCGTCACCGCCGGCTCGCAGAAAGAGCCAATTTCTTCGTTCATCGCGCACGCCCTCTTCCAACCCGAGCACATCCTTGTAAAAAGATTCGGCCCGAGCAAGGCTCTTAACCCTTATAGCGACCTCAAAAATGCCCTTTATCGGTAGCATATCAGCGCTTGCCAGTTTAGTTGGACTCTTTGCGGGTTAGTTTAGCGGTACGACCAGGCAACCGACAAGTTTTTGTTTGAAAGGGCCAAAGAGATTTGGTTTTGATTGGCATCAGGCTTCCGCGCCTCGCAAACCACCTGGGTTTCGCAACCTTTCTTCGGTGGAAGGCATCGGACGACTGCCACTGCCTCTCCCGCTTGCAAAAGCAATCGACTCTTGCTAAACCTCGTTAGTGAAATGTTCTCCTGGAGAATGCCCATGAAAAACATACTGCGCACTTTCTATTCGTTGACGCTGATTCTCGCGTTCTTTGCTCCAGTCGTCGCGGACACTATTCGTT
>JBHENH010000230.1:0-231 GCA_046262135.1 Pyrinomonadaceae bacterium
GCTTGGATGCGACTATGAGACTAGTTCAAGTCAAATCCGAACAAGACATTGCCGAAGCCCGCGCGCTGTTCGAAGAGTACGCCGCGTGGCTGGGCATTAATCTTTGCTTTCAAAACTTCGATCAGGAACTGGCTAACCTGCCCGGTGATTACGCGCCGCCGGATGGCCGCTTGCTGTTTGCCTTTGATGACGATCAACTGGCCGGCTGCGTGGCTTTGCGGAAGATTGGTG
>JBHENH010000230.1:358-840 GCA_046262135.1 Pyrinomonadaceae bacterium
TCCATGAGGCCCGCCACATTGGCTATCAGCTCATGCGCCTCGATACGCTGCCTCCCAAGATGAGTATCGCCGTCGGCGTTTACCGCTCCCTCGGCTTCAAAGAGATCGGCGCTTATTACAACAACCCGGTCGAAGGCGCGACCTTCATGGAACTTGAGTTGACGGCTTGCCCTTGTCATACTGTCCTCTTCGCACTATAAACATACCGCTCCGTCACTACTCGTAACGCAAACTGTTAGTTTGCGCTCTTGCTGGCCGCGCAAGCTAACAGCTTGCGCTACACCACAATGAAAATCACAACTACTGTTCTATTCGTTCTAGCGCTCGCTTTTGGTGTGGCCTTTTTCGGCGTGCATGAAACCTCCGCCTCCCGAATACTGCCGGCGGATACAGTTTTCAAAAACGGCAACTTCTACACCGTAAACCCGCGCCGTCCCCGGGCACAGGCCGTTGCCGTCACCGGCGACCGAATTGTGTTTGTC
>JBHENH010000231.1:0-310 GCA_046262135.1 Pyrinomonadaceae bacterium
TTCCCTTTGTTTTTACAGCGCCTACTGTAATTACCGAAGGTTCATTACCCGGCGAGTGTATTTGTCCGTAAATCTTTTGACCAAGGGCGTTCTTACCATTGTTTCCAGCGGCAGCCACGACGACTATACCGGCGTCTACAAGTCGGCGGGAGGTTACACAGATGGGGTCAGTTTGATAGGAGTTGATAGCAGGCATTCCCAGGCTCATGTTGACTACGCGGATGTTGTAGATGTTGCTGTTACTCAGAACCCAATCCAACGCAGCAAGTACAGAAGACACCGAGCCAACACCTTTGGAGTTAAGTACCCG
>JBHENH010000231.1:557-834 GCA_046262135.1 Pyrinomonadaceae bacterium
TCTGACCTCGCTATCGCTCGAAACAAACTCTACTTCGGGGAAAGACTGAAGAGAAGCGACGATGCTCGCCGGTAACTGGAACGCTAACATGTTGAAGTTTTTAAACTTTGTTACGTTTACTCCATTCTCAGCGAGCAGAGCAGTAAGGGCCTCGCTGCGTCGGGCGTTAAGCTGGAGAACGACTTTGACGAGATCTCCACCGGATTTCTTGCGGACTTGGTCGCGGAGATCCGAAGCTATCTTGTCTTTCTTGCTCCCTTTGGCTGATCCAACCTTT
>JBHENH010000232.1:0-391 GCA_046262135.1 Pyrinomonadaceae bacterium
TCTTCGGGCAAGAGGGATCTGGCACTGACCACTGGAGCCGCGTCGTCCTGGAAAGCTGATTTCGCAATTTGCTGCAAGCGCGGCAGCAAATCCACGGCGATCTCTGCTGTCTGATTCCGATTGGTGGCGGCGAGGTTTTCTGAGATAGCATGCGCGGCATCTTCGAATACGTCGAGCACGGCGTCATCAACTACGATGCGTCCGAGCCGCACCCTATCCAGCACGTTCTCAAACTCATGCGCCACACGGGCAATCGAATCGACCTCGGCGGCAGCGGCTGAGCCTTTGAGTGTGTGGACCTGGCGAAATATCTGTCCGGTCAACTCGCGCCGTTTACGTCCTTCGCCTCGACGGACGCGCAATTGTTCGAGCGCGTTGAAGAGCCCTTCAA
>JBHENH010000232.1:574-817 GCA_046262135.1 Pyrinomonadaceae bacterium
CTAACTCAAGTTGAGTTAATCTCTCATCATTCGTTTCGCACTTCTAGTAGATTTTCCATTTTTCATTGGGCGGCTTCAACTTGTGGGCCCCGATGAGGTCAGTACCACCACGCGGTAGCGGGTGGTTGGATGTTCCCCTCCCTTTGGGAGGGGTCAGGGGAGGGCTTGTAGTACGCCCCCCAGAAGCAACTGCGTGCGGGCTAAAGCCCGCACCGCGATTATTTTGTTAGCTTTGTCCTAACT
>JBHENH010000233.1:0-346 GCA_046262135.1 Pyrinomonadaceae bacterium
GCAATGAACCGCATCGGACGCAGTCCCATTTTTGGCAAGCGACTGATAAACGGTACGGGGCTAATGGGTGTCCAGTACTCACGAAGTTCTTCCAAAGTTAAGTGGTTCCCAAACCCCTCACGCAGATGGCGGGTCGACAACCCCCGCCATGCAACATCAGCCACATAACCGGAAACGTGATTAAAAGTGCCCGCGTCTAGAAGCGGCTCGTGGGCGAAAGCGAGAAACGCGATACACGATCCGACGCTGGTCCCTAAGATTCCAATCCGTTCATAACCCTGATTCTTAAGCCATCTCACAGCCGCGCGCGTATCTAGCACCGCCTGTCGCATCGACTGAATTGTGC
>JBHENH010000233.1:502-816 GCA_046262135.1 Pyrinomonadaceae bacterium
TTCGACGTGACTCTCGGGTTGCGCATTCCATTGTGGGAGGACAACAATCGCTGAACGAGGATTCCGGCGGCGTCCAGGTCTGGCAGGAAAGTAACGAGCCCGCGCGACATTGTTTTCAGCAGAAGGGGTGCGAACGGCGCTCGTCCAGGTCAGCTGGTCACCCTGGAGTTTAAAGTCTGAGCTCTCAGGCAGCGCGTAGAACTCCTCGCTGTGTGCCATTGCTTGCTCGCTATAGCGACGCAGCACGGCGCGCGGGTCATCGCCGTTCACATGATCGCTAATGAACTGTAGGCCCCACTCGAAAGGGCGCACGA
>JBHENH010000234.1:0-812 GCA_046262135.1 Pyrinomonadaceae bacterium
GGCCACTGTCTATTCTTTGGGGGCATCTTGGTTGCAGTATAGAGCCGCTTACCGCGATTGGCGCGCACCGTCTGGCCCAACAGCTTCTCACTATGGCCCTCTCCATAGGCGTACGCGGTGTCGAAAAAGTTGCAGCCAAGATCAACCGAGGCCTGCAAAGACTGAAGCGACTCGTGATCATCCGAGCCTGGCCAACTTCCCATTCCCCACATCCCATAGCCAATCTCGCTGACCTGCCATCCGGTTCGGCCGAATTCTCTGAGTCGCATGCTGCCTCCGTGAGCGGAAAGTATAGTCGGATTGGGGGAAAAGCAAACAGCAAACAGCGAACAGCCCAACAGCAGACAGCAGTCAGCAATCAGCAGACGGTAGGAAACTCCGGCTGTTTGCTATTCTTGCTTGACAGGTTTTGTATGCCTGCTTATAGTAAGCCTTCGCTTCCTCTCCTACGGGGAGGGCGGGCAGGCGAAATGTGGGCGTGAAGTGCTAAAGACCTAAAAACCAGCACCAAAGCTTTCAATCGAGCCAGCCGCGACTCCCAAACGGGAAGATCGCGGCTGGCTTTTTTTGTGAGCATTTGGCAATGGTCTTAAACAGAAATGAATGCCACGACAGCAGAAAGGATCACAGGCCATGGATATCGAATATTGGCGAACTGAAATAGATGAGATCGACCGGGAGCTGCTGCGGCTATTGAACCGGCGTGCGCGGCTCGCAATGAAGGTCGGCGCTCTGAAGAGAGTAGCGGGATTGCCTTGCTGCGATCCGGATCGCGAGCGTGTTGTGCTCGGCACCTTGCGACAAGCAAACAC
>JBHENH010000235.1:0-317 GCA_046262135.1 Pyrinomonadaceae bacterium
TATCTCTACTGTCTTTCCACCCGCAATGGCGCGGTCTTGTGGAAATTCAAAACAGGTGGCCCCGTCCATTCAACACCCGGTGCAGCGGGAGGGGTGGCGTACGTCGCAGGCTGCGATGAAATCTTTCATGCTATTCGCATCGCTGACGGCAAGGAGGTCTTCAACGTTGCTTCAGGCGCCTATACCGGAGCATCACCTGCGTTGCGCGATGGGAACGCGTACTACGGAACATTCGACAACGAAGTACTAATGGTTAGTCTTCAGAATCGGAGCATCGTCTGGCGTTACCAGCACCCCGACCGGCGATTTCCTTATTA
>JBHENH010000235.1:327-809 GCA_046262135.1 Pyrinomonadaceae bacterium
GCGTTGTTGTTGGCGGACGCGACAAGCTGGTCCATGGTCTTACCGCTGCCGGAAAGGAAGTATGGAGCTTTGCCACGCGGGCCCGGGTCGAATCCTCTCCGGCTATCGCGAGCGGACGCGTCTTTGTCGGATCAAACGATGGCCGCTTTTACGCTCTGAGTCTCGACAACGGCGCAAAGGTTTGGGAGTTTAACGCGGGGGCGCCTTTGTCTGCCTCACCCGCAATAGCCAACGGCCGTATCGTAATTGGCGCGCAGGATGGACGACTTTATTGCTTTGGCTAGAGACACCGCGGGAGCGGGTGGGCGTTTTGGGTTGAGTGCAAAAAGATTTTCCATTTGTCATTTTCTATTTTTCATTTTTCATTGGAATTCAAATCTGACAATGCAAGGGAAATGACGTGTCGGCTTCGCCCCAGAGGGGCGACATGTTTATAGCCTTGCAGTGTTTTCTTACTCAGAAGCTCTGTAGGAGCGTAACTG
>JBHENH010000236.1:0-350 GCA_046262135.1 Pyrinomonadaceae bacterium
ATCGATGCTCGACCGTAGAGATTGAAGCCCCGGAGCGTCCGTACACGGTTGATACGCTCGCGCGCATCCGCGCGGAGTTGGGCGAGGAACTGCGCCTCTTCTTTGTGATGGGCGCGGACTCGTGGACGGAGATCACGACATGGCGTGAGTGGGAGCGGGTGCTTGCGCTTTGTAATCACATCGTTGTCACGCGCCCGGGCTACAAGTTGGGCTTTGATCACGTGACGTCCGCGGTGCGTGAAAGGATTATTGATCTCCGGGAGGCGCGACACAATGCGGTTACCAAGACTGTTGACGAAAACCCTGACCCGCGCATCTACATAACTGATGCCGTGATGATCGACATCTCG
>JBHENH010000236.1:565-794 GCA_046262135.1 Pyrinomonadaceae bacterium
AGGTACAAGCCATCGCCGACGAAATCGTCGAACGTCTGAAGCGGCGCGGCACCCCCGCGGCCCGCATCGAAGGATACAACGCCGCCGAGTGGATTCTGCTCGACTACGGTGACTTCGTCGTACACATTTTCGAACAGAAGGCCCGGCGCTTCTATGATCTTGAAAGGTTGTGGCGAGACGCGGGACGCGTCCCGCTGCCGGCGGAGCTCGCATCGGAGCACGCCCCTGC
>JBHENH010000237.1:0-324 GCA_046262135.1 Pyrinomonadaceae bacterium
ACTTTGCCGCGCTTTCCGACTTGCAGAACAAATCGCGAAAACGAACCCTGGCGCTTTTTCTCGGATCAAACATCAGCAACTTCGATGTCGATGAAGCCTTAAAGTTTTTGCGCGCCTTGCGGTTGGTTTTAAACGAAGGCGACGCACTGCTGTTGGGCGCAGACTTAAAAAAGGACAAGGTTGTCCTGGAAGCCGCTTACAACGACGCGCTGGGTGTGACTGCCGCATTTAATCTGAACGTGCTGGCTCGCATCAACCGCGAGCTGGGCGGGGAATTTGATCTCCGGGCGTTTGCGCACCGGGCCGTTTACAACGAAGACGCCG
>JBHENH010000237.1:456-787 GCA_046262135.1 Pyrinomonadaceae bacterium
AATTTGCTGCTGGCAGTTTAGGAATACAAGACAGGATTTACAGAATTGACAAGATTAATAAAAAGGGGACGGAATCCCTCAGCGTGCGAAGCACGCGATAGCGTAAGCCTGGGGTGAAGCGAAGCGCAACCCCAGGTTAGCAGTTCAATATGACACCAGCCCGCGGAGCGGGCGAAAGCGTAAAGCCTGGGGCGTAAGCCCCAGGAACAGTTCATCTCAAACACTCGCAGCCCGCGGAGCGGGCGACAGCATAAAGCCTGGGGCGTCAGCCCCAGGACCCAAACGTCAAAATGTACGCAGAGCCCGCGGAGCGGGCGACAGAGGTGACGCC
>JBHENH010000238.1:0-235 GCA_046262135.1 Pyrinomonadaceae bacterium
GTTTACCAGTCCGGCGGAAACGAACGACGTTTTTCTTTTTATTCAATGAGTGGCGCGGAAGCCCGATGTGTATAACGTTGGTTAGGCTAATCATCGCTTGATTAGATATTAGGCTTGACGGTGCTTTTCTCACTCAGCGGCACGAATGAAATACAGCCGCCAATTCTAGCAGCCGTAAGTTTTTGACTCAATTGACTGGGCCGAGAAATTCGAACCTCCAACCTCTCAGTCGCGA
>JBHENH010000238.1:260-783 GCA_046262135.1 Pyrinomonadaceae bacterium
GCTTTCTATGTGCATCTCAAGCGTGCCGGAAAATAACGAAAGATAAGTTGATGCTTTGTATGTTCGCGAAGTCTATTGCACATCCGGAATGCTCAGGGACGCTGCCAAGCAACCCTTGTTAACCTCATGCGATAATTGCCGGCACGATTTAGTTGAACTACTTAGACTCCAGATACAAAGTACGCATCAATGGTAACTGCCAACACAACTCCTTTCATGGGTCGAAGAGCCGCGTGGCTCAGTCTGCTTGTCATTGTCTTGATCGCACTGACAACGGTGCTCGCCCCCGTCTGGATTATTCAGCCTTTCAAACCACAGACACCGCGAGGGCTGGCAGTGTCCTATGCAATGCGGCGCTGGTCTCCTGCCGTCACGCTCATCGCTTCGGCGAGTGCTTTAGCACTTGCGATATGGCTCTGGCGCGGCTCGCGTTGGTGGCGTAAAGCGGTCCTGGTGTTAATAATTCTGCCGCTGGTTGCGGCCACTTGGCTGGCGCGCCAAAATCATTTTGAGTGGATGTTTC
>JBHENH010000239.1:0-770 GCA_046262135.1 Pyrinomonadaceae bacterium
GTCCTGGACTCAGGCGAACTTCGATCACATGCCAACCTATACAGCGCCGGGACACGCGACGTTCATGACAGGTACCTGGCCGTCGGAGCACGGCATCATCGCCAACGATTGGTTTGACCGCGAGACGGGCACGCGTGTTTCCAGTGTGGCGGACAACTCGACCCTCTTGCTCGGCGGGCGCGAGGGAGAGCGTGGCAAGAGTCCGCACCGTTTGCTCGCGTCAAGCGTCGGCGACGAGTTGCGGCTTGCAACCAACGACCGCTCAAAAGTGATAGGCATCTCGGTAAAGGACCGGTCGGCCATTCTTCCGGCAGGTCGTCATGCTTCTGCCGCCTACTGGCTGAGCAGCGACAACGGTAACTTTGTTTCAAGCAGCTATTACTTCAACAGCTTGCCTGCCTGGGTTGAGCATTTCAACCAAAGACATATGGCAGATAGTTTTTTCGGAAAGCGTTGGGACCGCCTTCTTCCTGTGTCTGAATACAGCAGGCGAGTGGGCGCGGACGCCCAGCCCTGGGAAAACCTTTACGCCGACTCGCTCGACACAAACACGTTCCCACACGTTGTCACCGGCGGACTGAGCAAGCCAGGCTTTATGTTTTATAAGTCGTTAGACTACACGCCCTTCTCAAACGATCTGCTACTTGCTTTCGCAAAGGAAACAATCGTCAATGAAAATCTGGGTGACGATGATGACACGGACATATTCACCATAAGTTTTTCGGCCAACGACCACGTCGGCCATCGGTTCGGTCCGTACAGCCAGGAGG
>JBHENH010000240.1:0-379 GCA_046262135.1 Pyrinomonadaceae bacterium
CCCTTACATTCTTAGGTATGAGTAACAAACTGGGAACGCGCTCGCCCGGTTCAGTTTGGAAGCTAACCTCTCTTAGCCCATAACCCGCTCGCAAAGTCTCTGTGGTGGTCACAGGAGCACGCGGTGGTTTGCTGACAGGGGCTTCGCCCAGAATCCCGTTGATGGTCTTTCTGATCCGCGCCCGGCGAGTCTCCCACTCGCCCTTAGAGGTTATCCGTCCGCCTCTCCGGGTTAGTAATTCAACCAACTCCGCCTTACCGGCTTGTTCACTACTGAGGCGCGGTCGGCGTTCACCTGTGATCTCACGCCATCGTCGCCAACTCCAATCAACATAATCAAACTCACTCTTTGGCAAGGGCCTTTGGGCCAGAGCCGGAAG
>JBHENH010000240.1:529-761 GCA_046262135.1 Pyrinomonadaceae bacterium
TGCGAGCGCGGACATTTGAATGAAGTGGCGGCGTCCTAACATTAGTTGTTTTTTAAAGTGAGCGCTTGCGGCTGTGCCGCAGCGGTATAGGTCCGGAAAGCCGAAGGCTTTCCGCAAGGGAAGGCGGCAGAGCCGCGCACGTTTTCAACGCAGTGCAAACACAAGCTCGTGCTGTCCCGCTGGTACCAATAGTGAAATCATCCCGTCCGAACTAACGTAATTGGTTGAAGCC
>JBHENH010000241.1:0-760 GCA_046262135.1 Pyrinomonadaceae bacterium
TTCGTTGTAAAGCGCGATGTTGTGATCGTCCACGAAGCGGCTGAGCGGTTTGTCGTCAGCTCTCGCGCCGACGCCGAAGAGAAGGTAGTTTTCGGTGACCGCAGGCAACGGGATCAATTCGCCGCGCGCGAGCAGGGCTGCGAGATCGACAAAGTCCTGACTGGATTGCACACGGAATTTTTCGACTTCGGCGACCTGGGTGGCCAGAAACCATTTGCGGTCTTCGTAATGCCGGAGCTGTGTGGGGATTTCAATCGCAGCAGTGCTTGCGCCTCGATCTTCTTTTACTTTTTCGATGGCCCGAGCCCAGAGTTCGGCATCCGGGATTTTCGGTGTTGCTCGATTAGGAAAGTATTCGGATAGGCGAAAAAGTTCATGATCCGAACGGTTTATGCAAATTTGAGGCGAGGCGCAGACTCGTTCAAAGTATGGGGTTTTAATGGAAGCGAGTGCCAAAAGAGGGCGGACGAATTGTATCACTGTTTCAAATCTGGACATCAAGCCTTTATCCGCAGATTACGCAGATTACGCAGATTCAATAAGACAGTACAGACAAGTCAAACATTCTTTTGGCCCCGGAGTTTACCGAGCAAGTAATGGCCTTACAGTTTTTGAATCTGCGTAATCTGCGTAATCTGCGGATTACTTTCATCAAATGGTTTCTTGTGGTTGCATCTGCTATCGCCCGCGCCACAGGCTCTTCAAGTTTTTTGGGGTTGACGACCCTCGGCTTCCGCTGCGCTGCACCCCAGGGCGGGGT
>JBHENH010000242.1:0-332 GCA_046262135.1 Pyrinomonadaceae bacterium
ATTCAATGTCGTGACGAATGTTGAGGATGTACCGCATGCGGTGTTGATTCGCGCGCTCCAGCCAGTTGAAGGCATTGAGTTAATGCGCCGGCGTCGTCACGGCCAGCCGGATCGCAACCTGACCAATGGACCGGGCAAGCTGTGTATAGCGATGGGAATCGACCGCACACTCGATCGTGCAGACTTGTTGGGAAACGAGGTCTGGCTCGAAGCAGGTGAAAAGATTCCTCCACGCAAAATCGCCTCCGGCCCACGCATCGGCATCAATTATGCGGAAGACTGGGTGGATAAACCGTGGCGATTTTGGGTTAAGGACAATCCATTCGTCAGCA
>JBHENH010000242.1:449-760 GCA_046262135.1 Pyrinomonadaceae bacterium
CCTTTATGCCAACGGCGTTCGCTAATTCCAGCCCAGGGTAACCCCCTGGGTGAACGAGACATTTGCTCTTTTAACTCTGAAAGAGTTGGCGAAGGTTCAACTCGATCTCGCCAACACCTTCGGTGTTCCTCTTCGTTCGCGACCCTTTGTCCCAGGGTGTTACCCTGGGCTGGAATTAGCGAACGCCGTTGGCGTAAAGCAAAAATCTTTTTGACAGCAAGCGCACTTCTACATTAGGGCCAGAGTGTTACCCAGGCTTGGAATCGGCGAACGCCGTTGCGCCATAAGAATTTGCTCAAGTTGCCCACTGA
>JBHENH010000243.1:0-393 GCA_046262135.1 Pyrinomonadaceae bacterium
GCCTGCTCGTATTCGTCGAACTCACCACGGCTCACGTGAGAGAGAGCGCGCTGGTAAGCAGAGACGCCTCCGGCGAAGCGCTGAACAATCTTGTTCGTTTTATCGCCACGCATTTTTTGTGGAGCTAGCTAGCTGTCTTTGAGAATGAGCCCTAAAAATCAGGCAAACCCAATAGTCTTTGGACAAACTCCGACTAGAGGAACGGTGAAGCAGCCACTTTCTTAGTGGAGGCTGAGAGAAAAGTCAACAGTAACCCATTCACGGACTTCGAAAGAACCGCTGGGGTTACAGATTTAGGTGGAGCGTATCTCGGCACTAGATTACGAAACTAGTCGATGCAAAGGAAACTAATGTGAGAAGGTGGCCCAAGAAATTTGTCACGCTATAGTCACG
>JBHENH010000243.1:477-738 GCA_046262135.1 Pyrinomonadaceae bacterium
TCAATTGGTGCAAAGTCGAACTACTCCGTAACGGCGGCAAGTTGTAATAAACGTTAAAGTTGTGTGACTGAATGTCACAAACTGCAAAGCTCCAGGGGCGCTTTCATAACCCCAAGGTCGGGAGTTCGAGTCTCCCCCCCGCTACCAATAGAGTCAATAACTTTCAGCGGCCAGCAGTGGCCGCTGTTCGTCATTGTGGGGAAAACTGTGTCCGTCTGCTTTTTCTCGTTGCGCGAGCGTGTCCATCGCGCGTCGCAAGCC
>JBHENH010000244.1:0-289 GCA_046262135.1 Pyrinomonadaceae bacterium
GCGTTCGCCCTTCTCGAGACGGGCGCCGGCAGTAAGGGCGGTGCTGCGTGTGTCGCCAATCTGAAATACCTGGCCTTCCGCCGCTTGCACGGTGGCCTCAAGCGCACCCCCTGGCGTCCAACGCTGAATCAGGGGCAATGCGACAAGGCCGAGGCCGATGACCAAAACCGCGGCAACTCCCCAGCGCAAGATCACGGGATTAATGTTGTAACGGCTAGGCACTGTCGCAGTTTTGACTGGTCGAGCAGTGCGCGTGCGCGCATCCTTCATCGCCTTGCGGCAGGGAATG
>JBHENH010000244.1:453-695 GCA_046262135.1 Pyrinomonadaceae bacterium
CGCCCAAACACGCTCGGCTGACTTATTAACAACGGTCTGATCGATCTGCTCGTTGCGGATCTCAGAAGTTGCTTTGTCGAGGATCGCGTCGAAATCATTATTACTATTCATGATGTTTCTCCAGATAGTGCCCAATCTCTTTACGTAGTTTTGTTCTCGCCCGGTGTAACACAACGCCAACGACCATTGGAGATGTCGAAAGCATCTGCGCGATTTCCTGATTGTCGTAACCTTCGTAGTAA
>JBHENH010000245.1:0-235 GCA_046262135.1 Pyrinomonadaceae bacterium
ATGGTGAGGGTCCCAAGCACCCGCGCCACCGGCCCGTATTTCAGTTCGAGAATATCGGGGACGGTGTGCTGAGCGATGCGGCGCACCCGCGGCGCGATGAAGAAGATCAGGAGAATGCCGACCCAGGCGCCCGCTGACTGCCACAGCGCCGGAAGCCCCGCCCGATAGCCGAGGCCGGTGCCGCCGAACAAGCTGCCCGAGCCAATCCACGTCGACAGCAGCGTCAACATCAGCA
>JBHENH010000245.1:438-690 GCA_046262135.1 Pyrinomonadaceae bacterium
TGCTTGTCCTCCATGGGGGACCCCATCGCTCCCGCGATAAACCACCCGGCACCTCCACACGATCACGCGTTTTTCGGACACCCGCGCGGGCTGTCGACGCTGTTCTTCACCGAGATGTGGGAGCGCTTCAGCTACTACGGCATGCGCGCGCTGCTCCTCCTTTACATGACTGCGCCGCTCGCCGCCGGCGGCCTGGGCTTCGAGACCGCGCAAGGGGGGGCCATCTACGGCCTATACACCTCGATGGTGTAC
>JBHENH010000246.1:0-416 GCA_046262135.1 Pyrinomonadaceae bacterium
TTCCCCAGCGTCTTCAATAATGACTCTACTACGTCGATGTTCCGCTGCTCATTGCGGGCACCTATGTTGTAAACCGCTCCCGCCCGGCCCTTTTCCAGGGCAAGCAATATGGCGCGGCAGTGGTCTTCAACGTAGATCCAATCTCTTACGTTGCGGCCGTCGCCGTAAACCGGGATCGGCTGATCGTTCAGCGCATTCGAAAGCGCAAGTGGCAGAAGTTTTTCGGGAAACTGTCGCGGACCATAGTTATTGCCACAACGTGTTATTACGGTGTCGAGGCCAAAGGTGTGGTGTGCCGCCCGAACTAGGTGCTCTGCTGCGGCCTTTGAAGCGGCGTAGGGACTGTTGGGTGCGAACGGCGACTCTTCGATAAAGAATGCTTCCTCATTCTCAGGCAGGCTGCCCATCACTTCATC
>JBHENH010000246.1:426-687 GCA_046262135.1 Pyrinomonadaceae bacterium
TTTGCAGGAATTCCCCTGCGGAGGCAATGCTACGATCAACATGAGACTCGGCGGCGAAATTAAGTATTGCCTCGCAACCCTCAGGTAGCGCCTTGAGCACAGCGTCCGAGTCTGAAACGTCACCTTGGACAAAATGGTGGCGGTTTCCATCCAGACCCACGAGATTGTCCATATTTCCCGCGTAAGTTAACGCGTCAAAATTAATCACCTGGCACGATGGAGTCTCCTCCAGAACCAGCCTAACGAAGGCCGATCCAATGA
>JBHENH010000247.1:0-231 GCA_046262135.1 Pyrinomonadaceae bacterium
GGGAACACGTGTAACGCTAGCAGGAGACACTCAGAACAGAACCGGGAGCGGTAGCGACCGCACGCCCGTTTCTTGAAGGATAATGTCACTTGAATGCGGTCGCTACCGCTCCCGGTTCTGTAGTTGTTCGCCCCCGCTGCTTGCAGTTGGACGCCAAACTTGAGTTTTTCCTAATGGCAAATGGCAAATGGAAAATGGAAATGGAATAAACCTCCCGGTTTTCCATAAGGG
>JBHENH010000247.1:444-682 GCA_046262135.1 Pyrinomonadaceae bacterium
TGCTTGTCTGGGGAATCGGTATCCCGACGCCGCCGGATTTCGTTTCGATATCCTCAGGTTCCTCTTCGATCTCGGGGATGTCATGAATCAGCGCGCCGCCTGAACGCTTCGAGAAGACGAGTTTCGTCCCACCGTGATTCAAGTCCACGTTCACTAAATCGCCCAGCCCGACCTGATTCGTTGCCACCAGGTTCGACAGCGGATAGACCAGAAAACGCTCGATAGCACGTTTCAAGTG
>JBHENH010000248.1:0-282 GCA_046262135.1 Pyrinomonadaceae bacterium
GTCCGGGCCGGGGCGAGTAGTATTACTTGCTACGGTCGCGTTGGCGTTGACGTTCGCATTATCGGTGGTGTTGCAACCAGCTGCACCGACCGCAAGTATTGCCACGCCCAAACAAATCAAAAGCTTGTTACTCACGTTTCGATCCTCCTAAAGTAATCTGATTCATCGAAAATTGGGGCAAGCAACGTGCCAGCGTTCATGCCCATCGGCAATCGCCTTTGCTGGCTTATAAAGAAAAAATCAACACGTGTTGCCGATAAACATACGCGGGCGGTCCAGAGT
>JBHENH010000248.1:411-672 GCA_046262135.1 Pyrinomonadaceae bacterium
CCCGCGCCTGGGTTTGGGCTAGTATCGCAGTTTAAACAAACGTTTCAGCACGTATTCTTTGCCAAGGAGCATCAACCAATGAATCACAGTTTTACAGCTCTCGCATTTCAGGAAACCACTTCTGATTCTTCGATGTGGATCATTATTGCTGTTGTCCTGGTGATTTTGTTTTTTATCGTTGTGATTGTCGGGGTTGGTTTGACGATCTTTTTTGTGGCGCGCAAACGGAGCAAAGCGCAAAAAGCGGCAGCTGCCTCGGCT
>JBHENH010000249.1:0-315 GCA_046262135.1 Pyrinomonadaceae bacterium
GTTGATTACGCTATGAAGTTAACAGCACAAGTATCAGGCGAAGACCACGAAGTCTCATTGAACTTCGAGTCGGAAAAAGCAACCGCTGCGATCGATGGCAGAGGTTACGAAGTTGAGGTCCGGCCGTTGGCTCGAGGCGAATATCTTTTGCTTCACGGTGCATCGGTCTACAAATGCCGGGTTCTAAACAAAGACACCGCGCGCGCATCTTTTGAAGTCAATCTTCAAGGTCACTCCTACGACATCAAGATCTCGGATCCCAAGCGTCTTGGCCGCGGCCAAGCGGGAGGGTTACACGATCATGGTGCAGCAGAA
>JBHENH010000249.1:381-665 GCA_046262135.1 Pyrinomonadaceae bacterium
CAACACGATCATCGTCGTCACGCACGAAGCGGACATCGCAGCCCGCGCTCATCGCGTCATCTCCATACGCGACGGTCAGATTGAGAAAGACGAACGAATCAAAGGATGAAGGATGAAAGAGAGTTCGCTCAGAATGCTTCGGCGGCAGAAGATTCGAAACCTGCTGAAGGCATTCGTTCATCCTTCCGCCTTCATCCTTCATCCTTTCGAGTTCTCCTCTGGGACATCGATGGCACGTTGATGCGCTCTGTGCGTGCCGGTTCCTTCAAGGACTACACCATTCC
>JBHENH010000250.1:0-246 GCA_046262135.1 Pyrinomonadaceae bacterium
ATCTTATGCAACCGAGCGGCGCGGCTTCGTAAGAACCGCGAAACGCGACGGGCGCGGTGATGCGCCCGTCGCCGAAGCGCACAGCAGTACGCACGCCCGCGACCTCGCGCGCCAGCACGATCTCGCTCGCGCATTGCGCGCTCGCCCGAGTCGCTTTCGCACGCGAACGCTCATTCGTCAATGCGCTGGCCGCAACCGTCGCGTCTCCTCCATTTTCTCTGCGCCCCAGCCTCAACGGAATCGAAG
>JBHENH010000250.1:368-651 GCA_046262135.1 Pyrinomonadaceae bacterium
TCGCAACCATCATCAACAGACTCGCGCCCGCTTGCGCAGATCGCCTCATAAAAACTCTCATTATTTAAATCCTTATCTTCAAAACTCTGCGCCTAAACAAAAGACTCGCACGCCCGAACCAATGCAAAATCAATCACTATCTATTAACTCAAAACTTTCAGCCTGCCTTTCATCCCTCATCCCTCCGCCCTCATCCCTTTCAGAGTCCGCTACGCACGATGTCATGGAGGCGTATCAAGCCGACGGCTCTTCCCTCATCATCCACCACCGGCAAGACTGAAAT
>JBHENH010000251.1:0-290 GCA_046262135.1 Pyrinomonadaceae bacterium
CCATAAAGCGGCGAGCTCGGACCAGGTCCGCCGGGCTGAGCTTGGGCGAAGGCAGTAGGCAGTAGGCAGAAAGCAGTAGGCAGTAGGCAGAAAGCAGTAGGCAGAAAGCAGTTCGACATTCCATCCTTCGTCGAACGGATTCCTCTGTTTAGAAGTCGCACAATCATCATCATCGCTCTGCCTACTGCCTACTGCCTACTGCCTCCTGCCGTCTGCTGTCTGCCGTCTGCCTTCTGCCGCCTACTGCCTTCTGCCTACTGCCTTCTGCTCCCGCCCTGCTCGACTATCTT
>JBHENH010000251.1:403-642 GCA_046262135.1 Pyrinomonadaceae bacterium
CCGCCATTACCAGCAAGCCAATGATGAACTTCAAAATGCCGCCAATACTGACATCGCTATGCTCGTACGTGACGTCAATATTCTTTATGTGCGAGACGTCGGGCGTCTCAGTCACATGTTGTTTGCCGTTGCTGCCGTTTCGGGTCATCCCTTAAGTTCCTCTGTGCCGCACAAAGACGCTGTGATCGGCCCCGCTTTTACGCCTCGTGTGCGACCGGATGCCGCGCCTGTTCTAGTAC
>JBHENH010000252.1:0-610 GCA_046262135.1 Pyrinomonadaceae bacterium
CTCATGATGAATGCGCGTCCATCCATTACCTCCTTTCGGAAGCGGAACAATACCTTCATGCGCCAACGCGTTCCAGGTGCCCACAACCGGATGACCCGCAAATGGGATCTCCCGCGCGGGTGTGAAGATACGCAGGCGCCGAACTACCGGAGGGTGTGCGTCAACCCGCTCAACGTCATCTCCAGTTCTAGACGCCCCAGATTCCCCTGGCGCTTCTTCTAGAGAATCTTCTTCTGGAGTACTGTCTCGTGTCCCTGAGGATTCTGGAGTTTGTTGATTGACATCGGGTGAAGGAAAAGCTGATCAAGGTTAAGAAAAAAAACTAACTCACCCCACACGTCAGATGGGAAATGGAGGAACCGTTTGTTTAGTGAAAGACCACCATCTAGTCTCCCAGAATGCTCCCACCAGCATTCTGGTCGTCCTTGCAAAGACTCTTGCAAAAAGTATTGACACTGGTGGGTGCTTGGAATATCGTGCGCGCGTTCTCATTGCCAACAGCTGCACGCTCAATGGGCTGACTCACAATTTTCCTTGCATCCCCCGGTTGAGTCGATATTGGATTCTTCGCAACAGTGTCGAGCACCTCGGTTTAGACGTCGTTAACTCG
>JBHENH010000253.1:0-603 GCA_046262135.1 Pyrinomonadaceae bacterium
GGTAATAACAGTGGGGACGGCGCCCTCCTCTCTCGCCCGCTCCACCACCGTACGCATGATCAGCTGGTGGCCCAGGTGCAGGCCATCGAAGACGCCCAGCGTCAACACCGTAGGACGCGAGATTTCTGCGTTGTCGGTCCCGTGAAAAAGGCGCATAGAAAGGTATTCCAAATAGTCCGCCAGGAAATGCGGCAGTGCGACACTGTTTACAAAACCGGGAGCGGTAGCGACCGCATTCAATTAACAGGAACCCTCAAGCAACGGTGAATGCGGTCGCTACCGCTCCCGGTTCTGTATTTGCTCGGACTACGTTCTGTTGCACTTCAAAATTGGACTAGTGGAAGTGAATTCAAGCTCGAAGTGCAACCAAGAGATTGCGAATTAACAAGCCAAATCCCTTGGAGTCGCGCGCCTTCTCAGACGATTACAAACAGTCGCCAGGGTTTCGGGCAGTGCGGCCTCAAATACAGAACCGGGAGCGGTAGCGACCGCATTCAATTAACAGGAATCTTCAAGTAACGGTGAGTGCGGTCGCTACCGCTCCCGGTTCTGTACTTGCTCGCTCCGCTGCTACTGTTTGCACGTCCAGCTTGAATCCTCTTT
>JBHENH010000254.1:0-596 GCA_046262135.1 Pyrinomonadaceae bacterium
CAGTTAAAGAAGATGAGCGGCGTAGCTTGCAGAGCTTCGGGCAAGGTTGTGGGCTGGCTGCCAAGGAACAGAGGATTGACGGCCAGACGAGGATGAATTTTTCTCTTGACAGCCCTTTCATAGAACCGCTCATACTCCCGGAACAGTCGCGTCGCCAACTTCCCTTTCAAATACCCCAGCACCTCTGACACCGCATACTTCGGCGGGATCCATGCCACGAGGTGGATGTGATCGGCTTGCACGTTCAACTCCTCCACTCCGTCCTTCTGCCGCACTAATTGATAAATCTGCTGGCGCGTGTACTCCGCCACCCCATCCTTGAGTATCCGGTAGCGGTACTTTGGACAAAAGACCACGTGATATTTACACTCGTAGAGTGTATGCGAGAGTTTCCTGAATCTCTTGCTCATGATGTATCTCCTTAGTGGTTTGGCACCTTCTAGGGAGATCCATCTTAATTCCTCGGACGGTCGAACCTTTTCCCTGCACCACTGCCAGAGGCAGTGGTTTCAACTGCTGAATGAACCCCCGAAATACTTTCTCGCGTCGTGAAATGCTTGAAATGGCAGCCGCCCTCGGCTGTCTCGCCGTAACCC
>JBHENH010000255.1:0-586 GCA_046262135.1 Pyrinomonadaceae bacterium
GCATACGTACTCTTGACCATGCCGACCGATCACATTAGCGGCGCAGCCGCTACAGGCTGATTTGAGGACTGCGTGTGCGGTTAGCGGATGCACTCTTGCGCGGAGCGATCTCATTAGCACCCGTGGCTTCAGCCCGGTGATCAAGGACACACCAATTACCCCTGAACCGTTTCGAACGGTTTCTCGTGGTCCACCGCCACACAACCGTTAAAATGGTTTCATTCACAAATCCCGATTTCTATTCACCGGGCTAAAGCCACGGTGCTAATGAGATCGCTCCGCGTGATGGACGATCTCATTAAATCGAAGGGGCGTAGATCGGCTAATCAAGAGTAGCTCACGGCATACGTACTCTTGACCATGCCGAGCGATCACATTAGCGGCGCGGCCGCTTCAGGCTGATTTGAGGCACGCGTGTGAGTTGAGCGGATGCAGCGTTGCGCGGAGCGATCTCATTAGCACCCGTGGCTTCAGCCCGGTGATCAAGGACACACCAATTATCCCTGAACCGTTTCGAACGGTTTCTCGTTGTCCACCGCCACAAAACCGTTGAAACGGTTTCATTCACAAATCCCGATTTCTATTC
>JBHENH010000256.1:0-576 GCA_046262135.1 Pyrinomonadaceae bacterium
GTCCAATTCCCCGACCATGAACAGAGCCATCCACGCCGCGCGCCGCCTGCCCACCCTAGTGTGTGCCTGGTGCAGGCACGTCATGAGGCCAGGGGCGCCGAAAGTGAGCCACGGCATTTGCCGCGCGTGCACGGTTCGTTGGTTCGGCAAGCTCCGCCCGCGCCAGCTTCCCGCGTGAGCCTTATTCTTCCTTCTTCTTAGCCCTCCTTTTTACTTTCTCGGCTCGAGCATCGTCCCGCGGCATTTCGGCGTTCCGCACAAACCTTCGAACTTTTTCTCCAGCTTCTTCGTCCGTCGCTCCGCCGGAATCATTTTGTAATCGTAGAAAAGCTCTTCGCGCCCGTTTTACTTTCGCTTCGCCGCTACGACGGCAATCCGTTGCGCGCGATTTGCTCCATCTGTTCGCAAAAGCGATTCAATTCGCTGACAGTCGTGTAAATATTTGGCGTGATGCGGAGACCCTGGAATTCTTCGTGGACGATGGGCGTGACGAAGATGCGGTGTTTGGCGAACAGATATTTGCCGATGTCCTCGGGGCTTAGGCCATCGATCTGAACGTTCGCGATGGCGCACGAT
>JBHENH010000257.1:0-572 GCA_046262135.1 Pyrinomonadaceae bacterium
GAATATTTCACAGTTCTTCAATCTTCCCGGAATCAAATCCTTGGAAGGAATTCCTACGTCCCCCTTCACCTCGGCATCGGTGGCCCACCAGCTAAGGTAAGCGCCGTTGTCGCCTTTCACCTCTGAATCCTCCGGTATCCATCCTCCCGGTTCCGGCTGACACAATCTCCAGACGAGGCGATCGGGTACTTCAAGGTTGTCTCCGTTATCTTCCACGACCAGCTGCACCCATTTGCCAATGTAGCTCGGGTAGTTTGAGTCTCTTACGACCCCATTGATTATCGCCCTGTTTTTCTCGACGGTCATCGCATCAAACTGTGCAATCATTGAAAATGCAATTGGCTCATCGGGAGACTTATCACCGGTACCATCCACATCCTGATATTCAATCTTTGCTTCGTCGTTGAAAGTCATTGAACCGGTGGTGGTCCCTCTCTCATCGGTTGTCGCGTCAAACTCCACATATTTAGTTAATTGATCCTCCAGGATAAATTTGTAACTTCCGCTAGCCGAGCTCAGCCCTGATTCAGCCCTCGTAAATTCTGTTGCGGGGAAACTCAGCAGAAATAGTG
>JBHENH010000258.1:0-556 GCA_046262135.1 Pyrinomonadaceae bacterium
TATTGACTGTTGTCCGACGTCACGCAACCGGAAGTAACGGAAGCGGTTAGCTTGCGGGCGCAACCTAACAGGTTACGTTACGAATGAGAGCGTGATGTCAGATAGTAAAGAAACACACAAGGCAAGTTTTACTGTGCAAGCGCAATAGAGAAGTAAGAGTAAGTGACTAAGGTTTCTCAGGAGGCAAGCAGGTTTGGGTGTTGGGCTTCGGATGTTGGTTTTTACTGACTTCTGACTTCTGACTTCTGAATTCTGATTTTGTTGCTCGTGAGTAAATTTTATGGTCAAGCTACTAAGGGCACACGGTATAGCCTAAACCAAGAGGACATGTCTTCTTGGGGTCGTGGGACCAAAGTTTGGAGTTACAAAAGTTCAGGTTAGCGGAACGGTTTGGAAAGACCGACCATAGAGCGTGATAGTCGTGTACGCGAAAACTTAGAACTCTCCGTTATGCTTTGGCACCCGAGTAATGCGGGACACGAGGAATCTTGCATGAATTCGCCGGGACCATCCGGTAAGGCTAAATACTCCGAAGTGACCGATAGTGAACCAGTAC
>JBHENH010000259.1:0-552 GCA_046262135.1 Pyrinomonadaceae bacterium
TCTAGTGGCTTTGGTAAGGGCGCCACAGAAATCTTAACGCCGCTGGGCAAAGACCCGAGTTCTTTTTGGAATCCTTCCGGGGGATTGACGAACCCAACATGAAAGCCTTCCTTGAAACCGAGCTTCTTTGCCAGGGGCGTGCCTGAATAACCGGCCATAGCGAGTGTTCTCCAAAGAAGGAAAGATCACCGAGTTAGTAGTGTCCGAATCTCACGTCTTTAAAGAGTACCGCCCTCAGTTGGCATCTAAAATCAAGAACGATCCCACGAAATTCCACGAAATGTCGCGAACACGATTCGTGTTCGTTCGTGTGGTTTCGTGGATCGATGTTTTCGCGTAGCAAACTCTCAATTAGGACACTGCTCCCTAAATCAATTCTTCGTCGCGGCTCCAGTTGATCCTTCTCTCTTACCGCTTTCTTCCGAGACAGGCTCTGCCATCACTTTTTCTATCATCTTCCCAAGGGCTGCGATTTCCTGTTCCCCAGCGCCCATGGCAATGAAGCGCACATTCCCACGTCGATCGATAAGAAACGACATAGGAATAGAAAAC
>JBHENH010000260.1:0-549 GCA_046262135.1 Pyrinomonadaceae bacterium
CTAGCCACTCCACTCCGTTCGGGCCTTCGCTCAGGCGTTCCCAGTGATGCGATTCCTGGCTGTTTCTCTCCTTTCGGACGAGTGTCTCAATCGAGCACACCGACAGCCCTAAGCTACTATGCCGTCTGCTGACTTCTATGCTGTGGTCGGGAACCCTCGCGGCTTCCCCAGTCCCTTTGTGGGACACAGCACAGATCTCCCGAGGTAAGTTCCACCGCCTTCGGCGCATAGCCGCCAGATTTACGTGCTGTGAATAGTTGGATGGACATGGACTTTGTGATCGCGTGCTCACTCGTCCGCCACACCACGCCTCATATCCGGTTTTTGTACATCGGCCCGCGCTTTTGCGCTCCCCTTCCTTCAGACATCACCTCACGGTAAGATGCCCTTGGGGTTAGCTATCCTTCACCTCCATCGTAGTTGGAGAGGTTGGGTAGGACACAGGCGCAGTGCTGTTAGTACACGGGGAGTAGCTGTTGCCGATCTCTCATCGAGACTTCATCGGTGCCTCAATCCGGTGAGCAGCCTGTTTCCAGTGTCCCCCTCTAT
>JBHENH010000261.1:0-542 GCA_046262135.1 Pyrinomonadaceae bacterium
GAAGACTTGTGTAGCGAGGACCGCTACCGTGATGGAGTAACCCAACAATTGGCTTGATTCCAAGTTGCCGCAGCGACTCCATCCGTTCATCGGACCATGACCAATCAAGAACATCTAACGAGTGAGGCGCGGTGCGCTCCCAGAGAATCGGATACCGAAGTGTACGGACGCCCAGATCAGCAAGGCGTTCGAGATCTTTCGAACGTATGGCGTGTCCATTCCGCTCGAGCTGATCCGAATAACGATCGCCGACGCGGTTGACAGTGCATTCAACTCCGGCCCTTGCGGCGGTAGCGGCGATTGGCTGGTGTCCATTGCCGTTTCCGTTTCCGTTGCTGTGGACGGTAGCTTCCACTCGCCTCAGGCCGGTAATTTTTCCGTAAGTTGTCAGCGCCTGGGCCACAATCTGGTCCATGTTGTAATACTTGTATGTGGCCAAACGACCGACAAACGTAACTCCCGGTGTGCGGTCCGCAAGGGCTTTGTATTTGGCGTAGATTGCGGAATTCTCTTTGCGCGGCACCGGATAGTAAGGATCGCCT
>JBHENH010000262.1:0-538 GCA_046262135.1 Pyrinomonadaceae bacterium
GATCTATGGGGTCGTAGAAACAAGCCCGCTATACAGGGCAGGCGCTCGTGATGGCGATACATTGCTGACCGCGGACGGAGTGAAGCTTCACGACCCGCAGCAACTCGTCAACGAATTATCAAAGCCGGACAAGAAAGTGGCGACGGTTACGGTCTACCGCCACGAATGGGTGTTTACCTCGAAACTGCCGCCGGGCACATTGCTGCCGGGCAACAATGCGCTCGAACAACTTGGCATTGGCAATTGGGCTTGTTTGATAAAGGCCGTTTGCCATGGGGTCACATGCATTCGAATGTCCTGCAGATTGCATTGGAACGTGGAATACCAGTGTTACTTGTTTGGCTTGGCTTGCTGTTTGTTTACGCGCGGACGATTTGGCAAACGCTAAGAAATAAATCGAAGTTGCACTGGATGGAACACGGAATTTTGCTGGGCGCGCTGGGGGGCCTGGTTGGTTTCTTTATCTCCGGACAGGTGCACTACAACTGGGGCGACTCGGAAGTAGTGATGATTTTCTATTTCCTGATGGGATTGGTTC
>JBHENH010000263.1:0-528 GCA_046262135.1 Pyrinomonadaceae bacterium
TTGTACTGGTCCGGGGACGTTTGAAAATTAATCATCGCACACCTCTTCATCGGTTGCTTGCAGGAAACGTTTTACGCGGCTTTGCTGGCATTTTATTGGTTCTTATCTAGTCGTTCGAACGTTCGTTCGGAAAAATCATAGTAGCCGGGGTACGGCATTTAAGTCAAGTTTGAGGGCCGCAAGAGAAAGTCGAAGTTGGTATCTTTTTGTCAGGAGGCTGATGGTAGCGTTGCTTGACAGCCTCGCAGTTTGGCGCGTAGGGTTTTTGCTCCGACGCTGCCCAATGCATTTCAGCAAGGCTTGACGTCCCAACTGTGATTAAAACTTGATGCTTGAAAACGTGGAGGCGAATCTGTTCTGGTGAACGGCGCGGTCTTCAAAACCGTTAGTGAGACTGTGAGAACAGGCTCAGGTAGGTTCGATTCCTACACGCCTCCGCCAATCGAATGCGGATTGCGGATTGGTGGTTGCGGATTTTAAATCGCGGGGAGGAATTTATGAATGCTGAAGATCTGAAAGCCCGAACCC
>JBHENH010000264.1:0-510 GCA_046262135.1 Pyrinomonadaceae bacterium
CCTCTACGCCGTAACAAGCAGGGATGAGGGCGGAGGGATGAGAGATGAATAAAACCAAAGACGGTTGTCCAGCTTGAAGGCTTTTTCTGATTCATCCCTCATCCCTCCGCCCTCATCCCTTAAAATGCTCCGCGTTGACACTCGGAAAGACGCGCCTGTATCATCCCACGCAGTAGTTATCCACGCGCTCTTAGCCTGACTTTGCCAGAAGTAATTTTGCCGGAGAAGTGATACGCAGCGCTTGGCCGCGAGCGTGGACCTGATCGTCGTGCTCGGCGGTGACGGCACGATGATCGCCACCGCCCGGCTTCTCGATAATCGCGATGTGCCGGTCGTCGGCGTCAACTACGGCAACCTCGGTTATCTCACCGAGGTGCGCGTCGAAGAGATGACAGACGCGCTCGAAGCAATACTCGAAGGCGACTATCATCTCGACCGGCGAGTGATGCTCGCCGCCGAACTGCATCGCGGCGCGGAGCGTCTGCTGCGCAACCGCGTCTTGAACGATGT
>JBHENH010000265.1:0-507 GCA_046262135.1 Pyrinomonadaceae bacterium
GCTCAAAAGAAAACTTCCAATTAGGAATGAGATCAAGAAACGCGAAACTGCCGTCGTGTGTGACATGAGATTTACGTCGGGGAGTAGGTCAGCCGCATTGTAGCACCGGCGCGAGTGATCTAATTAGCCGATTTGTTACACTGCACCCGGCTTCGGTTCAAAATTCAATAGTGCTAATTAGTTTAGTTGACTTCACTCGTTATTACCGCAGTGCGCGATCAAGCTCGCGCGATTCGTTCCTTCGACTTGAAAGGAAAGGACCTCGTGTTCGTTGCAATGGGCACGGGGGTCGCGCCGCTGCGTTCGGCGCTGCGGCATGTGCTGAAACGTCCCAGTGCCTTCGGTCAGTTGGTGGTGCTTTACGGCGCGCGCACGCCGGACGACTTTTGCTATCGCGACGAAACTGAAGGCTGGAAGGACGCTGGGGTTGAATTACGGCAGGTGATTTCAAAGCCGGACGGCCACGACTGGTCGGGCCCTACCGGCTATGTGCAATCGCTGCTTGAT